>CANIID010000061.1 GCA_947467315.1 Betaproteobacteria bacterium | reverse complement strand
TGGGGCGCGAGATGGTGTATGAGCGCAGCCGCGAGCAGGTGCAGGCGGATATCGACAAGTTGAATCCGGCGGTGCACAAGTCCAGCCGGCATTGAGGGCGCCAATGATGCCCAGAATAAATAATCAATAAAAAAAATTACTTACGGCGTTTCCCGCTATTCCCCCAAATACGCGCGCCGCACGTCCGGATTATCCAGCAGTGCCTTTGCTTCGCCGCTTAACGTAATCAAACCACTTTCCATCACGTAGCCGCGATCACAGGTTTGCAGCGCCAGGCGCGCGTTTTGTTCAATCAGCAGCAGCGTGACGCCTTCGCGCGCCACCGCGCGGATGGTTTCGAATATCTTTTGCACCACGATGGGTGCCAAGCCCATGCTGGGTTCGTCGAGCAGCAGCAGGCGCGGCTTGCACATCAGTGCGCGCGCGATGGCGAGCATTTGCTGTTCGCCGCCGGAGAGTGTGCCGGCGAGTTGGCTGCGGCGTTCGGCGAGACGCGGAAATGTGGCGTAGGCGTGTTCGCAATCTGCGGCAATCGCTGCTTTGTCATCACGAATATAAGCACCCATCGCAAGATTCTCTGCCACGGTGAGGCGCGCGAACACGCCACGGCCCTCGGGCACGAGTGCCAGGCCGCGCCGCACCAACTCAAACGCGGGGGTTCCTGTCACGTCGTGTCCGTCGTAGCGCACGCTGCCCGCGGCAGGTTTGAGCAAGCCTGCCAGCGCTTTCAGCGTAGTGGTTTTGCCTGCGCCGTTGGCGCCGATCAACGCGACGAGCTCGCCGGCGCCCACGTCGAGATCAATGCCTTTGACCGCATTGATGCCGCCGTAGGCGACCTTCAGGCCCCGGACTTCAAGCAACGGCGGCAACGTCAACTCCCAAATACGCTTCAATCACCTTCGGGTCGCGCTGCACTTCGGCGGGCACGCCCTCGGCGATTTTTTCGCCGTAGTCGAGCACGGCGACGCGGTCGCACAGGCCCATCACCAGTTTCACGTCGTGTTCGATCAGGAGCAGCGTGATCCCGTCGCTGCGTATGCGTTCCAGCAATTGTTTCAACGCGGCGGTCTCGGTGGCGTTCATGCCGGCGGCGGGCTCATCAAGCGCCAGCAGCTTCGGGTCGGTCGCCAAGGCGCGCGCGATTTCGAGGCGGCGCTGATCGCCATAGGCGAGGTTGCGCGCGAGCTCGTTGGCGTGACGCGCGAAGCCGCAGTAGTCGAGCAGTTCGTGTGCGCGTTTTTCAATGGCGGCCTCTTCCGTGCGCGTGGCGCTTGATCGCAACACCGCGCCGAGTACGCCCGCGTGCGTGCGTACGTGACGCCCGACCATCACATTCTCCAGCGCAGTCATGTTGGCGAACAGGCGGATGTTCTGGAAGGTGCGCGCAATGCCCGCTTCCGCCACGCGATGCGACTTCAGTCCCGACAATCGCCTGCCCGCAAACGTAAACTCACCGCCATCCGGGTGATATACGCCGGTCAAAATATTGAACAGCGTAGTCTTGCCCGCGCCGTTGGGGCCTATCAGCCCGTAGATTTCGCCCTGGGCCACGGACAGCGACACCGCGTTAAGCGCGGTCAAGCCGCCAAAGCGTTTGGTGATGCCAGTGACGGCAAGCAAGGTCTCAGCCACCGGCCTTCTCCGTCGCGTCGATACCAATCAGTTCGCGCTGTCGCGTTTTCGAAGGCCACAAGCCCGCGGGCCGAAACAGCATCATCAGCACCAGTGCCAAGCCGAACAGCAACATGCGCAAATCAGACGGATCGATGAATACGCGCCCCAGCCATTGTTGTTGCAGCGGCCCGATGTAGCGCAGCGCCTCCGGCAGCGCCGTCAGCAAAATCGCGCCCAGTACCACGCCGCGCACATTGCCCATGCCGCCCAGCACCACCATGCACAACACCATCACCGAATCGAGCAGCGTAAAACTCTCGGGGCTGATGAAGCCCTGAAACGACGCGAACAAGCCGCCCGCCACGCCGCCAAACGTCGCGCCCATCGCAAACGCCAGCAGTTTGACGTTGCGTGTGTTGATGCCCATCGCGCTGGCGGCGAGCTCGTCCTCGCGGATCGCCACCCACGCGCGGCCGATGCGCGAATTTTCCAGCCGCAATGAAATAAAAATCGTCAGCAGCGCGCAGGCCAGAAACACGAAGTAATACAGATGCACGGGCGCAATCGCGAACCCATCATAAGTATATGTTTTTGAAAGAGAAATTCCGCCCGCCTGCAAGGGATCGATCAGCGTGATGCCTTGCGGCCCGTTGGTGAGATTGAACGGACGGTTCAGGTTGTTCAAAAAAATACGGATGATTTCGCCGAAGCCCAGCGTGACGATGGCAAGATAATCGCCGCGCAACTTCAACGTCGGCGCGCCCAGAATAATGCCGAACACCGCCGCTACCATCGCACCCAGCGGCAGAAGCACCAGGAATGAACCGTGTATGCCGAACTGCGGCGACGCCAGCAGCGCATAACAATACGCGCCCACCGCAAAGAACGCGATGTATCCCAAGTCCAGCAGACCGGCGTAACCGACGACGATGTTCAAGCCCAACGCCAGCATCACGAACAACAACGCCACGTCAATAATGCGCACCCACGCGCGGCCCAGCGTGGCGTCGATGACAAAGGGCAGGGCCACCAGCACCACGCACAGCAGCGCAATCTTCACCCAACGCGCGGAATCAAATGCCTTTAAGGTGCTCACGCCCGGTCTCCGCTGCTTACGCCCATCAACCCCGAAGGCCGCAGCATTAACACCAACACCAGCACGATGAACGCATACACATCACGGTAATTGCTGCCGAACACGCCGCCGGTGATGTCGCCCATGTAGCCTGCGGCCAGACTCTCGATCAAGCCCAGCAGCAACCCGCCCAGCATCGCGCCGGGAATATTGCCGATACCGCCCAGCACCGCGGCGGTAAACGCTTTCAACCCCACCATGAAGCCCATGAAATAATGGCCCTGTCCGTAATACAGCACCACCATCACACCTGCGATGGCACCGATGGATGCGCCCAAGGCGAAGGTAAAGGCGATCACGCGCGTGGTGTCTACGCCCATCAGGCCGGCGACGTCGGGATTTTGCTCGGTGGCGCGCATCGCGCGTCCCATGCGGCTGGTTTTTACAAACCACAGCAGCGCCGCCATGATCGCGCACGCCAGCACAAAAATGAACGCCTGCGTGGTGGTGATTTGCGCGCCGCCGAATTCAATTTTGCCGGGCTTCACGATCTCCGGCAGCGACATATATTGCTTGCCCCACACCAGCGCCGCCGAGTATTGAATCAGTATCGATACGCCGATAGCGGTAATCAACGGCGCCAGGCGCGGCGCACGGCGCAGCGGCCGGTACGCGGTGCGCTCAATGATAAGCCCCAGCGCCACGCACACCGCCACGGCGGTGGCGGTAGCGATCAGCAACACCAGCATCACGGGCATACTCGTGCCCAAAGCCGTCACCACCGACAGCGCCACCAGCGCGCCGATCATCACAATATCGCCATGCGCGAAATTGATCAGCCCGAGGATGCCGTAGACCATGGTGTAGCCCAGCGCCACCAGCGCGTAGATGCTGCCGAGCAACAGGCCGTTGAGTATTTGTTGGAGGAAGATGTCCATGGGCTACATGAAAACGGCACCGCGAAGGTGCCGTTTGTTGGGTGAATAGCGAGTGAGCTTACTTCTTTGCCGCGTCCTTGGGGGCTTCTGCTTTTGCATCCCCCTTCGGGGCGTTGTTCGCGCCGGCGTTCGGCGTGACGGTTTCCAGCGCTTCCCACTTGCCGCCTTTGACCACGTAAATGGTAATGGGGCCGTTGGTGAGATCGCCTTTGTCGTCGAACGCGATGGGGCCGATCACGCCGGTATAGTTGGTTTTGCTGATTTCCGCCAGAAATTTCGTCGGATCAGCCGAGCCCGCGCGTTTCATCGCCTCGATGAACACCATCACCGCGTCGTAGCCCATGGGCGCGAACAATTCCACTTCGGCATTGAATTTGGCTTTGTATTTGGCGAGAAATTCCTTGCCGCCGGGCATGGTTTCTTTCGGCAGGCCGGGGATCGACGCATAAGCGCCCTCGGCCGCGTCGCCGGCAAGCTTGATGAAATTCGGCGTTTGCATGCCGTCGCCGCCAATGAACTGCGCCTTGATGCCGAGTTCGGCCATTTGCTTTTTCATCGGCGCGGCCTGCGGATCGATGCCGCCGAACATGATGAGATCAGGGTTCTTGCCCTTGATTTTGGTGAGAATTGCTTTGAAGTCAGTGTCCTTATTGGTGGTGTGCTCGCGCGCGACGACTTTCGCGCCACCGGCTTTCACCGTGGCCTCGAAGTTGTCCGCCAGCCCTTGACCATACGCCGTGGCGTCGTCGATGACGGCTATGTTCTTCGCCTTCAGCTTATCCAATGCGAAGCGACCCAGCGTCGGACCTTGTTGACCGTCGTGCGCGACCACGCGAAACGTGGTCTTGTAACCCTTCAGCGTGTAATCCGGGTTGGTGCTGGACGGCGAAATCTGCGGAATGCCGGCGTCGGCGTAAATTTTCGACGCGGGTATCGACGCGCCGGAGTTGAAATGACCCACCACGCCCGCGACCTTGGCGTCCACCAGCTTTTGCGCGACCGTGGTGGCCTTGGTCGGGTTCGCCTCGTCGTCTTCGGCCACCAGTTCAAACTTCACCGGCTTGCCGCCAATTTGCACATTGGCCTTGTTGGCGTCTTCGATCGCGAGTTGCACACCGTTGCGGATGTCGATGCCAATGTGTGCCTCGGTGCCGGTCAACGGAGATGCAGAGCCGATCTTTATCACTTGCACTTCGGGTGCCTTCGGCGCATCGGCCTTTTTGGCGGCTGGCGGCGGTGTTTTGTCGCCGCAGGCGGTGAGTGCGAGCGTGGTTGCTACCGCGAAAACGGCGGCGGCGGATTTGATTAACAGTCTGCGGTCCATGGTCAACCCCCGATCGGTAAGCTATTGTTTGTGCGAGTGAAATGATTATCGTTGGCGAGGTACGCGCTGTCAAACGAGCGTGTCAGGCGCGCTTGCGGGCCTTGGGTTTTTTGCGCGCCGCCTTGCCCCGCACCTCCACGCCCGCCCACGGCTCCAGGTAAGTCACCAGCTCTGTCATGTCACGTTTGCCGCCGCCCTGGTTGTAGGCAAACTCCCACAACTGTTTCGCCGCGCTGCCGACGAGCATCGGCAGGCCCATCGCCTGGCATTCCTCGATGGCGAGGCCGATGTCCTTGCGCGCGCCGGAAATCGGGAAGCCGAAATCGAAGTTGCGCGTCAACACGGATTTCGGGATTTTTTCCTCGGTGGCGCTGTTGCGGCCGCTGCCGGCGTTTATGACCGCGACCATGGTGTCGGCGTCGAGCCCGGCCTTAGCGCCCGCGACGAATACTTCCAGGCTCATCGCCAGCGCGCTGGTTGAAAGGAGATTGTTCAACAGCTTCATCAATTGCGCCTGCCCCGGCACTTTGCCGACGACGAAGACTTTGCCGAGCACCTCCAGCGCGTCGCGCACGGCGGCAATGGAACTCGCCTTGCCCGCCACCATCACCGCCAGCGTGCCTTTGTCCGCGCCGGAGGCGCCGCCGGACACCGGCGAATCCACCAGGTCGATGCCGCGCGCGGCCAGCGCCTTGGCGATTTCTTTTTCCACGGCGGAGCCGGTGGTGGACAGATCGACCAGAATTTTGATCGCTTTGCCCTGCATCAAACCGGCGGCTCCCAGAGCAACCTCGCGCAGCACCGGCGGCGTGGGCACGCTGGCGAACACGATGCGCGCCTGGTCCGCCACCTCGCGCGGGCTGCGCGCCACTTTCGCGCCGAGCTTCACCAGCGGCTTTAACGCCGCCGGGTTGACGTCGTGTATCAACAGCGGAAATCCTGCTTCCAGCAGCCGCCGCGCCATGCGTCCACCCATCACCCCCACGCCGATGAATCCCATCAGTTCTTGCGCTACCTGCGTTGCCGCCATGGTCGTCTCCCGGTTGATTCAATGGCGCGCATTGTACGCATATTTGACCGTACGCCCGGCGATGGCTTAGTCTTGCGCCTCGGTCCTCTGAATGAAGGTAATCCCATGAACGCGCCCGACGGCCAAACACTCGTTGAAATCCCCTACACGCCGAACAACGGCGAAAAGCGCATCAACGAAACCTTCGGCCCCGGCGATATCAGCCGCCGCAAGACCGGCGCGCTCGACATGCGCCCGATGCCCGTGGAAAACGGTCGTCCGCTGGCCGCGACGTTTAAGCTCGAAAAAAACGGTTTCGTGTTTGTCGAACACAAAACTGCGGTGAAAGATTTTTTCGACGAGGAGGAATTAAAGTTGGTGTATTACCGCGAAGTCGAGGAGCTCATCAAACGCGAATCCGGCGCCACCCGCGTGGTGGCAGTGGACGGGTTGATTCGCGAGCCGGTGGTTTCCGCGCACAACGATTACACCGAATGGTCGGGGCCGCAGCGCGTGCGTGATCTTCTGCCCGATGAAGCCGAAGCGCTGTTGCAAAAACGTTTTGCGATAATTCAGGTGTGGCGCGCGATCAACCAGCCGATTGAATCAAACCCGCTGGCGATGGTGGATGCGCATACCATTGCGTTTGACGATTTGCTGATCGCCGAACGGCGTTATCCGGATCGCATCGGGCAAACGTATCGCCTGGCGTACAACCCCAAGCACCGCTGGATTTATTTTCCGAGAATGACGCGTGACGAAGCGCTGGTGTTCAAGGTGTTTGACTCGATGAAAGACGGCCGCGCGCGCTTCACCGCGCACACCTCGTTTACCGATCCGGCCACACCGCCGGGCGCGCCGCCGCGGCAGAGTATCGAGGCGCGGGCACTGGCGTTTTTTTAACCGATGCGCCAAACAAAAAAGCCGGATTCGTAATGAATTCCGGCTTTTTTGTTTCTTCGGGGAGACAGACTTACTTCTGCGTCAGTATCCACTTCACCACGGCTTTAATGTCGTCATCTTTCACATGCGCGTTCGGCGGCATCACCATTTCGCCCCATACGCCCTTGCCGCCGTCTTTGACTTTTTTCACCAGCGTGGCTTCCGCAGCTTTGTCGCCCTTGTATTTGGCCGCGACATCCTTGAACGACGGGCCGAGAATTTTCTTGTCGATTTGATGGCAAGTCATGCAGCCGTTGGCTTGCGCGACCTTTTCGTCGGCTTGAACACCGCTCGCCAGTAACAGGCCCAAGGCGGCGGAAGTCGCAATCAATCGTTTCATTTTTAACGTTTCCATGTAAGTATTTGTTTATAAAGAAATTTATTTCTGGCCCTGATTCAGCAGGCGCATGATTGTGCCCAAATCCGAAACCGGCGGCAAGCAACTAACGCCTTGGCAAAGCCACGCGTTGACGCCGCCTGTGATGACCGGCTTATCGAGCGCGGGTGGCAAGGTCATTAGCTCGTTGTGTAATGTGAGCACCAGCGTGTCCGGGCGATAGCGCGCGGCGAGCGCGCCTTGCCACTCGTGCAGCGCGGACACCTCGCCGCGCAACACCAGCACACGCGGCGGCACGAGCGCTTCTTCCAGCGCTGTGAGCAAACTCACAAACGCGCTCGGCTGGCGCTGCATGGCACCGTAAAACAAACGGATCGCGCGTTCGGCGGCATCGATATAACGTGGTTCGCCGAGCACATGCCCCAGCCGTTGCAACGCAAACGCGGCGATGCCGTTGCCCGACGGCGTGGCGTTGTCGTGCCCCGGTTTGTTGCGATGGATAAGTTTTTCGTGATCGTGGCTGGTGAAGTAGAAGCCGCCGTGTTCGGCGTCTTCAAACTGATCGAGCAGCCGGTCCGCCAGTGCGCGGGCAAATTCCAGATCCGCCGCGCGAAACTCGGTTTGCATCAACTCCAGCAGCGCATCGAGCAAAAACGCATAGTCGTCGAGATAGGCGTTCAGATGCGCCTTGCCGTCTTTGTACGTGGCGAGCAGGCGGCCATCTTTCCACAGCGTGCGGCGGATAAAATCCAGCGCGCGTTGCGCCGAAACGAGCCACGCCGGCTCGTCGAACACGCGCGCCGCGCGCGCCATGCCCTTAATCATCAGCGCGTTCCAACTGGTAAGGATTTTGTCGTCGCGGCCAGGCCAGACACGCTGGTTGCGTGCGGCCAGCAGCTTGGCCCGCGCCGACGCCAGTAGCGCTTCGCCACCCGTGGCGAGCGGTTGCGTTACGCGTAAATTCCAGTGTTCATGCTCAAAATTCGCCGGCGCATTCAAACCATAGTGCAACGCCATCACGGCGAATTCTTCCGGTGTGAGCAATGCCTTCACTTGATCCGGTGTCCAGACGTAAAATTTGCCTTCGACGTGTTCAGAATCCGCATCGAACGACGAGTAGTAGCCGCCTTCGTTTGCGTTCAGACTCTGCATCTCGCGCATCACCCACGCGGCAGTTTCCGCGCACACGGTTTTATAGCGCGGCGACTGTGTGACCTGCCATGCATCGCAGTACAGCGCCAACAGCGGCCCGTTGTCGTAGAGCATTTTCTCGAAGTGCGGAATGGTCCAGGTGTCATCGACGCTGTAGCGCGCAAAGCCGCCGCCGAGATGATCGTAAATGCCGCCCTCGGCCATGTGCGTGAGCGTGGTGTGGGCGATGTCCAAACCCTCCGTAGCACCATCCAGCGCATGCCGCCGCAGACAAAACGCCAGTTCATAGGGATGCGGAAACTTCGGCGCGCGGCCGATGCCGCCGTGCTCTCGGTCGAACACCTGGGCGAATTCATGCAGCGCTTGGGTCAGCGGCGCACGCTCGAACGCACTGGCATCAGCAGCCACCGGCACCGTGCCCGCCAGTGCCGCCAGCAGCGATGCATTTTGCTTCGTGATTTCGTTACGTTGCTCGCGATACGCCTGTTCGATGCGCGGCAGCAAACCCAAAAACCCCGGCATGTTGTAACGCGGTGTTTTAGGGAAATACGTGCCACCGAAAAACGGCGTGCCGTCCGGCATCAAAAACATCGTCAGCGGCCAGCCGCCGTTGCGCTGGGTCAGCATGTGATGCGCGGTCTGATAAATCTGATCGAGGTCGGGCCGCTCTTCGCGATCCACCTTGATGTTGATGAACAGCCGGTTCATTTCCGCCGCCACGGTGGCATCTTCAAACGACTCGTGCGCCATCACGTGACACCAATGGCAGGCGGAGTAGCCGACCGACAGCAGGATCGGTTTGTCCTGCGCGCGCGCCAGCGCCAGCGACTCCTCGCCCCACGGATACCAATCGACAGGGTTATCAGCGTGCTGCTGGAGGTAGGGGCTGGTTTCGTGGGTGAGACGATTCATGGCTTTTCCGTTAATCACGCCGATTCTGGCACAGGCGGCGTTTCTACAGACGCCGCACGCGCGATTGTTTCAACCAAACTATTTGTCACACCCGTCTCTCCTGCAACAAGCCCAAATCCCGGACAGTGTATACGAATCGCATTTGCACTTTTCACTCACCGCTTCGCCGCCAATATCCCGTCGCCATTCGGTGCCGCGATAAACCCCGCTTGCCGCAGGCGTTTCATCACTTCATTCGGCACGTCGCGGCCGCTGGTCAGTTTGTTCGGCGTCCCGGTGTAGTGAAACAGTTTGCCCTTGCGCTTGAGCACTCTGGCGAGGTGGTCATAAAACACCTGCGAGTACAGCTCTCCGGCGATGCCGAAACGCGGCGGATCGTGCAATATCGCGTCGATCGAATCGCCGGGCAGCGAGAGGATTTGCTGGGCAATGTCGCCCTCGGTTAACGTCAGACCTTTGCCGGTCTCGGGCGACCAGGGATTGAGTCCGCGTAGCCAAATCACATCGGAATTTTTCTCGTACGAAAGCACCTCGCGCGCCTGCCCCTGCAAACACCAGGCGGCGAAATAACCCAGGCCGCCGCAGGTGTCCAAAATCACTTTGCCGCGCGGTTGAATCAGGCCCACTTTGCGCTCGGCATCGGCGTAGGGCGACACCAGCGCTGTCGGCAACATCTTGATGCCATCGATTTCAAACGTCGGCGGTCCCCACGTGGTGGGCACCAGCTTGATCAGTGCCGTGGTGAAACGCGCCACGGACTGAAAGTTGCCGTCAGTCCAGTGGTAAATGGTTCGGTCCTTGCAGGTTTCCAGGTAGGGGAAGCGCTGGCCTTGCCAAAGCCATTCGACGATGCCCACGTCTACGGTCGTCATCGAACGATCGAGATCCAACGAACACGCAACCGTGGATACGCCTGCGCGCGCAGCCGCACACAAGGCTTCATGCACCTTTTGCGTCAACAGCGGCCCTGTCATGCGACGGTTGCCGATGCGGGCAGGCGTGCGACGGCGGATAGCGGCGCGAAACGCGCCACCGCACTAATCAATCTGGGCGCCCGAATCCTTCACAGCCTTTGCCCACTTGACGATTTCCGTGCGCACAAAGCGCGCGAGTTCCGCGGGGGTCGACGGTTCAATCTCCGCGCCTTCGTCGGCGAGGCGCTGGCGCATTTCGGGCGTGTTCAGCGCCTTGATGATTTCGGTGTTAAGGCGCGTGATGATCGGTGGCGGCGTGCCTGCGGGGGCGACCACGCAATACCATGAGGTGGCGTCAAAGCCTGGCACGCCAGCTTCGATGATGGTGGGCACGTCGGGCATCGCCGGCGAGCGATTCGCCCCCGACAAGGCCAGCGCACGCACTTTGCCGCCCACATGCAATTGTTTGCTCGACGGGATTTGCGCCACCATCATGTCGATCTCGCTGCCCATCAGCGCCACCATGCCGGGGCCGCCGCCACGGTAGGGCACATGGATCATTTTGAGCTGCGCCGCGCTCGCCAGCAGGGCGCCCGTCATGTGGTTGGAACTGCCGTTGCCGGATGAGCCATAGGTCATTTTGCCGGGGTTGGCCTTAGCCAGCGCGATGAAATCTTTCAGTGATTTAGCCGGCGAACCCAAAGGCACCACGATCACCAGCGGTACCTTGGCCACCAGTGTAATCGGCGCGAAATCTTTTTCCGGATTGAACGGCAGTTTTTTGCCGTAAAGGCTGACGTTGATCGCCATCGGGCTCACCGGCGCGAGCAGGATGGTGTAGCCGTCAGCCGGCGATTTGGCCACGATGTCCGCACCGATGTTGCCGCCTGCGCCAGGGCGGTTGTCGGCGACCACGGTTTGCCCGAGGTATTCCGTCAGCTTCAACGCCAGCGTGCGCGTGAGCAGGTCGGTAGCGCCGCCGGGCGCGTAGGGCGCGACAAAGCGGATGGTTTTCGTGGGGTAGGCTTGCGCGGATGCGTGCTGTGGTGCGAACGTGATGGTTGCTACTACGACTACGACGGACAATCCTGCAAGCATGCGCTTCATGTGGTTTTCTCTGGTTGAATCAGCCTGCAGGTGCCGCTGTGTGAACACGCATCAATCCGTTACCGCGCCCTTGCTCGCACTAGACACCGTATTCATGAATTTAGCCAGCGCGCCACGCGTGTAACGCGGCTTGGGCTGCTTCCACTTGGCTTTGCGCGCCGCCAGTTCTTTGCCGGAAACATTCAATTGAATCAACAACTTAGTTGCATCAATCGTAATCGAGTCGCCTTCCTTCACCAGCCCAATCGGGCCGCCGACATACGCCTCGGGTGACACGTGGCCGACCACCATGCCCCAGGTGCCGCCGGAGAAACGCCCGTCGGTAATCAGGCCGACCGATTCGCCCAGGCCTTGGCCGGTGAGTGCGCCGGTGGGGGCGAGCATTTCTTGCATACCGGGGCCGCCTTTGGGGCCTTCGTAGCGGATCACTACCACGTCACCCGCTTTGATTTTTTTCGCCATGATCGCGTCCATGGTCTCGCGCTCGGAGTTGAACACGCGCGCGGGGCCGGTGATTTTTGGCGATTTCAAGCCGGTAATTTTGGCGACGCAGCCTTCGGGCGAGAGGTTGCCTTTCAAAATTGCGAGGTGGCCCTGTTTGTACATGGGGTTATCCCACTGGCGGATCACATCCTGATTTTTGCGTGGGTTGGCGGGCACTTTCGCCAGCGCCTGTGCCATGGTTTCACCGGTGATGGTCAGGCAATCACCGTGCAGCAAGCCATGTTTTAGCAACATTTTCAGCACCTGCGGCACGCCACCGGCGCGATGGAAATCTACCGCCACGTAACGCCCCGACGGTTTCAGATCGCACAGCACCGGCACTTTTTTACGCATGCGCTCGAAGTCGTCGATGGTCCATTTCACTTCGGCTGCGTGGGCGATGGCGAGAAAATGCAACACGGCATTGGTCGAGCCGCCGGTGGCCATGATCAGCGCCACGGCGTTTTCAATCGACTTGCGCGTGACGATATCGCGCGGCTTGATGTCTTTTTTGATGGCGTTGACCAGCACGCGCGCGGAGTCGGCGGCGGAATCGGCTTTCTCCGGATCCGGCGAGGCCATTTGCGACGAGCCGAGCATGCTCATGCCCAGCGCCTCAAAGGAACTGGACATCGTATTTGCCGTGTACATGCCGCCGCACGCGCCTACCGAGGGGCAGGCATTTTTTTCGATGCCGACGAAATCTTCTTTGCTCATCTTGCCGGCGGCGTACGAACCCACCGCTTCGAATGAACTGACGATGGTCAGATCAATGCCTTTCCAACGGCCCGGCTTGATGGTGCCGGCGTAGACGTACACCGCCGGCACGTTCATGCGCAGCATGGCGATCATGCCGCCCGGCATGTTTTTGTCGCAGCCGCCGCACACCAGCACGCCGTCCATCGCCTGGCCGTTGACCGCGGTTTCGATGCAATCGGCGATCACCTCGCGCGACACCAGCGAATACTTCATCGCCTCGGTGCCCATGCCGATGCCGTCCGTGATGGTCGGCACGCCGAATACCTGCGGCATCGCGCCGGCTTTTTTCAGCGCATCAATCGCGCGATCCACCAGCGGCTGGATGCCGGCGTTGCAGGGATTCATCGTCGAGTGGCCGTTGGCGACCCCGACGATCGGCTTGACGAAATCCTTGTCGCCAAAGCCGACCGCGCGCAGCATCGCGCGATTGGGCGAGCGCGCGACACCGGCAGTGATGAGTTGGCTGCGTTTGTTGAGGGGTTTGGCGGGCATGACGTTCTCCGGGAATTTGCGATAGGTTCAAAACCAACCCTGTCATTCCCGCGAAGGCGGGAATGACGGGAGGGGGTTATATAATGGGATAGGAATTTTAACCCAACCACAAAGCACAACCCATGTTTGTCCACCCCGGATTCGACCCTATCGTCTTCAGTGCAGGCCCGCTTGCGGTGCGCTGGTACGGTCTGATGTATGTCGTCGGCTTCGCGCTGGTATGGTGGTTTGGCTGCCTGCGCATCAACGCCAACCCAAAAGGAAACTGGCAGCAAAAAGACCTCGACGACGTGATGTTCTACGGCATCCTCGGCGTGATCCTCGGCGGGCGCATCGGCTACGTGCTGTTCTACAAGTTCAGCGACTACATCCACGTGCCGTGGAAGATTTTTTACGTGTGGGAAGGCGGCATGTCATTCCACGGCGGCATGCTTGGCGTGATTGTGGCGCTGGTGTGGTTCGCCCGCAGCCGAAAGCAGCACTGGCTGGATGTCACCGATTTTATGGCGCCGCTGGTGCCGCTGGGGCTGGCGGCGGGGCGTGTCGGCAATTTCATCAACGCAGAGCTGTGGGGGCGGCCCACGGACGTAGCGTGGGCGATGATCTTCCCGCTGGTGGATCGCCTGCCGCGGCATCCGTCACAGCTCTATCAATTCGCGCTCGAAGGCGTGCTGCTGTTTGTGATGCTGTGGTGGTACTCCGCTAAACCACGGCCGCGCGGGGCGGTGTCGGCGGCGTTTCTCATCGGCTACGGCGTGTTTCGCTTTATTGTCGAATACGCACGCGAGCCGGATAGTTTTCTGGGGCTATTGGCGATGGGCTGGTCGATGGGGCAGTGGCTGTCGTTGCCGATGGTGTTGGTGGGGGCGGCGATGATGGGGTGGGCGTATCAGGCAAGCAAGGGGTAGTGAGTGAACGGGTTCTGCTTCGTCAGAACCCGTTACTACCCGCGATTAAATAATAACGCCGCAAGCGCCGCGACCGCCCGCATTGCCGGTAGGGTCGGTCTTGAAATCGTCCGTCCCGACATGCACGATCACCGCGCGACCGATAATGCCGTTGGCAGCTTCCTTGCTCACGCTGATGCCGCGTACCATCAAGTTAACGGTCGCTTTCCCGGATTCGTTGAACACGAGGTTCCCGAGGTCGCCGGCATGCCCTGCACCGGGTGCGCCGTGCTGCGCCTTCGCCGGATTGAAATGCCCGCCGGCGCTCATCGCGTCAGGTGCGCTGCAATCCCCTTTATCATGGATATGAAATCCTTTTGCGCCGGGCGTATGCCCCGTGATTTCCCCGGCGACGCGCACCTGGTCGCCTACCTGTGTAAACGTGAGGTTGCCGGAAATCTTGGTGCCGCTTGCCGCGCGAAGGGCCACGGTCGCCGTCGGGCCGCTCGACTCAGTTGTGGCTGCACAAGCGGAAAGCGCCAAGGTAATGGCGGCGAAAAGAGGTGTTTTCATAGACTGGCTCCTTGGTTGAACTGAGGGCGGGACACGCGATCCCGCTATCATTATCAGGACTGCGCGCCACACTGGCAACGACTGATTACGCATGTTAAATCTGGTTTCGACGCGTCCCCTCACCCAAACCGGGATGGGCGTGTAAGCGCGACCCCGGCTTAAGACGGCGTGCCGCGCGAGTTTATCGCAAGCCACGCGACCGCCGATGCCTTGAGCCGTACGCGTTGCGCTTCACTCAAACCCAGCGGATCAAAACGATAGCGGTTATGCAGCTCAACCAGCTCATGGAGCGCGGCGGTATCCCATCCTGCATCGCGCTTGAGCCGCGCCAGCCAATCGTAAGCCGTTTCATGTGCGCGCCGCCCCCAGCCTTGTTCCGCCAAGCGTTGCTCGACACGATAAAACTCGGAATCGCCCCCAGTGCGAGATGTAGGTATAAGCATATGTTTTTGTTGGGTATTTTTCGCGGCATTACGGCTGCGATAAAGCCGCCACACCAGCCAAAGCGCGAACGGAAACACCACGATCAATGCACCGGTAAGCAGTTGCCGCGCATCGCTGTTCGCCCACGCTTGCGACGCGCGAAAGTGCAGCCATGACCCCAGATCGGTGATGCCCGACCAGGTTCTCGATATCGCGCCGCCGTCCTCGGCTTCAATGGCAAACCACGATGGCGGCGTGGTGTCGATGTCGATCCACGCGCCGTTCACGTATGCGCGCACCCACGCATGGGCGTGACGCGTGCGCACGATCCAGGCGTTTTCACGGTCGCTTTTTTCGCTGACGGCAAAACCGGTGGCGTAACGCGCGGGGATGCCGCCGGCGCGCAGCAACAGCGCGGTGGCGGTGGCGAAATATTCACAATGCCCGGATTTCGAGCGATGCAGAAAATCGACGATGGGCGATCCCATCAGCGGCGCGTCTTTCTGAAACGTGGTGTAGCGGTAGCCGTTGGCAAAAAACCGTTTTACTTCGTCGACGGCGGCATGGGGGCGCTGTTGCGCCAGCCCTAATTCTGCCGCCACTGCCTCGAAGGCTTCGCGTTCCCTGGCGGGCACGCGCGTGTCTTCCGCGGTGGGCGCGCCGTCGGCGGCGCTGTTGCCGGCAACCACGGCGGTGTAAGAAAAATAGCCTGGCTCGCGCACGATCTGCACCGCGCCCAGCGGATTGCGTTGCGCGGTGATGGCGTTAAGGCCCTCGATCGCAAACGCGCCAGTGGGCAAACTCAACAATGGATTGGGCCGCACGCTGTAATCGTGAATGGTGACGCGCGCGGCTGTTGTGGTATTCGCGGCGTCGGCGGGATCCGCCGCCAGCGGCCAGCGATGATTGCGCGCCCCTTGCAACGGCGCAAATTCCGCCCCGCGCGCGAGCCACGCCGCGCCGAAGTACGCGTTATAGCTCGCGCGATGCAACAGCGCGGGTGGTTTTGCGTCCGGCGCGCCCCCCGGCACCGTCACGCGCAGCACGATCGCGTCGGATTCCTTGAGCTTGCCGATGTGGCCGATGTCGGTGGTGGCGCGATACGGATCGGTGCGCGAGCCGGCGCTGGAAATCCAATCCGGCGCGGCGTTTTCCAGCCACGCCTGCGCGACGTTAAGCCCCGTGTGCAAGCCGTAGCCCAGCCCGATCGCCAGCGAAAACGCCACCCCCCAGGTGCCGACGCGATACGACCACGGGCGTACGCGTACCAGCGGCCAACTGATCAACGCCACGAGGCCGACATAAAACCACTCACTGCGCGTGTTGGCGGCAGAGGCGGCGACGACCCACAGAGCGAAGTACGGCCACCATGGATCAAACGTGGCGGGCCGTTGTTCATCACTGCGGGGCGGACGCCGGCGCAGGCTCCAGAACAGCACGCTCAAGTGCATGCGCCTCGCCGTTCCAGCGGCGCCGATACCGGTACCGTAGGCATGCGCCAACGCCAGCGGCAAAAACATCAGCGGCAGCCACTCAAAAAACAGAATCACCGCTAGCGGATTGCCATACGTAAAATACAAAAACGCACCGAGCAGCGCCGCCAACACGCTGCAAAAATCGGCCACGCGGGTGAGATGTGCGGTGGTGAGTTCCCAGCGCAGTGACACATAAAACGAACTGCACACCAGAGCCGCGACCGGCACGGCGACGATCCACTGTCCACGCTGCCAGGCCCAGAACGCCATCGCCGCGGCGAGCATGAGCGGGTGAATTTTCATCGGCGCATTCATAGCGCCGCCAGCCCTTCCGCCACCTTGTCCGGCGTGATCACGTGCAGCCACGGCTCGCGATCCGCTATCGCATCGGCGCTGACCACCAGCACCATCACCGGCACGCCCAGCGCGCGCAGCAGGCGGATGAACTCGCGCCGGGTGTCGTCCCACGCCAGCAAGATGCAGATGCTGCCGGTCAACAAACCGCGCCGAGCGGTGACCGCGTCCTGCAAGGTGCGGAATGGTTGGGCTGCGCACAGTTGCACGCCGGCCAGCACTTCCAGCAGGCTGCCGGTGGTCATCTGTCCGCGCCCGGCTGTGTACAAATAGGATTCCGCGCCGACGAACATCAGGTCGAGCAAACACTCCTGCGTGTTGACGGTGCAGGCCAGCGAGGACGCAATCGACACCGCTTCTTCAAAGGCTGCGGCTTGCGCGGAACCCGCAAAGGTATCGAGGATCAGCGCATGGCGCTCGAAATATTCGTCCTGGTATTCGCGTACCACCGGCTCGCCGGCTCGCGCGTAGCTTTTCCAGTGGATGCGTTGCAGCGGGTCGCCCGGCCGGTAATCGCGCAGGCCGACGAATTCCTCCGAGTTGCCGATGGATGCCGCCAGCGACACGCCGCCCGGCTGATAGCGGCGCGAGCCCGGCAGCGAGATCGGTGGCAAGGCATAACGGCGCGGCAGCACCAGCACGTTCGCCGGCGCTTCCAGCCGCGAAATGCCGCGCACCAGCCCCAGCGGATCGGCGCGCGCCACCGTCATGCCCTCAAAGTGTTGATTGCCCCGGCGCAGCGCCACGCCGCGCACGGTGACATCGAGCGCGCCGCGCGGCGCGAGTTCGGGCAACGCAACCTCATCGACCTTACACGCTCGGCGTTCGTTGATGAGCCGCTTCCATTTGAGATAGGTGGGAAAGCGCATGCGCGCGCGAAATTCCGCCAGCGTCGGACGCGGATCATCCAGGTCGTCGATCAGCGCCAACCCGTCGCGCCGCGCGTTCGCCAGATTGCTGACGGTAACGCGATAGCTGAAAGGCTCGCCGGCAGTGACCACGCGCGGCAGGTGACGCGCGGCGCTGAAACGCCCGCGTTGCAGCAGCGTGGCGAGCCATCCGATCAACAGCAAGGCGGCGGCGAAGGCGAAAATACGGTATGCGACCGTCAGACGGGTATCCACACCGAGCGCTGCCGTGCCGATCAGCACACTGCCCACCAGCATGCCCGCGCGCGTCAGGCGGCGTTCAATCAGGCGCTGGCTGGCGGCGACGAGGCTGAAAATCCAGTGCGAAAATTTCCACATGCGGCGCGGCGAGAATTACGCCGGCACCGGCACCGACTTCACCAATTCGGCCACCACCGCCTGCGCGGTCAGCCCCGCGAACTTCGCCGACGGATCCAACGACAAGCGATGCGCCAGCACACTCACCGCCATGTCGCGGATGTGATCGGGGGTGACGAAATCCTCACCCTGCACCAGCGCCAGCGCTTGTGCCATGCGGGTCAACGCGAGTGAGGCACGCGGCCCCGCGCCGAGTTGCACCGAGGCCGCGCCGCGCGTGGCGCGCGCGAGATCGACGGCGTAGCGCTTCAATTCGTCGCTGATGCGGATGTTTTTGACGTGCTGCTTCAATCCACGCACATCGTCTGCGCTGACGCAGGCTTGCAGCGCGTCCAGCGGATGCGTTTGCGCCTGCGCGTTGACGATGGCGACCTCGGCTTCGGCGCTGACATAGCCCAGCGACAGCCGCACCGCGAAGCGATCCATCTGTGCCTCGGGCAGCGGATAGGTGCCGCGAAACCCCACCGGATTTTGCGTGGCGATGACAAAAAACAAATCATCCAGCGCGTGCGTTTTGCCTTCGATGCTGACTTGCCCTTCGCCCATGGCTTCGAGCAGCGCCGATTGCGTGCGCGGGCTGGCGCGGTTGATTTCGTCGGCCAGCAGCACCTGCGTGAAGATGGGGCCGGCGTGGAAACTGAAGTTCTGGTCGCGCGGGTTGAACACCGACACGCCCAAAATATCGGAGGGCAGCAAATCGGGCGTGAACTGCACGCGGTGGAAATCCGCGCTCACGCTTTTGGCCAGCGCTTTCGCGAGCGTGGTCTTGCCAGTGCCGGGGTTGTCTTCCAGCAGCACATGGCCGCCGGCGAGAAACGCCGCCAGCACCTGGTTGATGGTGTGCGTTTGCCCCGACATCACGCGCTCGATATTGGCGCGGATACTGGCAGCGAGCGCCTGCGGCGCGCGCGCCGAAATTTCGGGATCAGACAGGGGATCGTTCATTTTTGCTGTTTGCTCATTTTGAGGGCGCACACAGCGTATCAGGTAAAGCGCCCGTGCCCGAGAACCGATATTGCCGAATAACAGGACTGTCGTAATACTGTAACAAAACCGCAATACCCTGTGCGGTTTACGGGGAAGCCGCAATGGAACTGGAAACCGAAAAACGCGATGGCGGGATCACCCTGGTCAAGTTGCGTGGCCGTATGGATGTGCGCGGCGCGCAGGACATTGACCTCAAGTTTACGGCTGTGACCACGGTGAGCCAGGGCGCCTTCATCGTAGACATGTCCGAAGTGGATTTTTTGGCATCGATCGGCATCCGTACGTTACTGGTGTCGGCCAAAGCCGCCCACGCCCGGGGTGGACGGCTGGTTTTATATAAGCCCACGGCGCTGGTCGCGGGTACGCTCGAAATGGCGGGAATCGCTGCCATACTGCCGGTGTTTGACGACATGGACGCCGCCAGCGCGGCAGCAATAGCAAGCTGACAGGAAAACAGGGTGCCCCCTCATTTGCGTATTGAAAACGATCTCGACTCACTGCGCCAGATGTCGGCATGGGTGGCCGAGTCTTGCAAGATGCTGGGGCTTTCGGAGGCGCTGAGTTACCGCTTCGATCTGGCCGCGAATGAAGCGGTGACCAATACCATCAGCTACGGCTACGCGCCGGGCGCGCGGGGGGCAATCGAGTTGCGTCTCGATGCCGCACAAGGCCACGCCGTCCTCGTTATCGAAGATGACGGCGCGGCGTTTAATCCGCTGGAACTGGCAGAGCCGCAGCCCGCGTTGTCCATCGAAGACAGCCGCATCGGCGGTCTGGGCGTATCGCTGATACGCCGCAGCGTCGCGCAGTGCGATTATCAGCGCCGCGACAAACGCAATGTGCTGACTCTCAAATCGCCGATTATCGAGGGTTCGCCCTGATCGTTAATCGGCCCGAACGCTCAGACCTTGGCGGCGGTTTTGGGCTGCGCCGCTCTGCGCGTCAGCAGCCGTGTGAAGTTCGACATCGACATCAGGTGCGCGTAAATGCGCGGCAGCACGCCGTTTTGTACCAGCTCCTTCAGCTTGTCCGCGGACAGCTCGCTGATCTTCTGTTCATTGACGCGGAACATGCCCGACAGCGTAAACGGTTCGCCCTCGTTGGGCTTGGCCTGCATGTTGAAGGGTTCCAACAGACCGAGCTCGATAATCATTTTGCACGTCGCTTCGGTGCGCGCGAGATCAGCTTCAAATTCAAACAGCAGCTTGCGCATGGCTTCCCACGCCGGCGTCGGCTCGCCCTTGGCGTCATGCAGCGCATCGCCTTTGGCGCTGATGGCGCGTTTTTCGACACAGGCGATGCGCTCGGCTTGCTCGGCGCCGCTGACGTTCACGCGCGTCATGCAGAACGGGTAGCGGCGGACATAGGCCGGCACATAGGTGTTGCGATCCCAGGCCAGCTCCGGCGTAACAAACAGATTGTGCTGCTGTTCCAGGCCGACCACGGCCATCGCCACCGCGGTTTTGCCCTGATCGCCGCTGACGAATACCACCGGGTAGTCGTGACAGGCGAGGCTGAACTCGGTGTACGACAGCGGAATCACCATCATGTTGCGAAACACCGGCGGCAGCGTGCCATCAGCCGGCAGCACCACGCGGTGCTCTTTGTTGAGTGGAACGACTTCCTGATAACCGTAGGGCGGGGTGATGTCCATGGGGATCTCTTGTGACGTGAAGAAACGATTATATGTCGCGGCGCCCCAATGTAAAACAATCAATAAAAACAAGTGCTTACATAAATACGCGGCGTCCGCGCTGTCATCAAACCGTCACATGAGTGTCATAAACTGCGCTTCGTTGAAGTACAACCCCCCGTGAAATAGTCCACGGTTTATGCAAGGAAAACATCATGTTGAAAACGATTAAAGTGGTTGCCGGCGTCGCGTTGACTACGTTGACCATGGCGTGTGCGGGCACCGCGTTCAGCCAGGAAATCACTGGCGCGGGCGCGACCTTTCCAGCGCCCATCTACGCCAAATGGGCAGAGGCTTACCAAAAAGCCACCGGTGTGAAAATAAATTATCAGTCGATCGGCTCCAGCGGCGGCATCCGGCAAATTACCGCCAAGACGGTCGATTTCGGCGCGTCCGATGCGCCGTTGTCACCGGAACAACTAGAAAAAGACGGCCTCACGCAATTCCCGGCGGTGATCGGCGGCGTGGTGCCGGTGGTCAACATCGCGGGGGT
>CANIID010000060.1 GCA_947467315.1 Betaproteobacteria bacterium | reverse complement strand
CCACCCCCACCCCCATCCCAACCTTCCCCCCGAAGGGGAAGGAGCCGTTTCGCGGGAATGATGATGCTGCGAAATTGTTCCCTCCCCTTCAGGGGGAGGGCTAGGGTGGGGGTGGGGTTTGCTGACCACCGATATCAATATGACCACATCAAGAACCATCCACTTCACCCTCAACGGTGAACCCGTCACCGCGCAAATCGGCACGCACCAGCATCTGGTTGAAGTGCTGCAAGCGCGCGGGCTCACCGGCGCGCGCGAAAGTTGCGCGCAAGGTTTGTGCGGCTGCTGCACGGTGCTGGTCAACGATGTGGCTGTTTCCGGCTGCCTGTATCTGGCCGCGTTTGCCGATGGCGCGGAGGTGCGCACCATCGAACATACGACTGACGGCAAACTCGACGCGGTGCAGGAAGCCTTTATCGAATGCGGTGCATTCCAGTGCGGTTACTGCACGCCGGGATTTATTTTGATGACGCGGCAGTTGCTGGATGAACATCCTGATCCGTCGGATGACGAAATCAAACATTACCTGTCGGGCAATCTGTGCCGTTGCGCGGCCTATTCTGAAATTATCAAGGCGGTGAAGCTCGCCGCCAGCAAACGCAAGATCGCAAAATGAGTGGCGTCGGCAACCCACTTGATCTACGCGCGTGGCTCGAGACTGCACGTCAGTTGGGTGAATTAAAAGACGTGCGTGGCGCCGATTGGAATCTCGAGCTCGGCGCGATCAGCGAACTCAATGTCAAAATCGATGCCGCGCCCGCATTGTTGTTCGATGAGATTAAAGATTACCCGCAAGGGTTTCGTGTACTGACCTGCAGCACCGCCAGCCCCGCGCGTTTGTCGAGTTTGCTGCGTCTGGGTGAAATACGTACCCACGCCGCGCTGGTGCATAAACTGCGCGGTCTGCCCAAAACCTGGCAAGCCGCCGCACCGAAGTTCGAGCCGGTGATCGTCGAAAAAGGCCCGGTGTTTGAGAACATTCAGTCGGGCGACGCGGTGGATCTGAATACCTTTCCAGCGCCGCTGTGGCACGAGAAAGACGGTGGGCGCTACATCGGCACCGGCTGCATGGTGGTGACACGCGATCTGGAAAGCGATAGCGATTGGGTCAACGTCGGCACCTATCGCGTGCAAATACACGACCGCAACACCGTCGGCCTCGACATGATTCCCGGCAAACACGGCGCGCAGCAGTACGATAAACACATGAAGGCGGGCAAGCCGTTTCCGGTGGCGATTGTGTGCGGCGCCGATCCGCTGGGGTATTTGATCTCCGGCATCGAAGTCCCCTACGGCATGTGCGAGTACAACTACATCGGCGCGATCCTTGGCGAGCCGGTGCAGGTGGTACGCGGCGAAGTCACCGGGCTGCCGTTTCCCAGCGGCGCGGAAATCGTGCTCGAAGGCTGGGCGCATCCGGGTGACGAGCGTATCGAAGGGCCGTTCGGTGAATTCCACGGCTACTATCCGGGCAAGGCGGCGACGGCGCCCGCAGTGAAGATTGAAAGAATTTACTATAGAAATCAACCGGTTATCGTGGGTAGCCCGCCGGCGAAACCGCCCAACGATTATTCGTACTCCAAGGCGGTGATGCGCTCGGCGCTGTTGCTGGATGCGCTGGTCGCAGCCGGCGTGCCCGATGTGGTCAACGTGTGGGCGCACGAGATCGGCGGCGCGCGCATGTTCAATGTGGTGGCGATCCAGCAGCGTTATGCGGGGCATGCGCGCCAGGCCGGACACATCCTGAGTCAGTGCGGCGTGGGCGCGTATATGTCGCGCTACTCGGTGGTGGTGGATGAAGACATCGATCCGTCCAATTTGCAGGAAGTGATGTGGGCCATCGCCACGCGCACCGATCCGGAGATCGATATAGACATCATCAAGCGCGGCATGGGTTCGAAGAACGATCCGATGTCGATTGCCTATCGATACAATGCACCGCTGACGTCGAAGGCGGTGATTGATGCCTGTCGGCCGTATGATTTTTTAAAAACATTTCCGGAAGTGGCGGAAGCCAGTAAAGCATTGCAGGATGCGGTGCGGGCTAAGTGGAAGGATTTGTTTAGGTGAAGGGCGTGAACGAGTGAACGGGTGAACGAGTGAACACCTCTGTCGCCAACCCGGCCACTCGCTTCGCTCTCCCCGTGAGACGGAGAGAGAGCGTCTACTTGTGGGGTTACTCGTTCACCCGTTCACGCATTTGAATCAAGGAGAAAAATTGAAATACCTACCAGCAATTATTGCAATGGCACTGGCGACAACATGCCACGCCCAAGACTACCCTACCAAATCCATCCGCGTACTGGTCTCCTTTGCCCCCGGCGGCGTGGTCGATACCTCGACGCGCATGGTTACCAGTAAAATCACCGAGACCATGCCGAGCTGGCATTTCGTGGTGGATAACCGGCCGGGCGCCAATGGGTTTATCGGCGCGGCGGCGGCGGCGAAGGCCAATCCGGATGGCTACACCATCCTGTCGGCGCATACCGGCGAATTCGCGGTGAACCCGGTGATGTTCAAGACGCTGCCCTACGATCCGGAAAAAACATTCGAGCCGGTGATTATGTTGAGCGATGCGCCGATGCTGATCGTGGTGAATATCCAGTCGCCGATCAACAGCATCAAGGATTTGATGGCGGCGGCGCGCGCCAAGCCCGGCTCGATCACCTTCGGCTCGCCCGGCACCGGCTCGGTGAATCACATGGCAAGCGAGTGGCTGGCGGCGGCGGCGGGCGTGAAAATGACCCATGTGCCGTACAAAGGCGGCGCGCCGGCGGTAGTGGCGGTGGCGACCAACGATGTGACGTTCACGGTAGCCGGCATGCCGGGCGTGTCGCCGCATTTGCAGGGCAAGCGCGTTAAGGTGCTGGGTGTGACTACCGCTAAGCGTTCGCCCATGGTGCCGGATTACCCGACAGCGCAGGAGATGGGTGTGCCCGGTGTGGATGCGTCAATCTGGGTGGGCTTTTTCGTGCCCAAGGGCACGCCTGCGCCGATTATCAATAAGCTGTATGCTGCTTCGGCGGATGTGTTAAAGCGCACGGAAGTCAAAGAGCGTCTGGCCGTGGTGGGCGGCGCCGAAGCGGTGGCCACCGGGAGCGCCGCGTTCAATGCGCGCATCGCCAGCGACATTGAGCGCTACAAGAAAGTGGCGCAGCAAGTGGGCATCAAGCCGGAGTAATGCCGGCGCGGTAACGGTATTGACCATAGCACTGCGTGGCGACAAAATAATCGTCACGAGAAACAGGGGGTGTTTATGAACTGCAAGTTAATGTTGGTTGCCGCGTGTTTCGCGGGCTTGTCCGGCGCGCCGTTCGCGCAGGAAACCCAGTCCGGCGATGCCGCGCGCGGCTTCAAGGCGTACAAGCACCATCTGTGCGACACCTGCCATGGCAGCGTGGGGCAGGGTGGCGAGCGCGGCGCGGGACCGAAAATCGCGCCGGCCGTGTGGCCCTATCCGGCTTTCGCGCAACAAGTGCGCAAGCCGCGCCAGTTGATGATTCCCTACTCGGAAAAAACTCTGGCCGAAAACGAATTGGCAGACATCCACGCCTATCTGCGCACCATCAAGACTCCGCCGGCGGCGAAGGATGTGCCGTTGCTGAAGGATTTTTGAGGTTCGTGAGACGTTAGGCGTGAGGGGTGAGGGGTGAGGCGTAACACCCATTGCGCTGGTGCTTTGCGCCTCACGCCGTAAAGCGCATTAGCGCCCCTGACAAACCGCATCGACCAGCGCGGGCTGACCTTTCTTCACCACCGCAATCGCGCGCTGTAACGCCGGCCCCAGCTTAGCAGGATCGCTGATCGGCCCCTCCGCCCATACACCCATGCTCTGCGCCAGCTTGGCGAAATCGATGTCGGGGTTGGTAATTTCGGTGCCGATGCGGGCGGTGTGTTGCGGGCGGTTGTGGATCGCCGCCATACGCGCGACGTGCATGATTTCCTGATGGTAGCAGCGGTTGTTGTGCATCACGATCAGCATCGGGATTTTGTGATGCGCGAGTGTCCACAGCGAGCCTGGCGCGTACATCGAATCGCCGTCGGGCTGAAAGTTCACCGACAGTATGCCGCGATCACGGTTGGCGAGCGCCGCGCCCACCGACGCGGACATGTAGTAGCCCTGACCCGCGCCGCCGGAGCCGCCGAGCATCTGGTGATATTCCGTGGTCGGCCACAGGCGGCGCGCCCATGCGATGCGGTCGCTGGTGACCAGCGACCATTTTTCATTCTTAATCACCTGCCAGGTTTCTGCAGCCAACCGCGCGGTGGATATTGGCGACGCATCCCAGCCGAGCGTGGCGGCTTCCTTGTCGCGCGCGCGCATTTCGTCGTGCATCTTCTTGTAAGCGGCGCGGCGCTGACTCACGGCGGCGGCATCCGTTCCCACGCGCTTGATGGCGGCGATCAGATCGGGCAGCGTCGCCTGCACGTCGCCACCGATGGGCAACTCCACCGCCTGATGGCGCTGGAAATCCTGGAAGTTCGATTTGAGATACACCTCGCGCATGCCGATGGTGATTACCTTTGCATCGGGCTTGATGTTGCTGCGCGAGGTTTTGTACGGATCGGCGAATGAATTCAGATTGCCCCACGGATCAGCCACTTCCAGCAGCAGAATCACATCGGCGTCGCGCAGCAAGGTCTGGCGCAAAAATGAACAATCGAGATCGTGCGTGTTGGGGAAATTCATGCGCTGGCCGTTGTCGATCACCGCCGCGCCCAGCGTTTCGGCGAGTTCGACCATCAGTTTCACGCCCTCCTGATTGCGCACCGCGCGGTCGGCCATAATCAGCGGCCTCTGAGCGCCGGCCAGCATGCGCGCGGCCTCATTGAGCGCGCTGGTGTTGCCCTGCGGATGCACAATGCGCGCCATCTTCGGAATTTTCAGTACGCCCTTGGCGTGATGGTTGTCTTCCTCCTGAATATCCATATCGACGGTCACCATCACCGGTGCGAACGGCGCGGTCAGCGCGAACTGACAGCCGCGCACCGTCGATTCCGCGAAGCTCTGCAACGAAATCGGCTGATCGTCCCACTTGATGTAATCGCGCACCAGGTTGCCCGGATCCTGCACGCTGTGATTCCACTCCACGCCGGGCCGTCGCGTGTCGGAGCGCAGGCCATTACCGGAAAAAATCATCATCGGCGCGCGGTCGCACCAGGCGTTGTACACCGCCATCGTCGCGTGCTGTAAACCCACCGTGCCATGCACCATCACGCCCATCAGTTCGCCGGTGGCCTTGCCGTAACCGTGCGCCATACCGGCGGCGGTTTCTTCATGCAGGCAGGTGAGGATTTCGGGATTTTTATTGCCCAGATGATTGATGATCGATTCCTGCAAACTGCGAAAGCCCGCGGCGGGATTGATCGCGAGGTACTTGATCCCCGTGGCCTTGATCACATCGGCCATGAAATCCGAACCGGGATTGGTGATGAAGGTTTCACTCGGCAGTTTGTTCGCCGCTTTTTCGCTCACAGGCTTCGCGGCGGTTTCAGCGGCCTGCGCGAGCGTGGTGGTCGCAGCCACCACCGCGCCGGCGGCGGCCGCCGTGCCTTTCAGAAACGAACGGCGGTCCAGCGTGGGTTGCATATCGGGGGTTTGCGGCGCGTTGCTTGAGGTCGTGTCATCCATGGGGGAATCCTTGGTATGTACTGAATGGAATGCGGCTTGGCGTTTTGAGGCTTGGTTGGCGCTATGATACGACGCCTTCGACCGTGTGTGCATGCGGCATGGACCGCCCTTTATTGCGGTTTGATTCCCGCCATTCTGATGACCTTGGCCCACGTTTGCAATTCGGTTTTGATGAGCGCGGCAAACTGCTCGGGCGTACTGTTGATCGGCGTCATGCCCATGCCGCTCATGCGCTCTTTGATGTCCGGGCTGTTCGATATACGCGAGATCGTCTGGTGCAGAAGGTCAATCACGGCGCGCGGCGTGCCCGCTGGCGCCAGAATGCCGAACCACTGCGTGCTCTCAAAACCGGGCAATGCCGATGACGAAAGGGTTGGCACGCCGGGCAGGCTCGCCAAGGGCTTGGCAGTGGTGACGCCGAGTGCGCGTACTTTTCCCGACTTGATGTAGGGCAGGACGGACGGCACCGCTGAAAACGCGATCGCCACTTCGCCGGACATCAACGCAATCAGCGCGGGCGACACGCCCTTGTAAACCACCTGCTGTATTTTGATACCCGCCATCTGCTGAAAAAGTTCCGCGGTCAGATGCGGATGCGTGCCCGCACCGGGCGTGCCGCTTGCCAGTGTGCCCGGCTGCGCCTTTGCCAAAGCGATCAATTCCTTTACGTTCCTGGCGGGCACGGAAGGATGCACCGACACGCACTGCGCCACATCGACCACATTGATCACCGGCGCAAGATCATTGATCGTGTCGTACGGCAGTTTGGTGAACATGCTGGGGTTGATGGTGAGCGAAGGCTGAATCAGCAACAGCGTGTGCCCATCCGGCGGGGCTTTCGCCACGGCGTCGGTGCCGAGGATGCCGCTCGCGCCCGCGCGATTGTCTACAACCACTTGCTGTTTGAACGCTTCGGTCAATTTTTGAGCGAGCATGCGCGCGAGGATATCGCTGGTGCCGCCGGGGGCGGAGGCAGCGATCAGGCGCACCGGACGGGCGGGGTAGGTTTGCGCGAGGGAGCAGTGCGTGCCTGCTGTCGCGAGCGTTGCGCAGAGCAGGGCTTGAGTTGCGTGTGGATTCATGGTTTGCCTTGAGGGCCGAAGTGCGATCACTACATTGTAGCGCGTGGGGCGCAATCGTTCATGAAAGTCAACCCCAAGAAAAGGCGGCTCTGGTTCGCCGCCGCTCCCTGCGTGGCTGCGTTGCTCGGCGGCTCTCAGGGGGTTTCTCTCGTTAGACCTGCGCGAGTGCTTGTATTTGTTTTCTTGCGTGCAATTCCCCGAAAACCGCAGGGCGGAAAAGCGCAGCGCCTACCGCCGTTTGGCGCATCCCGATCCGAATTGTCGCCAGTTACTCAACGACAGGCCACGGCAAACGATGGGTGCTATTTCAACCGCGGATTCAAAACATCCCGCAACTGATCCCCCACCAGATTGATCGCAACTATCGTCACCAGCAGCGCCAGCCCAGGAAAAAAACTGATCCAGTATTTACCCGACAGCAGATGGGTGAATCCGTTGGAAATCAGCAATCCCAAAGACGGCGAGGTGATCGGCATGCCCAAGCCCAGAAACGACAGCGTGGCTTCCAGCGCTATCGCGTGTGCGACCTGCACGGTGGCCACCACGATCAGCGGGGGCAGCACATTGGGCATGATGTGGCGCAGCACGATGCGCACGGGGCTGAATCCCAGGCACACGGCGGCATCGACGTATTCCTTGCGTTTTTCCACCAGCGCCGCGCCGCGCACGGTGCGCGCGTAGTAGGCCCATTGCACAGTAATGAGTGCGACGACGATTTTATCCACGCCCTGGCCGAGGATCGCCAGCAGGATTAGCGCAATCAAAATCGCCGGGAACGACAGTTGCAGATCGACCACGCGCATGAGGATGACGTCGGTCCAGCCACCGACATACGCGGCAATGAGCCCGACGACGATACCGATGGCCAGCGCCACCACGGTGGAGAAGACGCCCACGCCCAGACTGATGCGCAGGCCGTGAAAGATCGCCGACAGCATGTCGCGGCCCTGATCGTCGGTGCCGAGCAGGAAGGTCCAGCCTGCACCGCTCTTTGATCCAGGCGCGAGTTTGCTGTCCATGATGTCGAGTTGCGCGAGGTCGTAGGGGTTTTGCGGCGAAATCAGCGGTGCGCCAATCGCGACGGCGAGTATCAACAGCAACACGATTAGCGCGGCGACCGCGACGCGGCTGCGCGCGTAGCTGGTGGTGAATTCGCGCAGCGGTGACGACGTCGGCAAGGCCGTGGAGCTCAGTTTCGTCATCATGCACGCGCCCCCGACACCCGCACGCGAGGATCCAGCGCGGTGTACAGGATGTCAACCACTAAGTTAATGATTATAAACAGAAAAACGATAATCATCAGATACGCCACGATCACCGGACGATCCAGCACGTTGATCGAATCAATCAACAGCTTACCCATGCCCGGCCACGCGAAAACGGTTTCGGTGATGATGGCGAACGCGATCAGCGAGCCGAACTCCAGGCCGACCACGGTAACGATGGGGATCAAAATATTTTTCAGCACATGCACCGATACCACGCGCCGTTCCGGCACGCCCTTGGCGCGCGCGAAGCGCACGTAATCCTGAACCATCGCCTCGCGCGTGCCCGCGCGCGTGAGGCGTATCAGTAGCGACAGCTTGAACAGCGCGAGATTCACCGCCGGCATCAACAGATGCCGCAAGCCGTCCCACGTGAAGATACTCAATTGCAGCCCCAACACCTCTACAGTTTCGCCGCGTCCGGTTGACGGCAGCCAGCCCAGCCACACCGAAAAAATCATAATCAGCATCAGCCCGACCCAAAACGTCGGCAGCGAAAAGCCAAGGATCGAACCCGCCATAATGCTCTTCGCCGCGAACGAGTCTGGCTTCAAGCCCGCCCAAAGCCCAAGCGGCAGGCCGATCACGATGGCGATCACCATCGCGGTCAGCGCGAGTTCCACCGTGGCGGGCATGCGCTGCAATATCAGTTGCACGGCAGGCACGTTGGAGGCGAACGATCTGCCGAGGTCGCCGGAGAACGCCGCGCTTAAAAAACTCCAGTACTGCACCCACACCGGCTTGTCGAGGCCCAGCGCCGCAGTGACGCGCGCGATTTCCGCCTGATCGGCCTGCGGGTTAATCAGAATATCCACCGGGTTGCCAATGGCGTAGACACCGACAAACACCAGCGCCGACATCACCAGCAGTGCGAGCAGGCTTTGCGCCAGGCGGCGGAGGATGAAGGAAAGCATTATTTATTCAGGGCGATTGTGCGTTAGCATTCGATTCCGCGAGTGTAATCGCAAAGGAGCAGGGCATGAACTCAAAAGTCGTGGTTGCAATGGTGGCAATGCTCTGCGCCGGTGTGGGCATGGGCGCCGCAGCGCAATCGCCGTATCCCACCAAACCCATCCGCCTCGTGGTGCCGTATCCGCCCGGCGGGCCTACCGATTTTGTCGGGCGTGCGGTGGCGGCCAAGTTGACGGAATTGCTGGGCCAAACCGTGGTGGTGGACAACCGACCCGGCGCGGGCACGGTGATCGGCAGCGAACTGATCGCGCGCGCCACGCCCGACGGCTACAACCTGCTGTTCGGCACCGGCGGCGGCACCTTTCTCGCGCCGCTGATTTTGCCCAAGGTGCCGTACGATCCGCAAAAAGATTTCGCGCCGGTGGCGATGCTGGTGATGAGTCCGCAGGTGCTGGTGGTGCATCCTTCCACCGGGGCAAACTCGGTGAAGGAGCTGATCGCTGTCGCCAAATCCAAGCCGGGGCAACTGAATTTCTCGTCGGTGGGCACCGGCACCTCGCCGCATCTGGGCGGCGAGTTGTTCAAGGCGCTGGCGGGTGTGGACATCGTGCATGTGCCGTATAAAGGCACGGCGCCGGGCATGATGGATTTGATCGCGGGCCGTGTGCAGTTGGCGTTCAGCAGCATTCCCACGGTGTTGACTCATGTGCAGGCGGGACGGCTCAAGATGCTCGGCACCGGCGGCACGCGGCGCTCCGCTGCGCTGCCGGATATTCCGCCGATCGCCGATACGCTGCCGGGTTACGAACTGGTGACGTGGTACGCGATCTTTGCGCCGACGGGCACGCCTGCTGCCATCGTGAATCGATTGAATGCCGAAATCGCGAAGGTGCTGAAAGACCCGGACATCCAGAAGCGTCTCGGCGAACAGGGCCTCGAACCGGTGGTGATGACGCCGCAGGAGTTAAAGCGTTATACCGAAACGGATGTGAGTCGCTGGACGCGGTTAATCAAGGCAGCGAATATCAAGGGGTAGTGACGCGCGGGGCGCAGTTTGCGTAGAAATTGCGCTCCGCGTGTATGTCGTTCGCTAGGTCGAGTGCGACGAGAACGCCACGGTGCCGGCACGTGCCGTGTCGTCGGTCTTGACGTTGACCAACGCCACCATGCCTTCGTCCACTTTTTTCTGCGCGCGCACCAGTGCGGGGCCGATGTCCTCGGGCTTCTCGACGTATTCGCCGTAGCAGCCCAGCCCTTCGGCCATTTTGTCGTAGCGCGTGTAGCCGAGATTGCGCCCGGTTTTTTCTTTTTTCGGATCAGCCGTCCAGCCGCCGTTGAGACTGATGACCACGAGTATCGGTATATGGTGGCGAACGGCGGTGTCGAGTTCCATGGCGTTCAGGCCAAACGAACCGTCGCCGTGAACCACGATCACCTGCTTGTCGGGGCAGGCCACCTTCGCGCCCACGCCGAACGGCATGCCCACGCCCATCATGCCGAACGGGCCTGAATTCAGGCGGTGCGCCGGTGTAAAGGTCGGCATCGATTGACGGCCGTAGTTCAAGATTTCCTGCCCGTCCACCACCAGAATCGCGTCGCGCTTCATGAAGTTTTTGACTTCTTCGCACAGGCGCAGCGGGTGGATCGGTGTTTTGTTCATCGCCATGCCGCCGCCGGTTTCGCCGCGCTTTTTGGACTCGCCCGCCGCCAGCTTGTCGCGCCACGGCGCATAGTTTTTCGCGTCGATGCGGCCCGCCATCGCTTCCAGCATTTGCTGCAACACCGCTTTGCAATCGCCGACGATGCCGATATCGATTTTGCGCGGCGCCGAGGCAATTTCATCCGCGTCGATATCGATGCGGGCGATCGTGGCATTGGCGCCAAAGCGCGGCGGCGCGGCGTGGCCAATGATGTAATTCATGCGCGTGCCGATCACGAGTATCAGATCGGCATCGCGAAACGCCGACGAACGCATGGTGAGAAACGACAACGGGTGATCGTCGGGTAGCACGCCGCGACCCTGCGGGGTGGTGTAAAACGGAATGCCGGCTTTTTCGACAAACGCTTGCAGCTCGGGCCAGGCTTTTGACCAGATGACGCCGCTGCCAGTGAGTATGATCGGGTTTTTCGCCTTGGCCAGCGCATCGATGAGTTGATTGACGCGCGCCGCTTCGCCCAACGGCCGCGCGTTAAGCAGCGGACGCCCGCTCAGGCTCCAATCCACTTCGCTTTCATCGACCTTCTGGTACAGCACATCTGCCGGCATATCTAGATACACCGGGCCGGGCTTGCCGCCCATGGCTTTTTGAAATGCGGTGTTGACCTGCTCGGGAATACGCTTCACGTTGACCACGCGATCCACCCACTTGCAGCAGCCGCGCATGATCGCCACCTGATCGATTTCCTGAAACGTCTGCCGGCCGAACTGGTTGATAGCGCTTGAGCCGCCGATGGCCACGACCGGCGCGCAATCAATCAGCGCATTGGCCATGCCGGTGGTCAGGTTAATAACGCCGGGGCCGCTGGCGGCCATGCACACGCCGGGTTTCTGCAACAAGCGGCTATACGCTTGCGCCGAGAGCGCTGCGGCTTGCTCGTGACGCACGTCGATCATGCGTATGCCTTCCTTGGCGCACGCAGTTTCGGCGTGCTGCATCGGCCCGCCCATGATGAAGAACAAGTCTTTCGTGCCTTCGTTTCTCAGTGCCCTGCCCAGAATTTCATTGCCGGTGATGTCTGCCATGATGGTTTCTCCGTGGTCGTGTATTAACGAACTAAGCGAACTAAGCGAACTAAGCGAACTAAGCCGAAGTGACTTTGTCGGCGCGCAGCTTCGCGGCTTCTGCGGCATCCATGCCCAGCCAATCCTTGAGCACTTCATCGGTGTGCTGACCCAGCAGCGGCGCGGCTTTCACCGGCACCGGCTTACCGTCAAAGCGCACGGGCCAGGCTGCCATCTTGAAGGTGCCGTGGGTGGGGTGCGGTATCTTCTGAATGATGCCGCGCTCCTCGAAATTCGGATCATTCAGCAACTCAAGCGTATCGCGCACCGCGCCCGCGGGCACGGCGGCGCCGATGATGCGCATGGCTTCGTATTTGTCGTGCTTGCTGGTCCACGCCGTGATGATGGCGTCGATCTCCGCTTCGTGTTCGACGCGCGCGGCTTGCGTGGCGTAACGCGGATCACCGATCAGGTCTTTGCGCTCGATGGCTTCCAGCAGTTTCGGCCAGTGTTGCGGATTGCCGCGGCTGGTGTAGACGTATACGTAATCGTTCGGTCCGCCCGGCGCGCACGGGTAGATGTTGCATGGCGGATTGCCGCCGCTGTTGGATTGCGCGCCGGTGCGTGGCGCGGGCTTGCCGGATTTGCTGGTGATGCCGAACGAGTTGCGAATGTAATGCAACATAGCGTCCTGCATTGCCACCTGCAAATGCACGCCCTTGCCGGTCTCCTTGCGCTGATACAGCGCCGACAAAATGCTCACCAGCATCAGCACCCCGGTGCCGGTATCGCCGATGGTGGGGCCCGGTTTGGCGGGCGGCCCGTCGGCATCACCCGTGATGCTCATGGTGCCGCCGCAGGCCTGCGCGATCATATCGAACGCGAGATTGTTCGCGTACGGACTGCCTTCGCCGAAGCCTTTCACCTGCCCGTAGATGATGCCGGGGTTGATCTTCGAGAGCACGTCATAGCCCAGCCCCAGACGTTCGATGGCGCCGGGCGCGAAATTTTCCATGAACACATCGGCCTTCTTCGCCATCTCCTTGACGATGGCAAGGCCTTGCGGATTTTTCAGGTTGACGGTGATCGAGCGTTTGTTGGCGTTGTAATTCAGGAAATACGGATCGTCCTTCTGGTTGGTGGGGCTCAGACGACGACCGGGGTCTCCGGTGGTGGTGTTTTCAACCTTCGCCACATCGGCGCCCAGCCATGCCATTACCTGCGTGCAAGAAGTGCCTGCCTCGAACTGCGTCAAATCCAGTACGCGGACGCCTTTGAGGCAACCGGGGGCCATCGGTGTCATGTCTGTCATCGGAATCTCCAGGGAAAAAGTGAGAGGGGCACGGCGCGGGTGGAAGCGCCAACAACAAGCTGCGGTAATTCTATTTCGGTTTAAACAAATGCGCGAACGTAAATTCGTCCGTGCGGGGCGTGTAGCTTATGTTGGACTTCATGGCCCAGCTCACGATTTGATGATGCAGGGGAATCAGCGAAACATCGTTCATGGCGAGGGCGGCTGCGTCGCGTGCGAGCGCTTCGCGGGCCTTGGTGTCCACTGACGCGAGCGACTGACCAATGAGCTGATCCAGTTTCGGATTGGAAGAGCGTCCCCAGTTCCATGCGCCCCATGCGCGCTCCTGATTGGGCGTCGCCAGCAGCGAGCGTAGCGCGAGGTCACCTGCGAATGATCCCCATCCCAGCATTGAAAAACTGGTTTCTTCTTTACGCACTTTGCCGAGAAAGGCATTGAGCGGCAGCGCTTCCACTTTGGTTTGAATGCCGATGCGCGTGAGCATTTGTGCGACCGCTTGCAGCACCTGCTCGTCGTTGATGTAGCGATTGTTGGGGCCGGAGAGCGTGACGGTGAAGCCGTTGGGGTAGCCTGCCTCACTCAATAATTTTTTTGCGCCGTCGGGGTTGTAGGTTTCGGGTTTGAGTTGCGCGTTGTGGCCGAACACGCCGGGCGACACGATGTTGGCGGCGGGCACCGCGAGTTTTTCCATCACACGCTCGGCAATGGCCGCGCGGTTAATCGCCATCGACATCGCGCGGCGCACGCGGATATCCCTAAACGGATTATTTACCAACGGCTTGCCGGCGCTATCGGTAACCAACGGCGGCTGATTGCGATATTGATCGAGGTGCAAAAAGATGGTGCGCCAGGATATGGTTTGTTCCATACGTAACTGATTGTTTTTAAACAGTTTTTCTCTGTCTGCTGGCGGTACGTGTTCGATCACGTCGAGCTCGCCCGAGAGCAGCGCGGCGGTGCGCACCGGATCGGTGGGCATGATGCGCAGCGTCACTTTGTCCCACGCCGGGCGGCCGCCCCAGTAGCTGTCGTTACGCGCGTACTCAACACGATCTCCGCGCGCAAAGCGCACGAATTTATACGGCCCGGTGCCGATGGTGGCGCGGCCGGATTCAAAATCTTCGGGCGCGGCGTTGGCGGCGAGTTTTTTGGAAACGATCATCACCGAATTCAAATCTTCAGGCAGTGCGCCATACGGCGTGGCGGTTTTTAGCCGAATGGTTTGTTTATCGACGATCTCTTTGCTCGCGATGGCGCGCACATACGCGGCGAATCCGCCGGGGCTGCCCTTGATGTTGAGCGGACGCTCCAGCGAAAACAGCACATCCTCGGCGGTGAGATCGGAACCGTCGTGAAATTTGACGCCCGGTCGCAGCTTGAATTCCCAGGTGGTGGCGTCGACCGCACGCCACGAAATTGCAAGGCCGGGGATCAGCCGTGCTTTTTCATCGACATGCGTCAGAGCATCGAACACGTGGTAGCCCACGGTCAGATTGGGCTGCGAGGCGAGAAAGTGCGGGTCCATGGTTGTTACATCAGCCGACAAGCCTATGCGTAAATCAGCGGCATGGGCCAGCGCGCCGTACAACGCCAGCAACACGGAAAACAGATGTTTCAATACCATGGCCTATTCCTCACGCCTAACACTTCACGCCTCACGGCTATTTAAACTCATGCGCCAGCGTGCGCTCATCCGTGCGCGGCGCATACGTCACGCCTTTGCGCGCGGCCCACAGATTGTGCTGGTGGTACAGCGGAATGATGCCCAGATCGCTGACGGCGATTTCGGTGGCTTGTTGCAGCAGACGTTCACGTTTGGCGTCGTCAACGATGGCCAGCGCCTGCGTCAGGGCTTCATCCATTTTGGTGTTCGAGTAACGACCGCGATTGGCGGTACCCATGCCTTTCTCGGGACTGAAGGTCGCCAGCAGCGCCTTGAGCGGCGACGATACTTCGGCAGTATCCGCCGCCCAGCCCAGCAACATGAAACTGAATTCCAGTTTGCTGGCGCGGGTGAAGTAGACGCTCGATGGCATGGCTTCGACACGGGTGACGATGCCCACGCGCGCGAGCAATTGTGCTATGGCTTGAGCGATCTGCTCGTCGTTGACGTAGCGATCATTGGGGGCGTGCAGGGTCATGGCAAAGCCGTCTGGGTAACCGGCTTCGGCCAGCAGTTTTCTCGCGCCTTCGACGTCGTACGGCTCCGGCTTCAAGGCGCTGGTGTAACCGAACATGCCTTCGGGCATCAGTTGCCCGGTGGTCACCGCTGCGCCTTCCATCACGCGCTCGACCAATGCCTGGCGATTGATCGCCTTGGAAATCGCGCGCCGCACGCGCACGTCTTTCAGCGGATTTTTATCCAGCGGCTTGCCGTCTTTGCCAGTGATAAACGGCGAGCGGTCGCGATTGCCGTCGAGATGGATATACATCAGCCGGTGCGACACCGTGCGATACAGCGTGAGATCAGTGCTCTTTGCGATGCGCGCGATATCCGCCGTGGGCACGTTTTCGATGGCGCGCACGTCACCCGCCAGCAGCGCGGCGACGCGCGAGGGGTCGGCGGTGATGATGCGCAGTGTGGCTTTGTCCCACGCCGCCTTCGGCCCCCAATAAGCATCGTTGCGTGCTAGTTCGATGCGGTCACCCTTGGCGAATCGCACAAATTTGAACGCGCCGGTACCGATGGCCGCTTTGCCGTTATTGAAATCTTCGGTGGTTGCGCCTTTCGCGACACGGGCGGACAGAATAAATATCGTACTCATGTCGTTGGGCATCAACGGGTAGGGCGCGGCGGTCTTGAAGCGGATGGTGTACGGATCAACGATGATTTTGTCGGTGATCTGTTTGCTGTAAGTGGCGAACGACGACGGGCTGTTCGGCACATTGGGCACGCGGTCGAGCGAGAACACCACGTCCTGCGCGGTGAAGTCGCCGCCATCATGGAATTTCACGCCTTTACGCAGCTTGAATTCCCACGTGAGATCGTCCACCGCGCGCCACGATTCCGCCAGCGCGGGCTTCAATTTCGAGCGCGGGTCTTTGGTGACCAGCGTCTCGAAGATATGTTCCGCCACATTATTGTTGGGCGTGAGGTTGTGATAGTGCGGATCCATCGACGTGACATCCGAGCCGAGCGCGATGCTGATGTCGGCGGCGTGCGTGAGCGGTGCGCACAGTACGGCGGCCGCCAGACAAGCGGCAGCGATGCGTTTGATGTTCATGGGTTCCTCCAAAACGGGTGCGGTCAGCTTACAGTAAAATTGCCTGATTGACAGTGCGCCGGGCCGCTTCTATCCTGCTTCTTTAATGCATGGAGCGTCGCATGACCGCCTCAATAGCCAGCAAGGAAATGATCCGCAAGCTGGTCGGCTTTCCCACCGTAAGCCGCGAATCCAATCTCGCTCTGATCGATTTCGTGCGCGAGTATTTGAAGCCGCTCGACGCGGATATTCGCCTGACGTTTGATGACGACAAGCGCAAGGCGAATCTGTTCGCGACCTTGGGGCCACGCACGGATGGGGGCGTCGTGCTCTCGGGGCACACCGACGTGGTGCCGGTGCAGGGGCAGGCGTGGGACACCGATCCGTTTACGCTATTGGAGCGCGAGGGCAAACTCTACGGTCGCGGCACGTCAGACATGAAAAGCTTTATCGCGGTGGTGCTGACCTTGCTGCCGGCGTTTGTGTCACGCGGGCTCAAATCGCCGCTGCATCTGGCGTTTTCGTACGACGAAGAAGTCGGCTGTCTCGGCGTGGGCCGCATGATTCACGATTTAACGGCGGCGGGTATTCGGCCGCAATCGTGCATCGTCGGCGAGCCGACGCTGATGAAACCGGTGATCGCGCACAAGGGTAAAAAAAGTTACCGCGCGACAGTGCGCGGGCTGGCGTCGCATTCGGCGTACGCGCCCAGCGGCGTGAATGCGGTGGAAGCGGCGGCGGAAGCGGTGGCGTATCTGAAGCGCATGGCGCGGCGGCATCGCGATAGCGGGCCCTATGATCGCGGTTTCGATGTGGCACATACGACCGTGCATACCGGCGTGCTGCGCGGCGGCACGGCGTTGAATATCGTGCCGCACGAATGCACCTTTGATTTTGAGTTTCGCCATCTGCCGGGCGACGATCCGGAAAAGTTGTTTGCGGAATTCAAGTCTTACGTGGCGCAAACGCTGGAACCCGAAATGCAGGCGGTGTTCAAGGACGCCGGCTTCGATATCCAGTTGATGTCGCAGATACCGGCGCTGAATAACCGCGCGGAAACCGAAGTGGTGGCGCTGGCGCAGGCGCTGTCGGGTAACACGGAAATCGGCAAGGTGTCGTACGGCACCGAGGGTTCGCAGTTTCAGGCGGCGGGCATCCCGACGGTGATTTGCGGACCGGGCTCGATCGAGCAGGCGCACAAGCCGAATGAGTTTGTGACGCTGGAGCAGATTGCGCAGAGTGAGGCGTTTATGCGTGGGTTGATGGGGCGGCTGTGCGAAAAGTAAAAAATTGTTTATAAACATATAGTTATGTTGATTTTGGGCTGTTGGTAACGCAGCCCGCTTGGGTAGCGTGCGCTGTGCGCATGAACTGCAAGTATCCCGTCCATCGTTTGCTCCTTGCCGCCGGTGGATCGTGCGCACAGCGCACGCTACAAAATTGGAAAACGCCCATGACTGCTCAACACTACGACCTCATCATCCGCAACGCCACCATTATCGACGGCACGCGCGCGCCACGGTATCAAGGCGACATCGGCGTGCGTGATGGCTTGATCGTCGATGTGGGCGCATTGAAAAACGCCGGAGCCGCGCGTGAAATCGATGCCAACGGCCACATTGCCGCGCCGGGATTCATCGACGCGCATACGCACGACGACCGGCTGCTGTTTTCCGATCCGGCGATGACGCCGAAGGTGAGTCAGGGCGTGACCACCGTGATCACTGGCAACTGCGGCATCAGTCTCGCGTGTTCTCCGGCTAAGGCCGCGCAGACGCCGCCGCTCGATTTGCTCGATAACGAGGGCGGCTGGTTTCGCTTTCCGTCGTTTGCCGCTTATCGCGAAGCCCTCGCGGCCACGCCGGCGGCGATTAACGCGGCTTGTCTGGTGGGGCACACCACGCTGCGGTGCGCGACGATGGATCGGTTGGATCGCGCGGCGACGCCCGGTGAAATGTCCCGCATGCGCGCGATGGCGCGCGAGGCGTTGGCCTCCGGCGCGATCGGTATTTCCACCGGCACGGCGTATGCACCCGCCGCCGCCGCGCCCACGGAAGAGCTGATTGAAGTGTGCCGGCCGCTGAGTGAATTCGGCGGCTTGTATGTGACGCACATGCGCAATGAAGATGCGCAGGTCACCGATGCCATCGACGAAACCTGCGCCATCGGACGCGCGCTGAATGTGCCGGTGGTGATTTCGCATCACAAGTGCGCGGGTGTGGCGAACCACGGCCAGTCGGTCGTGACGCTGGCGCAAATTGAAAAAGCCATGCGTGAACAACGCGTTGCGCTGGATTGTTATCCGTATATCGCCTCATCGACGGTATTGCGCAGTGACCGCCTCGCGCAATCGACGCGCGTCATCATTACGTGGTCGAAGCCGCATCCGGAGTTTTCCGGCGTTGATCTGGACGAGGTCGCGCGGCGGCTGGGTGTGACGCAAGCCGAAGCCGTGGAAAAACTAAAACCCGCCGGCGCGATCTATTTCATGCTCGACGAACAAGATGTGCAGCGTATTCTGGCGTTCGACGAAACCATGATCGGCTCCGACGGCCTGCCGCACGACGCCGTGCCGCATCCGCGGCTGTGGGGCACGTTTCCGCGCGTGCTCGGGCACTACTGCCGTGATCTGAAATTGTTTTCTCTCGAAACAGCGGTCTACAAAATGACGGGGTTGCCGGCGAAGAAATTTGGGCTTACCGGACGCGGCGTGCTGCAGGCAGGCGCGCATGCCGACATCACCCTGTTCGACGCCGCATTGGTGATGGATGCGGCGGATTTTAAAAACTCAACCACGCCGGCGAAGGGCATCGCAACGGTGATCGTCAATGGCGTGCCGGTGTGGGCGGATGGCAAAGCTACAGGGGCAAGGCCGGGCAGGGTGCTGCTAAACCAAAGCCGTACGTAGGTCGGAACGCGCAGCGGTTCCGACGAACAGCATTGCGTGAGTTATAAAAGTGTCGGAACCGCTGCGCGCTCCGACCTACGGATTACTCCGGCTTCGCCCCCGACGCCTTCACCACCGGCGCCCAGCGCTCAATCTCGGCTTGCAGAAATTTCGCGAAATAGTCCGGCGATTCGGCCACTGGATCGGCGCCCAGTTGCGCGAGCCGCTTGTTGAATTCAACGTTTTTCACGATGGTGTTCACCGCGCCATTGAGCTTCATCACGATGTCGCGCGGCGTGGCGGCGGGCGCGAGCAGGCCGTACCAGGTGGAGGTCTCGAATTTCGGTACGCCGGCTTCGTCCATCGTCGGCAGATTCGGCAGCAGCGCCGAGCGTTTGGCGCTGGTGATGGCGAGCGCGCGCAAGCGGCCGCTTTGCACGTACGTCAGCGCGGCGGGAATATTGGACAGCGAGAATTCCACTTCACCCGATAGCAGCGCGACGATAGAAGGCGCGGTGCCGCGATAGGGAATATGCACGATGCCGATGCCCGTCATCACCTTGAGCATTTCACCCGACAGGTGTTGCGTGCTGCCGCTGCCGGACGATGAATAATTCAGCTTGCCGGGGTACTGCTTGGCGAAAGCGATGAATTCCTTCACCGATTTCGGCGGCAACGACGGATGCGTGAGCAGCAGATTCGGGCTGATGGCGAACAAGGCCGCCGGCGCGAAATCCTTGATCGGATGGTAATTGAGTTTCGGATAGAGGCTGATGTTGATGCCGAGCGCGGCGGAGCTCATGAACAAGGTGTAGCCATCAGCAGGGGATTTCGCGATGTACTCGGCGGCGATGTTCTGCGCCGCGCCCGCGCGGTTCTCGGTAATCATTTGCTGGCCAAACGCCTTGGACAGCTCTTGCGCCATGATGCGTCCCATGATGTCGCTGCCGCCGCCGGGTGCGTATCCGACGATGGCGCGCACGGGTTTGGAGGGATAGCTTGAGGCGGGTTCGGCGGCGTAGCTGGCGCTGGCGGCTATCAGTGAGATGACTATAAGTATTTGTTTATTCATTATAATTTTCATAAGTCACTTTGAATTAGTGATGCAATATCTTCGACAAAAAATGCTGCGCACGCTCTGAACGCGGCTTGCCGAAAAAGTCTTCTTTTTTCGCGTCTTCAACAATTTCGCCAGCATCCATGAACACCACGCGGTGCGCGACTCTACTCGCAAATCCCATTTCGTGGGTGACCACCATCATGGTCATGCCTTCCTTGGCGAGTTCGGTCATCACGTCGAGCACCTCGTTAATCATTTCAGGGTCGAGCGCGGAAGTCGGTTCGTCGAACAGCATGGCGAGCGGATCCATGGCCAGCGCGCGCGCGATGGCCACGCGCTGCTGCTGGCCGCCCGAGAGTTGGCCGGGATGTTTTTCCGCGTGCGCATCGAGGCCGACGCGCTTCAGCAGCGACATCGATTTTTCCCGCGCGGCTTCCGGTGAACGCTTGAGTACCTTGATCTGGGCGAGATTGATGTTGTCGATCACTTTCATGTGCGGGAACAACTCGAAGTTCTGGAACACCATGCCGATATGCGAGCGCAGATTGGGCAGGTCGGTGCCGGGCGCGCCCACCGAGATGCCGCCGACGGTGATATCCCCCTGCTGGAACGGTTCGAGTGCATTCACACACTTGATCAGCGTGGATTTGCCGGAACCCGACGGGCCGCACACGACGACGACCTCGCCATCTTCCACTTTCGTGGTGCAGTTTTTCAGCACCTGAAAGTTGCCGTACCACTTGCTGACGTTTTTCATTTCAATCATGTTTTTTCCTTACCGGCCCACGTTGTAACGCGCCTGCAGGCGTTTTACGAAATACGATCCCGAATAACAGATGATGAAGTAAACCAGCGCGGCGAACAAATACATCTCCACCAACCGCCCATCGCGGCGCGCGATTTTTCCGGCGGCACCCATGAAATCCGTCAGGCCCACCACGTACACCAGCGAGGTATCCTGAAACAGAATGATGCTGGTGGTCAGCAGAATCGGAATCATGTTGCGAAACGCCTGTGGCAAAACCACCTGCGTCATGGCTTGCCGGTAAGTCAGACCCAGCGCGTAGGCGGCGCCCACTTGCCCGCGCGGCACGCTCTGGATGCCGGCGCGTATGATCTCGCAGTAATACGCGGCCTCGAACATCGTGAAAGCAATCAATGCGGAGTAAAACGGCCCGATGCCGGAGGCGTACGGATTGCCGGT
>CANIID010000059.1 GCA_947467315.1 Betaproteobacteria bacterium | reverse complement strand
GATGCGCACGTTTTTTTTCTGTATCAGGCCCGCGTTCATCGAAATCGCGCGTTCGAGAAACGACGCGAGATTCACCGGCGTGAGCGCAAAGGCGGTGTGCCCCACCTGGGCGTTTTCTAGCGTAAGTATGTCGTTCACCAGAACGGAAAGCCGTTCGCCGTTCTTGTAGGCCATGTCGAGAAAGGTCGAGGCCTTGTCGGGCAGGGGGCCGGCCGTGCCTGCGCGCAACAACCCCAGCGCGCCGATCAGGGCGGTGATCGGCGTGCGCAATTCGTGGCTTACCGTGGAAACGAATTCGTTTTTCATGCGCTCCATTTCTTTGTGCTGACTGATGTCCACGTTGGTGCCCACCATCCGCAGCGGACGGTTCATGCTGTCGCGCTCGCCGACCTTGGCGTGACTGGCGACCCAGATATACGCGCCGTCGTGCCGGCGCACGCGGTGCTCGACCTGATAGCGCTCGGTGCGGCCCGCGAGGACTTCGCGTATTTGGGTGGCGACACTGACCTGATCTTCGGGCGGCACCAGCGCTTCCAGCGCTTTCAAGGTGGTGTGTACAGGCTCGGGGGCGCCGCCCAGCATCACGTTCCAGCGCGCGCTCAACTGCACTTCTCCCGTACTCATGTTCCAGTCGAACAGCGCGAGATCCGATCCTTCCAGCGCCAGTTGCAGTTGCTCGCGGCTTTGCGCCAGGTCGCGGGTGATCTGTTGCGCAATACCTTCCGCGCGGCGGCGCAGCGTGAGTTGCGACCAGATCATGGTGAGTGCGAGCAGGCAGATCAGTGTGGCGCTTCCAGCGGCGACGCGTGCGCTGTTGGAGCCGATGGCCGCTTCAAATTCCGGCAGGCTGCTGACGCGTAAAGTCCAGCTCGCGCCGTAAATCGGGATGGCGGCGAGCATCGAAAAGCGCGGTGCGGCCGGCGCGCCCGCTGCGGCCGGCGCGCCCGCTGCGGTATTGCCCGTTTGCGCACTGTCATACATCAGGCTGCCGGCGCTTTGTTCGGTGCCGTCGAATAGCTCGACACGGATATCGCGCTTGGCGGGCAATAGGCTGTTAATCAGATCGTAGCTGCGAAAGGTGCTGAACACGTATCCCTGAATCGCATCCAGCCGTTGCGCCGAGGTTGCGATGCCGGTGTCGCGCCGATAGACCGGCATATACATCAAAAAGCCCGGCTGCATGCCTTCTTTTTGCTCTTGCGACAGAAGGACTTTTCGCGTGATGACCGCTTGACCCTTGTCGCGTGACGTGTCCATGGCGTTACGCCGCAGGGTCTCGTGGTACATGTCGAAGCCTATTGCCCTGCGGTGCCTCTCGTTGGCGGGGGCGAGGTAGATGACGGGCGTGTAGGCTGTGCGTGCGCCTTCCGGGCGTATCGTGTAATCGGGATTTTCCTGCTTGCGCAATGCGGCTTCATGCTGCGGTTTTTCCGCGGAGGTGACCCAGGGCGCGTAGCCGATACCCTGGAAGCCGGGGTAGTTCTCTGTGACGCGCAGGAATTCAAACTGGGCGATCCAGCGCGCGCGATCCAACGGCGCGCCGGAATTGAAAACCGTGGACATGCCGAGTAGTGCCTGTTCGTAATCGCGCATGCGCTCGCGCAGGGTGATATCGATCTGGTTAGCGCGCGCTTCAAACCCGACACGCGCTTCGGCTTCGTCGCGGCTGAACGTAAAGTGCCATACGGCGTAGGTCACCACGCCGGTGATCATCAGGGCTGAGAGCAATACCCAAATGGATAGTCGTCGTGCGCCGGCGTCGGGAATCGGGGATGGACTGCTCATGCGGAATTTGACGGTCGAAGCTGTTGTCTCGAATCGGTTCCGCATGTTAGCACGCCGGCCACGCTCACGGCGCGCGGCGTATGGAAGTAAGGCATACTAAACAATGAGTTAGCTGACAGCTTTGCGGAGTTTCGGTGGTCTTGCCACGGCAAGCCGTCGACCGCCTTGTGTTAGAATTCGCGGCGCGAGAACTAAAATAAACCTACTGAAAGGAGCGAACCTATGGCTGCATTTTTTTCGTCTTTGGGCAAAACCATCATTGCCGGCGTTGTGATTCTCATCGCCTTGATATTTCTTATGGGGGCCGGCGGGAAGTTCGGCGAGCACGTGTGGTGGACGTTTGTCATGCGTTGGCTGCATGTGATGTCAGGGGTGATGTGGATCGGCCTGCTGTGGTACTTCAACTTCGTGCAAACGCCGTCGATGCCGAAAATTCCCGATGAGCAAAAACCGGCGATCGGCAAAGTGATTGCACCGACCGCGCTGTTCTGGTTCCGCTGGGCTGCGCTGGCCACGGTGGTCACCGGGTTGCTGGTGGCAACCATGTCGGGCTACGTCGTCAATGCGTTGATGCTGAGCAAGCCTTTCACCGCCATCGGCATCGGCATGTGGATCGCGCTGGTGATGGCGTTTAACGTCTGGTTCATCATCTGGCCGAACCAGAAAAAGGCGCTGGGCATCGTCACCGTGACTCCCGAGGAGAAGGCCGCTGCCGCCAAGCTGGCCGGCATGACCTCGCGCATCAACACCATGCTGTCGATTCCCATGCTGTTTTGCATGGTGGCACAGCAAAACGGTGGTCTGTAAGTTTATTGTGCCTTCGGCGCAGTAATTAAAAAGCCCGGCTTCGCCGGGCTTTTTTTGTGAGGTGCAAGGCGTAAGGGGTGAGGCGCAACCCGGATCGGTGAAGTTACGCCTCACCCCTCGTCTAACCCTTCACCGCGCCGTCACTTGGGCGCAGGCGCTTTCTCCAGCCCTTCAATCTTCGCCCCGGCCTTGATGCCGCGCTTGGCGAACCAGCCTAAATTCATTTCCAGCGCATAGCGCACCGGGCGTGTTGCCGGGTGCGCATCTTCCGTGTGCGGCTTCATATCTTCGATATTGGTAATCACGCCCTTGCTGTCGATAAAGGCGACTGACAGCGGGATAAAGGTATTCTTCATCCACATCGCGTGATTGGCTTCGTCGGTGAACACGAATAGCATGCCGCGGTTCTCCGGCATCATGCGCCGGTGCATCAGTCCCTGCATGCGATCGGGGTTGGTCGCCGCAACTTCCGCAGTGAGTTTCTGACCGGCAATGGTGAGCGGAACTTCCGGCATTTGCGCGCTGGCGTTGATCGCCACGGCGGCGAGCGCGATCAAAATTAACGAGCGCAAAAATTTCAATGTTGGGTAATTTTTCATGGTGAGAGATGAACGTGTGGCGGTGTAGCGGCGTTGACCATAACACACGTTTTTGGTGCGTTTGGACTACAGCAGCTTCTCATTCAGGAGAACCCTGCTAGTAATGCACCAACAACACGCCGCTCAATGTTGCTGCACACCAAGATCGAGCGCTGGCAGAGGGGGGGTGTGGCATAAGCTATTGTTTTTAAATAATAAAGTTAAGTGGCACGGCGATTGCTATAGCTAGGGTGTTATCCATGCAAGAGGAGGATGCACGCTATGTTATTCGGACGCCACACCAAAAACCCAATCAAGATCGCCGACAAAGGCGTGACCGATTGGAAATACACCACCTGTGGTTATTGCTCAACCGGCTGCTCGATTGAAGTGGGCCTGAACGCGCAGGGCAAAGCGGTCGCTGCGCGCGGCGTGGGTGACGCGTCCGTCAATCAGGGCAAGCTCTGCATCAAGGGCATTTTCGAGCACGAGCTGTTTAACTCCGCCAATCGCGGCAGCACGCCGCTGATGCGCGACAAGCCCATCGACGCTTATGTGCCGGTGTCGTGGGACGCGGCACTCGATCGCACTGCCGCCGAATTCAAACGCATTCAGGAAAAATACGGCCGCGACAGTGTGGCGATTGTGTCCACCGGGCAGATTCTGACGGAAGAGTTTTACACGCTGGGCAAACTCACGCGCGGCGTCATCGGCACCAATAACTACGACGGCAACACCACGCTGTGCATGGCCTCGGCGGTGTCGGGCTATAAGCGCTCGTTCGGCTCGGACGGCCCGCCAGGCTGCTACGAGGATTTCGATCACACCGAGTGCCTGATCGCTTTCGGTTCCAACCTGCCGGAGCAGCACCCGATTATTTACTGGCGCCTCAAAATGGCGTTGGAAAAACGCAAGTTCCCGGTGATCGTGGTTGATCCGCGCGTCACCATGTTCGCGCAAATGGCGGATATTCATTTGCCGGTGAAACCCGGCACCGACCTGGTGCTGCTCAACAGTTTGGCGCATGTGATCCTCAAGGAAGGCTTTGCGGATCGCGCCTACATTGAGGCGCACACCAGCGGTTACGACGAATTTTCCGCCTTGGTGGCGCAGTACGATCCGGTCACCGCCGCCAGAATCTGCGGCATCGACGAAGACACCATCCGCCACGTCGCGCGTCTCTACGCCAAGGCCGGCGCGGCGATGTCGATCTGGACCATGGGCATCAATCAAAGCACGCACGGTTCCGACGGCGTGGCGGCGATCAACAATCTGAATCTGATCACCGGCAATATCGGCAAACCCGGCGGCACCAGCTTGTCGATCACCGGGCAATGTAACGCCATGGGCACGCGCGAATGGTCGTCGTGCTCGGGCCTGCCAGGCTATCGCGCGTTGGAAAAAGAAAAGGATCGCGAAACCATAGCCAAATTCTGGGGTGTGAATCCCGAATTTTTCCCCAAGCAGCGCGGCATGTTCATGACCGATATTTTCCCGGCGATTGAAACCGGGCAGATCAAAGCGTTGTGGCTGGTGGCCACCAACCCGCTGACCTCGATGCCCAACACGCCGCGCATCCGCAAGACGCTGCAAAAGCTGGAATTCATGGTAGTGCAGGATGCGTATGCCGACGTTGAGACCACGCAATACGCCAACGTGTATTTGCCCGCCGCCTTGTGGGGCGAAAAAGAAGGCGTGTTCACCAACACCGAGCGGCGCGTCAATCTGGTGCGCAAGGTAATGGCGCCGCACGGCGATGCCAAGGCGGACCTGTGGATATTCAACGAGCTCGCCAAGCGCTACGAGCAAGGGCGCAAAATGAATTTTCCGCCGACCCCCGCCGGTGTGTTCGAGGAAATGCGCGCATTGTCCAAGGGCCGCATGCTCGATTACTCGGGCATGGACCACGACAAAATCGAAGCCCAGCGCGGCATCCAGTGGCCCTGCACCGAGGGCGCCGAGAAGGGCAACCCACGGCTCTACACCGACGGCGTGTTTCAACACGCCGACGGCAAAGCCAAGCTGCTGGCGATGCCGTTCATCGACAACAATGAAAAACCCAGCGAAGACTATCCGTTCTGGTTGAACAGCGGGCGCGTGGTGGAGCATTTCCACACCCGCACGCGCACCGGCAAAATCGGCAACGTCAATAAATTCAGCCCCACGCCATACATGGAAATGAACCCGGACGCGGCAGCGCGCCTTAACATTCCGCACATGAGTTATGCGCGGCTGATCTCGCGCCGTGGTGATGCGGTAGTGATGGTGCAGCACACCCAGCGCGTGCCGCCCGACATGGTGTTCATCCCGTTTCATTTTCACGAATGCGTGAACCGGCTGACGCTGGGCTTGCTCGACCCATATTCGCGCCAGCCCGCGTTCAAGCAATGCTCGGTAAAAATCGAGCCCGCACCGAATCAGCAAGCCGCCGCCGCCGCCAACGTTGCCGCGCGCAGCTTTTAGTCATGCAAATCACGCCACGAATGGAGAGTCCCTTCCCCCTGAAGGGGAAGGAGTTTCCTTGGTGTATTGCGACAAAGCACGGTTAAAGGGGACTTCGAATGTTGAATGTACAAGTAGATAAACAAGGCATGGCCTATCTCGCCCCGCCCGGCGGTGGTGCATCCACCGAGGGTGGCTGCGGCTCCGGCGGCGGCTGTTCGAGTGGCTCGTGCGGCTCCAGCGAAGGCCACGCCTTCAAAACCCGCGCCAACGAACCCGCCTACACCGCACTGCCGAAATCGAATGGCGCCAAGCTGAATCAATGGGGCAAGGCCATCGATTTGGCCGAAGACCATAAGGCACTCACGGGTAAAAGCCTGCGCATCAATAACAGCGAAGCGATCAGCACCAATCCCGAGCGCTACAAGCAGCACGGCTTTCACTTTAGCGCCGACAACTGCATAGGCTGCCACGCCTGCGAAGCCGCGTGCAGTGAAAAAAATGATCTGCCGGCGCACATCAGCTTTCGCTCGGTGGGTTATGTCGAAGGCGGCACGTACCCCGATTTTCGTCGCGTCAACATCTCGATGGCGTGCAACCACTGCGACGATCCGGTGTGCCTGAAGGGTTGCCCCACACGCGCCTACACCAAGTTCGCCGAATACGGCGCGGTGCTGCAGGATCCGGACATTTGCTTCGGCTGTGGCTATTGCACCTGGGTGTGCCCGTACAACGCGCCGCAGCTTGATCCGATCAAAGGCGAAGTGTCCAAGTGCAATATGTGCGTGGATCGTCTCGAAGTGGGCCTGAAGCCCGCGTGTGTGTCGGCGTGCCTGGCCGGCGCGCTGGATTTCGGTGTGATCGAAACCGCACCGGAAAACCGCGAGCAAACCAAGCTCGCGATACCTGGTTTTCCCACGCCTGAAATCACGCACCCGAATATTCGTTTTCAGCAAACCAAAGAGTTGCCGCGCGAAATGCGCCGCACCGACAGCATGCCGCTGGTGTACGTCAAAAAAGATGAGATCAGCAAAGGCAAAAACAGCTACGCCCCGCAGGTTGCCGACAAACCGCTGGATCGTGAGTGGAATCTGAAAAAGCTGCGCTCGCGCGAAGACCCGCTGGTGCTGTTTACCTTGATCACGCAGGCTGTCGTCGGTGCGTTTCTGCTGTTGTTTCTGGCACCCATGGTACCAATTGCTGGGATGGAAGTGCTGTCGTACGCGGCGCACCCGGTGGCCCACGCTGCGTTGTTGTTCGGCTTGCTGGCGGTAGAAACGTTTGCCCTTGCGCTATCCACCTCGCACCTCGGCAAGCCACACCGTTTTTACCGTGCATTCAACAACTTACGTTATTCGCCGGTGAGCCGCGAAGTGGCGGGTGTGGCGGTGTTCTTTAACGCCATGGGCGCCTACACGGTGCTGATGGTGTTACCGCAATTGTTCACCTGGCTGGTGCCGCCCGCGCTGGTGCAGGGGCTGCAAACGCTGGCGGGCTGGGTGGCGGTAGTAGCCGGGCCGTTGGCCTTGTATGCGATGAACCGCATCTATCGCATCAAAGCACGGCCGTTCTGGGATCACTGGCAAGTCGCCACGTCGTTCTACGGCTCTATGCTGACCCTGGGCGCGTTGGTGGTGGGCGTGGTGTATGCGGCGGTGCTGGTGGCGCAAGGCGAATCCTTCGCGAGCTTACTCAATGTGCTGGCCTGGACGATGGCAGCGGGCCTGGCCATCGAAGGCCTGGGCTTGATCGCCCATGCGCGTGATCTGAGTCGCGGTGGCGGCGAAGGCGCGGCCTCGCATAGGGTGCAGCGTACCACCTATGGCAACACTTACTTGCTACGCAATTTGGGCTTGGCACTGAGTCTGGCGTTGGTTATTGCATTGGGCGTTACTCACTTGGATGGCGTTGCCGGCTTATGGGCCTGGGTTATCACGGCCGCAGTGATCCTTGCCACTGCAACCATCGGGCGTGCCTTGTTCTACGTGCTGGTGATCCCCACCACCATGCCTGGCGCCTTCTTCTGGCGCAACAAAGGATTTGAAGAACACGCCCGCGAAACCGGGTTGGCGAATATGCCGCAGGTGGGTGTGTTGCCGAATGTTCATTGAGATGCATCATGAATAAAGGCAAAGTCTATTTAATCGGCGCCGGCCCCGGCGACGTGGAACTGCTCACGTTAAAAGCCGTGCGCGCGTTGGGCGAGGCGGATGTGGTGCTGATCGACGATCTGGTGAATCGCGAAGTATTGCAATTTACGAAAACCAATGCGCGCGTGATCGAGGTCGGCAAGCGCGGCGGTTGCCGCTCCACGCCGCAAGCGTTTATTGAACGCAAAATGGTGCAACTGGCTGTCGAGGGCCTCACCGTGGCGCGCGTCAAAGGCGGGGACCCTTATGTGTTCGGGCGCGGCGGCGAAGAGGTTGAAACGCTTACCCGCGCAGGCATCGTGGTGGAAGTGGTGAACGGCATTACTGCCGGCTTGGGTGTGCCGGCAGCCTTGGGCATACCGGTGACGCACCGTGAATTTTGCCGTGGCGTCACCTTCGTCACCGGACATACCGCAAAGTCGGGTGACGAACCGAATTGGCACGCGCTGGCCCACAGCGGCACCACGTTGGTGATTTACATGGGCCTGAACAACCTCGCGAGCATCGTAGCCGGATTGCGCGGCGCGGGCATGCGCGCCTCGATGCCGGTGGCCGTGGTGCAAAACGGTACGCTGCCCACGCAACGCATTGTGGTGAGCCAACTGGATCACGTAGTAGCGGATGTGGCGCGCGAAGGTTTGGCAAGCCCCGCGCTGGTGGTGGTGGGCGAGGTGGTGAAGTTTGCTGGTAGTAAAGTGCTTCAGGAACCCGCAAGGCAGCGTGCTTAACCATTCAAACGCTGGTACGCATTTTGCAAGTAAGACTCGCATCATGCTGCGAATTTTGCTTATTGATGAATGCCCCAAAATCGCGCCGCAAGGTGTTGGCCTGCGCCTCGCGCTGGAAGGTTTAGGGCACGCCATCGTAGCTGAAATTCCCGGCCCGCAAACGCTGTGGGAGTCGGTGAAGCGGCACGATCCCGACGCTCTGATTATCGATGCCGATACGCCCAGCCGCGAGCTGCTGGAGCCGTTGTCTCTGATCTGCGTCAGTTGTCCGCTGCCCGTGGTGTTGTTCACGCGCGATGCGCGAGGTGATTCCATACGTGACGCGGTACACGCTGGGGTAAGCGCCTATATCGTTGATGGGTTCGCACCCGAGCGTGTGGCGCCGATACTGGAAGCCGCGCTGGCGCGCTTCGAGGAACTCCAGGCCGTGCGCGCGGAACTCGCGCAGACCAAAAGCAAACTGTCGGAACGCAAACTGATCGACCGCGCCAAGGGCATCCTGATGAAGGAAAAGCATTTGCCGGAAGAGGATGCTTATCGCTTGCTGCGCAAGCTGGCGATGGATCGCAGCGCGCCGATGGGCACGGTGGCGGAACAAGTGATTACCTACGCCAAACTGCTGGGCTGAGTGCCGAAGCAGTAACGCGTACCCGGCGCGTGTTGGTGCAAGCCCCCAAAATTGTGCACCGCGGTAGCGCAACATTCCTGATGGCCCGCATCGGTGCGCAATGTAAAAGTCGTTAAAAATAATTCAATAAAAACAATTGCTTATGAAATATAGGCGATCCATCTAAAACCTTGGCACAGCGATTGCTATAGGTATAACGAGAGCGGGCCAACGGCGGTCTGTTCAGGAACGAGGGCGTTCAACTGCGGTGCAAAGTATGCACTGTGGGTGAGCGCCCTTTTTTATTTTGTGCAGGCATTAGTAAGAGGGAGGACGGTATGGACGACAAGAACGCACGCAACGCCCCATCCACTTTTGTGCGGCCATCGCCCAGCGGTGTGCGCCGGACATTTCTCAAGCAAGCCGGCGCGGCGGCGATCATGAGTCTGGTGCATCCCCTGGTGCGCGCGGCGGCGTGGTCTGCGGGTTCGGATGCGCCCGAGAAGAAGGAAGTCAAGGTGGGCTTCATTCCGTTGACTGATTGCGCCTCGGTGGTGATCGCATCGGTGATGAAATTCGACGAGAAATTCGGCATCAAGATCATCCCCACCAAAGAGGCCTCATGGGCCGGCGTGCGTGACAAGCTGGTGAATGGCGAGATCGACGCGGCGCACGTGCTGTACGGCCTGATCTACGGTTTGCAAATGGGCGCGGGTGGCGCCAAAAAAGACATGGCCATTCTGATGAATCTGAATCACAACGGCCAGGCGATTACGCTGTCGCGCAAGCTCTACGATAAAGGCGTGAAGGATGGCGCCAGCCTCAAGGCGCTGATGGATAAAGAGAAAGGCGAATACACCTTCGCGCAAACCTTTCCCACTGGCACGCATGCGATGTGGCTGTATTACTGGCTGGCGTCCCACGGTATCAACCCGTTCAAGGATGTGAAAACCATCACCGTGCCGCCGCCGCAAATGGTGGCGAATATGCGCGTCGGCAATATGGATGGCTACTGCGTCGGTGAGCCGTGGAACAACCGCGCCATTGTCGACAAAATCGGCTTCACTGCCAACACCACGCAGGATATCTGGAAAGATCACCCGGAAAAAACGCTCGGCTGCACGGCGGAGTTTGTGCAGAAAAACCCGAACACCGCGCGCGCCATGACGGCCGCCATTCTCGAAGCGAGCAAGTGGATCGACGCTTCGCTTTCCAACCGGCAGAAAACCGCTGACATCATCGCCGACCGCGCCTACGTCAATACCGACAAGGATGTGATCGTGGCGCGCATGCTCGGCCGCTACGACAACGGTATCGGCAAGACCTGGGACGATAAGGATTACATGAAGTTCTACAACGACGGCTACGTCAACTTTCCGTACCTGTCGGACGGCATGTGGTTCATGACGCAGCATCGGCGCTGGGGCTTGCTGAAATCCGATCCCGACTATCTGGCGGTGGCAAAACAGGTGAATCGCATCGACATCTATAAGGATGCCGCAGCGGCGACCCAAACGCCGGTGCCCAAGGATGTGATGCGTAGCGCGAAGATGATCGACGGCGTGGTGTGGGATGGCCGCGATCCGAAGCGTTATGCCGGCGATTTCAAGATCAAGATGGCCTGAAATTTCACCATGCTTATAACAAGGATAACCTCATGACTTCGCTTGCGATTGCCAATCGGGACGCGCTGACGCTGGTGAACTCGCTGCCGCCCCGTGCTGTTTCACACCCGGCGGCACCTGCCTTGGCCGCGAGCGCTGCCAGTGCCGAGCACGCCGCGCGGGCCGCCACGCGCCAACGGCGCGCGCGCGCACCCGAGTGGGTGCGCGAGATCACGGCCTACGCGCTCGGCCTGGTTATTTTTGTGCTGATCTGGGCCGTGGTGGCCAGCATCAGCGGCAGCATTCCGGGGCCGGCAAAAGTGTGGGTGGCCGCCGTGAATATTTTTTCCGACCCGTTTTATCAAAAGGGTCCCAACGATCAAGGCATCGGCTGGAACGTGTTGTCGTCGCTTAAACGCGTCGGCATCGGTTTTGGCATGGCGGCGCTGGTGGGTATCCCGTTGGGCTTCATACTCGGACGCTTTAAGTTTTTGTCCGACATGGCGGCGCCGATCATCTCATTGCTGCGTCCGGTGTCGCCCTTGGCTTGGCTGCCGATAGGGCTGCTGTTGTTCAAGGCGGCAAACCCGGCGGCGATTTACGTGATCTTCATTTGCAGTCTGTGGCCGATGATTATCAATACCGCCGTCGGTGTGCAGCAGGTGCCGCAGGATTATCTCAACGTGGCGCGCGTGCTGAAGCTCTCCGAGTGGAAGGTGTTCACCACCATTCTGTTCCCGGCGGTGTTGCCGTTCATGATTACCGGCATCCGGCTGTCGATCGGCGTGGCGTGGCTGGTGATCGTCGCGGCTGAAATGCTCACCGGCGGCGTCGGCATCGGCTTCTGGGTGTGGGACGAATGGAACAACCTCAAGGTCGATCACATCATCATCGCGATCATCACCATCGGTACCGTGGGTTGGCTTTTGGAGCAGGCGCTGGTGCTGCTGGCTAAAAAATTCAGTTACGCCTGAGAGATTAAATGAACTGCGTGACAAATTGATTCCCTCCCCTTTAAGGGGAAGGCGTTTCTGAGTGTTGCGCCGTCTATTTCACAACACAGTACAACTCAAGAGATCATCATGGATAATTTTCTGCAAATCGAATCCGTAGGCATGACCTTCGACACCAAAAAAGGCGAGTTCGTGGCGTTAACTGGCATCAATCTCGCTGTGCGCAAAGGCGAATTCGTGTCGCTGATCGGTCATTCGGGCTGCGGCAAATCCACGCTGCTGAACCTGGTGGCCGGGCTGCTGACGCCTACCGACGGCGGAATGATACTCGCCGGACGCGAGATCGACGGTCCGGGGCCGGATCGCGGCGTGGTGTTTCAGAACCATTCGCTGCTGCCCTGGCTCAGTTGTTTCGAGAACGTGTATCTGGCCGTCGAGCGCGTGTTTGGTGCGGCAGAACCCAAATCGATGCTCAGGGAACGCACACACGCCGCGCTTAAACTGGTGGGTCTGTCGCACGCCACGGACAAAAAGCCGCAGGAGCTGTCGGGCGGCATGAAACAGCGTGTCGGCATAGCGCGCGCGCTGGCGATCGAACCCAAGGTGTTGTTGCTGGATGAGCCCTTCGGCGCGCTGGATGCGCTCACGCGTGCCTCGTTGCAGGATGAGCTGATCCGCATCGTTGCCGAAACCGGCGCCACTGTGCTGATGGTGACGCATGACGTGGATGAAGCGGTGCTGCTGTCGGATCGCGTGGTGATGATGACTAACGGCCCGGCGGCAACCATCGGCGAAATACTCGAGGTGGACCTGCCGCGTCCGCGTGAACGCCTGGCGCTTGCCGCCAACGCGCGCTACATCCACCTGCGCACGCGTGTGCTGGAATTTCTGTATCAGAAGCAGTTCAAGGCGGCGGCTTGATCGGGACCGCTGCAAGATTAGAGGCGTGCAGATAGTTACGGGTTAACCGGAAAGGGGGCGAACATGAGTGCATTCTCCATACCGATGTACGGCGCGCGGCGCATGGCGGACTACAGTTACCATGCGCCGCCGTCGCGCAAGCCGGCCACCCTCGCGTCGACCGAGAGGCTGCTCGCCGCCTGCACCTGCCGCGACAAAGACCCTGTGATTATGCGAAATTTTCAGGACCTGCTGCTGGTTACCGTCACCGATTGGCAGCGATGCGACGTAGCAAACGGCAAGCGCGGATGAACGCTCGTCTATTTTCGTTCTTGGGCGGGGATACCGGCCCATGGCGTGTTACCCGCAGCAGCGCGATTGTCGGTAAGCCGTTAGGGGCCGTGGCCAGGGTGGACGTGGTATCCGGCGCGGTCGCCGCCAACGCAGCAGGCTGGTCGCTGCGCGGCATCACCAGCAATGAACGGTATGTGCTGCGCGAAGAAAAAAATGAACTCCTGTCCAAGCAGCAAGGTTTGGGGCGTGCCGAGGCCACCTGTGCGGCGTTGATCCCGCTGCGTAAAAACGCGGCTTGGTGGGCGCTGACGCAGGACGAGCGCCGCGCGATTTTTGAAGCGCAGTCGCATCACACTCAAATCGGGATGCGGTATTTACCGGCGATTGCGCGCAAGCTGCATCACTGCCGCGATTTGTCGGAAGACGAGCCCTTTGATTTTTTAACCTGGTTTGAGTTCGCGCCCGCGCACGAACCGGCGTTCGACCAATTGCTTGCCGCGTTGCGCGCCACGCGGGAGTGGCAATACGTCGAACGCGAAGTGGATCTCCGGCTGGTTCGCGAAAGCTAGTCCCCAGCCGCCATAGACGGCACCACGCCACGCCGCGCACTTGCAGTGCGTGGCTGCTGGTATTGCACCTCAATGGTGCGACGCAATAACCTATTTTCAGTGCGCTCCAAGGCGTAGCCCCTGAGTGCGCCTCCTATCGGGCTGCTGGCACCGTTATTGCCCTATCTCTACCAAGCATTCCGGCATTGGTTAGAAAAGGTCAATAAAATGAATAACTTACAGACAGAAAAAATCGTCGTCATAGGCAACGGCATGATCGGCCAGCGTTTTCTGGAGCAACTGGTTAGCCGAGCGGAAAGTCATCCGGTAGACGTGACGGTGTTTTGTGCAGAAGCGCGCCCGGCGTACGATCGTGTGCAGCTCACCAGCTTTTTATCCGGCAAGTCTGCTGCCGATCTGAATCTGGTGCCGGAAGGCTTTTTTGAGCACCACGGCATTGCGCTGCGATTGGGTGATAAAGCGGTTGCGATTGATCGCGAACGCAAAGTGGTGCGTTCGGCGCGCGGTCACGAGTTGCCGTACGACAAACTGGTTCTGGCGACGGGCTCGTATCCGTTTGTGCCGAAAGTGCCGGGCACCGAATGGCAGGATTGTTTTGTCTATCGCGCGATAGAGGATTTAGAGGCCATAAGAGTCGCCGCCAAAACTGCGAAAGTCGGTACGGTAATCGGCGGCGGTTTGCTCGGGCTGGAGGCCGCCAAGGCGCTGCACGATCTGGGTTTGAAAACGCATGTGGTCGAGTTTGCGCCGCGTTTGATGGCCGTACAGCTCGACGATTCCGGCGGGCGCTTGCTGCGCCACAAGATTGAGGCGCTGGGCGTGGCGGTGCATACCTCCAAGGCCACCAAGGAAATCGTCAAGGGGACGACCTGCCGATACAAATTGCTGTTCGCGGATGGCAGCGAACTGGAAACAGATTTGATCGTGTTCTCCGCCGGCATCCGCCCGCGCGATCAACTGGCGAAAGCGGCCGGGCTGACCATCGGCGAGCGCGGCGGCATCGCGGTCAACGATCATTGCCAAACCAACGATCCCAATATTTATGCGCTGGGCGAATGCGCGCTGTGGAGCGGACGCCTCTATGGGCTGGTGGCGCCCGGCTACCAGATGGCGGAAGTGACCGCGCGCCATCTCACGGGCGAAACCGACGCGCGCTTTCCCGGTGCGGATATGAGCACCAAGTTAAAGCTGCTTGGTGTGGACGTGGCATCCATCGGCGACGCGCATGGCGTGGCGCCGGATGCGCTGAATTATGTGTTCACCGACGAAGCTTCGGGCATCTACAAAAAGCTGGTGGTGTCGGGGGACCGCAAGCGGCTGCTCGGCGCGGTGCTGGTGGGCGAGGCCGACGACTACGGCAGCTTGCTGCAATTGACGTTGAACGCGATTGCCCTGCCGGAACACCCGGAAGATTTGATCCTGCCCGCGCGCGAAGGCGGTGCCAGCAAGGGCATGGGCGTTGATGCGTTGCCGGATGCGGCGTTGATTTGCTCCTGCAATAACGTCTCCAAGGGCGCGCTGTGCTGTGCTGTAGCCGACGGTGCAACCAGTCTGGGCGCGCTGAAGAAAAACACCAAAGCCGCGACCACCTGTGGCGGCTGCGCGCCGCTGGTCAAACAAATCCTCGATGCCCAGCTCAAAAAGCAGGGTGTGGATGTCAAAAATTACCTGTGCGAACACTTCGACTACTCGCGCCAGGAGTTGTTTCATCTCACACGCGTGGGCGGCCTGAAAACCTTCGACCAGATTATTTCCAAGCACGGCAAGGGGCGCGGCTGCGATATCTGCAAGCCGGCGGTAGCCGGTATTCTGGCGGCGTGCTGGAACGAATTCGTGCTGAAGCCGAAGCATGCGCCATTGCAGGACACCAACGATTACTACCTCGCCAACATGCAAAAAGACGGCACCTATTCCATCGTGCCGCGCGTGCCGGGTGGTGAAATCACGCCCGAGAAGTTGATTGTGATGGGCGAGGTGGCGAAAAAATTCGGCCTGTATACCAAAATCACAGGCGCTCAACGCATCGATTTGTTCGGCGCGCGCGTGGAGCAACTGCCGCTGATCTGGAAAGAACTGGTGGATGCGGGCTTTGAATCCGGCCACGCCTACGGCAAGGCGCTGCGCACGGTGAAATCGTGCGTGGGCAGCACCTGGTGCCGTTTCGGCGTGCAGGATTCTGTGACCATGGCGGTCAATGTCGAAAACCGTTATCGCGGACTGCGCTCGCCGCACAAGCTGAAAATGGCGGTGTCAGGCTGCACCCGCGAATGCGCGGAAGCGCAGGGCAAGGATGTGGGCATCATCGCCACCGAAAAGGGCTGGAACCTCTACGTGTGCGGCAACGGCGGCATCAAGCCGCGCCACGCGGATTTGCTGGTGAAGGATATCGACGATGCCACGCTCATCAAATATATCGACCGTTTTCTGATGTTCTACATCCGCACCGGCGACCGGCTGCAACGCACCGCGACTTGGCTCGACAATCTTGAAGGCGGTATCGACTACGTGCGCAAGGTGGTGTGCGAAGACTCGCTGGGTCTAGGCGCCGAACTCGAAGCCGACATGCAGCGCTTCGTCGATACCTACGAATGCGAATGGAAAAAGGCGATCAACGACCCCGAGACGTTGAAGCGCTTTCACCACTTCGTCAACAGCGATGCGCCCGATAGCAACGTGGTGTTCGTCGCCGAACGCGGGCAGATACGGCCTGCGCGGGAAGATGAACGCGAAGGCGAACCGGAGGCCGTGGTATGACCGCGCGCCCGAACGTAACGATAACGAAAAGGGACGAGTGGGTCGCCGTCTGCAAACTCAGCGACATCGTCCCTGACACCGGCGTGTGCGCGCTGGTGCATGGGCGTCAGGTTGCGCTGTTTCGTTTGCACGACGATAGCGTCTACGCCATCGACAATCTCGATCCGTTTTCGAAAGCGAACGTGCTGTCACGCGGCATCGTCGGCGATATGAAAGGCGAATTGGTAGTGGCCTCGCCGATCTACAAACAGCACTTCAATCTGCTGACTGGGCAGTGTCTTGAAGATGCTGATGTACGCGTCGCCGCGCATGCGGCGCGTGTCGATGGTGACACGGTGTCAGTAAAAATTAATTAACAAAAACAGATACTTAAGTAGTATTCGAGAGCAAAATGAATTCCTCCTTTCTGAAATCCGGCCACACGCCCACGCTGTTCGCGGCGTTTTTGTATTTCGATCTGAGCTTCATGGTGTGGGTGCTGCTGGGGCCGCTGGCGGTGCAGATCGCGGCTGACCTGCATCTGACCGCGGCGCAAAAAGGGCTGATGGTCGCCACGCCGGTGCTCGCGGGTGCGTTGTTGCGCATGGTGATGGGCATACTCGTCGATCACCTCAAACCCAAGTTGACCGGGCTGATCGGACAATTGATCGTGATCACGGCGTTGCTCACTGCGTGGTATTTCGGCATCCACAGTTACACACAAGTGCTGGTGCTGGGGCTGGCGTTGGGTGTGGCGGGCGCTTCGTTTGCGGTGGCGCTGCCGCTGGCGTCGCGCTGGTATCCGCCGGAGCATCAAGGCAAGGCGTTGGGCATTGCGGGCGCGGGCAATTCGGGCACCGTGTTCGCGGCGCTGCTCGCGCCCGGCCTGGCGGCGGCGTACGGTTGGAGCAATGTGTTTGGTATAGCGGCGATTCCGCTGGTTGTGGCGCTGGTGGTGTATGTGTGGCTGGCGAAAGACAGCCCGGAGTGCCCGCCCGCCAAGTCGCTGACCGAATACCTGAAAGTGCTGCGCGATAAAGATGCGTGGTGGTTCATGTTTTTCTACAGCGTCACCTTCGGCGGATTCGTGGGCCTTGCGTCGTCGCTGACGATTTATTTCAACGACCAGTACGGCTTGTCGCCGGTGGTCGCGGGCTACCTCACGGCGGCGTGCGTGTTTGCCGGCTCGCTGATGCGCCCCATCGGCGGCACCGTGGCGGATCGTATTGGCGGCATCAAAACCCTGTCGCTGATGTATGTGCTGGCGGCGGGCTTTATCGCGCTGGTGAGCTTCGGCATGCGCGAAGTATGGATGGCGCTGGCGCTGTTCATCTGCGCCATGCTGGCGCTCGGCATGGGCAACGGCGCGGTGTTTCAATTGGTGCCGCAGCGCTTTCGCCGCGAAATCGGCGTGATGACCGGGTTGGTGGGCATGGCGGGCGGCATCGGCGGATTTTATCTGGCGTCCTCGCTCGGCTACTCCAAGCAACTGACGGGCAGCTACCAGACTGGCCTGGTGATATTCGCGGCGTTGGCGTTGGTGGCGCTAACGGGATTGACGGCGGTGAAAAACCGCTGGCGCACGACCTGGGGCGCCGCGCATTTGTCAGCGGCGAAGGTGTGATGTTGTGGGGAATAAGGTGTTAGGCGTGAGGTGTGAGGTGTGAGGCGTGGGTGGTCGGGCGGCGCTTGCGCTTTCTTGAAGCACGAGCGCATCATAACCCGATGCAGCATCTCCTCACGCCTAACGCCTCACACGCAACAAATGCTTGAATTCGCCCTAGGCCACGCCACCCGCACCGGCAAACGCGAGCGCAACGAAGATTTCGTTGGCGCGGTCACGCCCGATGCGGACGAACTCGCCTCGCGCGGCGCGTTGCTGGCAGTGGCCGACGGCGTATCGGGCGAAGGCGCGGGGCGCGAGGCGGCCGAGTACACCGTGCGCGGCCTGCTCGCCGATTACTATGCCACGCCCGAGACGTGGGAAATTCCGCAGGCGGTGGATCGTGTGTTGACCGCCATCAACCGCTGGATGATGGGGCAGGGTGCGGTGGATAAATCGCGCGCCGGCATGGCCACCACGTTGAGCCTGCTGATCCTGCGCGGCAATCGTTACACCATCGGGCACGTCGGTGACACGCGCGTTTACCGTCTTCGCAATCACGAGATGACTTTGCTCACGGTGGACCATGTGTGGGATCGCCCCGATATGCGTCACGTGCTGAAGCGCGCGGTGGGGCTGGATCAGCATTTGATGGTGGACTACGGCGACGGTGACTTACAGCCGAAAGACAAGTTTCTGATTTGCAGTGACGGTGTGTGGGAGCCCTTGGGCAACAAGCGTATCCACGAGTTGCTGCTGCTGCACGAGGATCCGCAGCGCGCGTCGGACGCGATAGTGGATGCCGCGCTGGAAGGGGGCGGCGCCGACAACGCCACCGCGCTGGTCACGCGTATCGATACCGTGGCCGCCGAGGGCTGGCGCGACATGGTGGGCGCGTATGTGCGTCTGCCGGTGCCGCTCCGGCTGAAGCCGGGCGGCGTGATCGACGGCTACGAAGTGTTGAGCCTGCTGCATGAATCGCGCGCGACCCTGCTCTATAAAGTGCGTTCCGCGTCGGGGCAAGTGTGCGCGTTAAAGACCCTGCAACCCGCGCTGGCCGATGACCGCGTGAGTTGCGAAGGCTTGCTGGGTGAAGAGTGGCTCGCCAAGCGATTGGTCTCGCGGCATTTTCCGCAGGTGGTGCCGATAGCCGCATCCGCGCGTCACCATCTGTATTACGTGATGACCTTTCACGATGGCACCACGCTGCAACAGCATCTCGATAGCGGCAAGCACTATACCGTCGCGGACGCATCGCGCATCGGTGCGCAAATCGCGAAGGCGCTGGGCGCGTTGCACCGCCTGTCGATTATTCATCGCGACATTAAGCCGGCCAATCTGCTGCTGGGAGAAAGCAACGAGCTGCGCGTGCTCGACATGGGCGTGGCGCTGGCCGCAGGCGTGCCGTATCCCGAGTTGCAGGGTAATCCCGGTACGCCGAGCTACATGGCGCCGGAGTTGTTTGTAAATGAGAAGGCGACGCCCCAAAGTGATATCTATGCGGCCGGCGTGAGCTTGTATCACCTGCTCACGCGCAAATATCCGTACGGCGAAGTCGAGCCCTTTCAGCATCCGCAGTTTGGCGACCCCGCACCGCCCACGCGGTATCGACCGGATATTCCACAGTGGCTGGAAAACATTTTGCTGCGCGCGGTGGCGCGCGACAAGAAGCAGCGTTTCGAGACGGCGGAAGAAATGCTGCTCGCGCTGGAGCGCGGCGAAACGCAGCCGCATCTCACCATCAGCGCGCCGCTACGCACGCCCTTGTCGCAGCGCCCGACGGCGTTGTGGCAGGTGATCGCAGCGATTTCCATCGTGGTTAACCTGCTGTTGATTTATATCCTGCTGGTGCGCTAGCCTGAATAATTCATGACCACTATGAAAAGTATCGACAGAATGTTTAGTTGTACCGTGTGGCCAAGTAAATTCCCTCCCCTTGAAGGGCAAGGGCACACTTGAAGCGGAGCAGAGGGCTAGGGTGGGGATAGGGTGTTGCGAAACGTTCAGACCCCACCCCCATCCCAGCCTTCCCCCTGAAGGGGAAGGAGTTGCTTTGGTCGTGAATAATGCAGGCTAGGGCTTGCGCGGGCCACGCGCGCCCGTGCGTGCGCCAGTACGTGCAAACAGCCCGCCCGAACCCAGCATCACCGCGTTAAGCCAGAACACCGAGGCCAGGCCCACGCTGGCGGCCATCATGCCGAACAGCACCGGGCCGAACAGGCGCGTGAGGTTATCCGCCGTCAGACGCAGGCCCATCGCTTCGCCGGAGCGGCCCGGCGGCGAGTTGGCGTACATCTTCATCATGGTGATGGGCGAGGTGCAGCCCATGCCGAGGCCGATCAGGAAAGACATCACGCCGAGCAACACACCGCCTTTCACGAAGGGCACCAGCAGAAAAGCCGCGCCCGCGATGGCAAACGCCACCGTCAGCACTTTATCCTCGCTCGACAGTGCAATGAGTTTCGGCAGCACAAAACGCACCACGAACGACGACGCGGCGTACATCGCCAGCACCACGCCGATGGCGCTGGGCGACAAGCCCGCGTCGTGTGCATACACCGGCATGTAAAACTGGAACAAGTCATTGGCGACTTGCGCGATGCTGCTGACGATCAGCACGCGCCCCACGCCCGGCGCCGCAATCAGATGCCAGAGGGTGCCGCCGTGCTCCGATTTGCCGGTGCCGCGCGGCAATGTGCTGCCGTGAATCACCAGCATGCCGAGCGGAATGGACGCCAGCGCCAGCACAGTGAGGCAACTGTAGTGGTAGCCCAGATGGTCAATGGCGAAGCCCGCGATCATCGGCCCGACAAAACTGCTGACCGCGCCGGCCAGCGTGTAGTTGCTGAAATTTTTCGAGCGCTGATCCGCGCTGCTCATTTGTCCCACCAGATTCTGCAATGACACATTGCAAAACGTCATCGACAGCCCGCTCAACAGTCCGGCAAGAAATACCGTGGTCAGGCTGGGCCAGAAAAACGGCAGCAGCATGCCGCCGGAGCTGCCGCCCACGCCGATGAACAGTAACCAGCGCGAGCCGAAGCGATCCGCCCAGCGTCCGCCCACCCACGAGAACAGCACGGGAATAATGCTGAACGACGCCGCCAGCATGCCGATGGCGAGCGGCCCGCCGCCGAGTTTGATGGCGTAGAGCGTGAGCAGCACGCGCCCGGCGCGCACACTGGTCATGTTGAACAGCGCCAGCGCGATCACGAAGCGTACGGACAAGACTTTCAAAGGGCAGGGTACGGCGGAAGAGAATTCACCCAGCGAGTGTACCAGCATGCGTGCGCGGAAATTTTCGGCGGCACGGGCAACGAGCCTACGGTGGCGAGCGCGGATAAACGTTACGCGGCCCGCCATGCGCACTGACCGTGAGCGTCAAGCCGTTTATTTTTGCGGCATCGAAAAGGTGTCGTGCCGCGTGGCGACGAAATAAGGCACAATCGCCTACTTCCCATTCAGCATTAATAAATTTTTTCAATGAAAACAAATGCTTACGTTATTATTGGTCTGTTGGCTGCCGCGAGTGCCGCGAGCGCGCTATCTCCCGCGCTGGCACAAACGCCTGCGACAGCCGCGGCCTATCCCCAGCGCCCGGTACGCACCGTGGTGCCGCTGGCGCCCGGCGGCGGCATGGATACCGTCACGCGCGGCCTGTCGATGCGGCTGGCCGAAGCGTTCGGACAAACCTTCGTGGTGGATAACCG
>CANIID010000058.1 GCA_947467315.1 Betaproteobacteria bacterium | reverse complement strand
GCCGAGATGGCCGCTGGTCATCTGCGCGGCGGAGGGCAGCAGCATAAAGGTGCCCAGCACCACCAGCGCCATGATGGTAAAACCGAACCACACGCCTTTGTTCATTTCGCTGCTCCCTTGCCGATACTCGCGAGGGCAGCGATATCTTCGTCTTTTACGTGAACCATCTCTTTTAATTTTGCGACATCGACTTCTTCGACGTCTTCCATCCGCGACGGCCATGCGCCCTGCTGGAGACACACTACGCAGCGCACGATTTCCACCATCCCCTGCAACAAAATCATCGCACCGGCGATGGGGATTACGGTCTTGAAATGATAGAGCGGAGGCCCGTCGGCGGTGACCGACGAATGCTCCTTGATCGCCCACGAGTCGGCGGCGAAGTAATAACCGGCCCACACCAGCGCGATGATGCCGGGTATAAAAAACAGCAGGTACAGCGCAAGATCCAGCCCCGCCTGCAAGCGTGGCGAAAAAAATCCGTAGAGCACGTCGCCGCGCACGTGGCCGTTTTTGGACAGCGTGTAGGCGCCCGCCATCATGAACAGTGTGCCGTACATCATGATCATGGCGTCAAAGGTAAACGCGTGCGGACTGTCGAAAAAGCGCCGCGAAATCACTTCCCACGACACCAGCAGCGTCAGCGCCACGATCAGCCACGAAAACGCCTGCCCCACCCAGGTACTGACCTTATCGATGAACAACAACAGTTTTTGCATGACGACCACCTCAAATACAACTTCAACAATCAACAAAAAAGCCATCCGGGAACTCCCGGATGGCTTGGGTTCAACACCCGCTTGCGTTAACCTTTCTTGCCGGGGAAGAAGTGGTTAAATGCCATGCGCGAGCCCACCATGGTGTCTTGCTGCCAGCGCACTGCACGCTCGGCAAACGCACGCTGCGAATCATAGATGCGTTTGAACAGTGGATTTTCCGCCGACTTCTTGGCGGCCACGGCATCCCACACCTTGAGCTGGTTTTGCAATACCGAATCCGGCGTCTTGTAGAACTTGATGTTATTCTTGGTCTGCAACTCGATGTAGTCCTGCGAGTAACGGTGCGCGGCTTTCCACGACATATCGGCCGAGGCCGCTTCCACCGCGTATTGCAGAATAGACTTCAGTTCGGCGGGCAGCGAGTCGTAGCGCTTTTTGTTGAACAGAATTTCGAACTGCTCACCCGACTGATGATAGCTTTGCAGCATGCACACCTTAGACACGTCCGGGAAGCCGAGCAAACGATCCGACGTGGCGTTGTTGAATTCCGCCGCATCGAGCAGACCTTTGTCCATCGCCGGCACGATTTCGCCGCCGGGCAGTGCGTTCACCGCCGCGCCCATGCCGTTGAATATGTCCACCGACAAACCGACGGTGCGGAATTTCAGACCTTTGAAATCCTCGGGGCGCGTAACCGGCTTTTTGAACCAGCCCAACGGTTGCGTGGGCATCGGGCCGTAGAGGAACGACACCACGTCGAGGTTCAAGCCTTTGTAGATTTCTTCGAGCAGCGCTTTGCCGCCACCGTAGTAGTGCCACGCCAGCACCAGGTTGGCGTCCATGCCGAAGGCCGGGCCGGAACCCCATAGCGCCATCGCCGCGTTTTTGCCGTACCAGTAGGCCGTGACACCGTGGCCGCCATCCAGCGTGCCTTTGGACACGGCGTCGATCAGGTCGAACGCCTTGACCACGGCACCGGCGGGCAACACTTCAATCTTGAGTTTGCCGCCCGACATGTCGTTGACTTTTTTCGCGTAGTCGAGCGCGTACTCGTGGAAGATATCCTTAGCGGGCCAGGTGCTCTGCCAACGCATGGTGATCGGGCCGCTGCCTACGGCGGGCGCCGCCGGGGCTTGCGCCTTAGCCATCATCGGCACGGCAGCCATCGCCGCACCCACAGTGCCTGCGGTGGCAACGGCCGCCTTGGTCAGGAACTTGCGGCGTGAACCACTTGCCGAACCACTAGCATCTGCCGACGTTGTTGTTTTCAAGGTTTTCTTCAGCATGAATCCTCCACGGTGGAAATATTTCAGGGTTAACAACAGAAAAATCAGGAATTGAACTCCATCGGACAGGGATTGATATAACCCATTGTTTTTATTGTAAATATTAACTTGCGCAACCACCGCCGTCAGGGATTGCATCCTATACCTGCAGACATGCGAAATCAAGTTGACTACCTGAACATGAGAACAGCGTCAAGGCGCTACTGACTCCTGGCGAGTGCCGCGGCTTGGTGTGTCGCCTCTGCTGTTTTTACTTTATTCACCTTATGCGACTCGTTCGGATGCCATCCCAGCACCGCCAGCAGCACAAAAAACCCGATCACATACGCCACGGCCACATGCCAACCGTGACGCAGCCATTGCCCCACCGATTTGGCTTCCGGAAAGATATTCGCCAGTGCCACCCCCGCCGACGATCCGAACCAGATCATCGAGCCGCCAAAGCCCACGGCATACGCGAGAAAGCCCCAATCGTAGCCGCCCTGCTTTAATGCCAGCGCGGTGAGCGGGATGTTGTCGAATACCGCCGACACGAATCCCAGCCCCAGCGCCGTTTGCCACGACGCCGCCGGCAGTTGTTCCACCGGCATCATCGATGCGCACAACATCAGCGACAGCAAAAACACGCTGCCTTTGAACGCACCCGGCAGCACACGCCAATCCGGCTTGCGCAGCGGCGCACACAACAATATCGCCAGCCACACCGCGACACCGATAAATGGAAACAGATCCGACAAATGCTTGTAATGCATATTCACCGCGACGTTGGCAATGATCGCCGCCAGCAGTATGCAAAGCACCACGCCCACGCGCGGCCAGTCAATGTGGATGCCTGCCGGCGGGTCTTGCGCAATCGGCGAATAGCGATGCTGCTGCAACGACGCCGGGATGCCGAAAATAAAAATCGCCACCCCCGCCGCCACATACGCTTCAAACACATCCAGCGGACTCACGCCATCGATCCACATCATCGTGGTAGTGGTGTCGCCTACCACGCTGCCCGAGCCGCCGGCATTCGACGCGGCAACAATCGCCGCGAGGTAGCCGATATGCACCTTGCCGTTGAACACCGTCATTGCAATCGTACCGCCGATAATCGCCGCCGCGATGTTGTCGAGAAAACTCGACAGCACAAAAATCATCAGCAGCAGAACGAAGCCACCCTTCCAGTCGTCGGGCAAAAACTTCGGCAACATCGCCGGCACGCGGCTTTCCTCGAAGTGCCGTGACAGCAGCGCAAACCCCAGCAGCAAGCACAACAGATTCGCGAGGATCACCCACTCGTGCTGCAAGTGCAGCGCGAATCCCATCACGCCGGCGCCGGTTTTGAAGCCGGTCACCAAAATTTTGTAACCGGTAATGACGCCCAACCCGGTCAACGCCACGGCCAGCGTGTGATGATGAAACAACGCCACGCCCAGCAGCGTCAGCGCGAACAGGATGAAATCTATCGGGATGCCGAACAACATGGGATCAACTCACTACCCTACGTTCAGGAATTCACCAGTATGACATGCACGCGATACGGCCCGTGCGCGCCGAAGGTCAGCGTTTGCTCGATATCCGCCGTGCGTGACGGGCCGGAAATGAAATTCACCGCGCGCGGCGGGTAATCCGGCGTCTCGCGCAGACGCTGCCACGCTTCTTCCATGCTCGGCACGATCTGCGACACGCGCAACACGGCGATATGCGTCTCCGGCAGCAGGCTCGTCACCGGCGGCGTGTGCGCGCCGGAGAGCGTCATCAACGTGCCGGTTTCGGCGATGGCGCAAAACACCTCCGTCACACCAACCTTGTCGGATTCGCGTGCCGGGCGCGCCGCCATCGTCACGCCGTGGCTGGCCCAGTCGAGCACGCCCAACGCTTGCCAACACACCGCGTTCATCGGCAACGCATTCGCCGACAAATACGCTGCCACCGCCGCCGGCACGCTTTGAATATTCACCACCTCGTCGATCGAGGTGGAAAGCGCCAACGCCTTTTCACGAAAGCCCGCGGTCAAATCACCAACGACCGAGGGACGCGCACTCATCCCATGCGCGCCGATGTGCGCATGCACCCGCGCCGTCGCGCCATCACCATCCACGCGATGCAGCGACGCACGAATGCGTCCAAGAATGTTCTCGCGCGAACTCACGCCCCCGCCTCACTCCTCACGCCTAACGCCTCACCCTAACGTCGGCATGTTAAATCCCGTCGGCACCGCATTCGCATCCGGCCACCGAGTCGAAACCACCTTGCCACGCGTGTAAAACCGCACGCCTTCCATACCATGCACGTGCGTATCGCCGAACAACGAAGAGCGCCAGCCGCCGAAAGAGAAAAACGCCACCGGTACCGGGATCGGCACATTGACGCCGACCATACCGACTTCGATTTCGCGTTCGAATTTTCGCGCGGCGCCACCGGAACGGGTGAATACCGCCGTGCCGTTGGCGTAGGGATTGGCGTTGATGAGATTGATGGCGTCGTCCAGCGTTTTAACGCGCACCACTGCCAGCACCGGGCCGAAAATTTCGTCCTTGTAGATATTCATCTCCGGCTTCACGTGATCGAACAGCGATGCGCCGAGAAAGAAACCTTCTTTCGAGTTGAAGGTGCGCCCGTCGAGCGCCAGCGTCGCGCCTTCGGCCACACCTTTGTCCACGTAGCCCGCGACCTTGTCGCGATGCGCCTGTGTGACGAGCGGGCCCATGTCCGGCTCTTTGCCATCGACCTTGCCCGCGCCCGGTCCGATGCGCAGCACTGCGGCCTTTTTCTTGATCGTCGCCACCAGCGCGTCGCCGATGTCGCCCACCGCCACCACCGCCGAAATCGCCATGCAGCGCTCGCCCGCCGAGCCGTAGCCTGCGCCAATCAGCGAATCTGCGACGAAATCCAGATCGGTGGCGCTGTTCATATCCGGCAGCACCACCGCGTGATTCTTCGCGCCGCCGAGCGCCTGGACGCGCTTACCGGATTTGGCGCAGGTCTCGTAGATGTATTTGGCAATCGGCGTCGAACCGACAAACGATATCGCTTTGATGTCCGCGTGATTCAAGATCGCATCAACACACTGCTTGTCGCCATGCACCACGTTAAACACACCGTCGGGCAAGCCGGCTTCCTTGAACAACTCGGCGAGGCGCATCGCGGCCGAAGGCACTTTCTCCGAAGGCTTCAGCACAAAGGTGTTGCCGCAGGCAATCGCCACCGGGTACATCCACAGCGGCACCATCGCCGGAAAATTAAACGGCGTGATCCCCGCGCACACGCCCAGCGGCTGGCGCAGCGAATGGCAATCCACGCCGGTGCCGACTTCTTCGCTGTGCTCACCCTTGATTAAGTGGGGAATGCCCATCGCGAACTCCACCACTTCCAGCCCGCGCTGCACCGAGCCACCCGCGTCGGAGAGCGTCTTGCCGTGCTCGGCGGTAATTAGCGCTGCGAGTTCGTCGCGATGTGCGTCGATCAACTCACGATATTTCATCAGAATGCGCGCGCGGCGCAGCGGTGGCGTGTCGCGCCACGCCGGAAACGCCGCCTTCGCCGCCTGCACCGCAGTGTCTACGTCGGCTTCGTTGCACAGCGGCACCTTTGCGGTAATCAAGCCCGTGGCCGGGTTGGTGATGTCACCCATACGCGTCGTGGCGGCCGCCGCAGGCTTGTTGTTAATCCACAGCGGAATGTTTCTAACTATTTGTTTTTCAACAGGTTTATTCATGAAGCGCTCCGTTCGCAATTACTGTTTGTGTTCGATGGAGTCAGCCAAATGCCACAAAAACCGCAACGCGAATTCCCTCCCCTTCAGGGGGAGGGTTAGGGTGGGGGTGGGGTCACGCGTAGCCCCACCCCCATCCCAGCCTTCTGCTTCGCGTCAAGTGTCCCCTTGCCCCTGAAGGGGAAGGAGTCTCATTGGTCTTGCAATGGCACAGCACTAACCTAGCTTTTGAGTTTCCGACAACCGGGCGGATTTGTATAGCTCGCGAAAAGTCTTGCCCTGCGGCGCAGGCAGATCGCGCCCTTGCGTCCAGCCGCCGCCGAAGGGAAGGTTGTGTATGAGTTTATCGCTACTGCCCATCACCGCCAGCACGCGCGCGGCAATTTGGGTCAGCATCGCATAAATCCGCGGGCGCTGCGCCGTCCAGCGCCACAGTGCCAGCCCCCAGGTTTCCGTGCGCGGCTTCAAGCCTTGTGCAAACTGTTTTTCGCGCAGCTTGCGCATCAAATCCGGCAACGGAATTTTCACCGGACACACCACGCCGCATTGATTGCACAGCGTCGATGCATTCGGCAAATCCAGCGCATTTTCCAAACCCACATACGTCGGCGTCAGTATTGACCCCATCGGCCCCGGATACACCCAGCCATACGCATGCCCGCCGACGCTTTGATACACCGGGCAATGGTTCATGCACGCGCCGCAGCGAATGCAACGCAACATGTCCTGCATCTCACCACCGAGCAGCTTGGTACGCCCGCCATCGAGCAGGATGATATGAAAATGTTCGGGGCCATCGGTGTCGTCCTGGCGTTTTGCGCCGGTGGTCACCGAAATGTAATTGGTGATCGTCTGTCCCGTGCCGTGGCGCGGCAGCAACCGCATCAACGTGGCGATGTCTTCCAGCGTCGGCACCACTTTTTCGATACCGGTAATCGCCACATGCACGCGCGGCAGGGTGGTACACATGCGCCCGTTGCCTTCGTTGGTGACAATCAGCGTCGAACCGGTTTCCGCGATAATAAAATTCGCGCCGGAAATCCCCATGTCCGCGCTGGCAAAATGCGGGCGCAGTTGTTCGCGCGCTTCCTTGCACAATTCGGGGATGCCGGTCTTGCGCGGCAGGTTGTGCTTTTCCGCGAACAGATCCGAGACTTGATCCTTCGATTTATGCACCACCGGCGCGACGATATGTGATGGCGCTTCTTTCGCCAACTGCAGTATGTATTCGCCCAGATCGGTTTCCACCACCTGCACGCCCGCGGCTTCGAGCGCATCGTTCAGCGCGCATTCCTCGCTCACCATCGACTTCGACTTCACCACTTTCTTCACATCGTACTTCGCGGCCAACTCGCACACAATGCGATTCACGTCCGCCGTGGTTTCCGCCCAATGCACGACCGCGCCGCGCGCCGTGGCGTTGCGTTCGAATTCCTCCAGATACAAATCCAGATGATCCAGCGTACGCGCGCGGATCGCCGCTGCCGCATCGCGGATCGCCGGAAAATTCTCCAGCTCCGCCACGCGATCGGCGCGGCCCTTGACGAAATTGCCCTGAAGCTTTTTCAGCGCGCCTTGCAGATTGGCGTCGGCGAGCTTTTCGCGCGAGCGGGCTTTGAACTGGTGGGAGGTGAGTTGCACGGGCGCAAGCTTACTGCGAATCCCTCAACCCCGCCGCCTTAATCACCTTCGCCCACTTCGCGTGATCCGCGCGCAAAAACGCGGCAAATTGCTCCGCCGTACCAGGCGCCGGCTCCGCGCCGTCGCCCACCATGAATTTGCGCACTTCGTCCGTGCGCAGCACTTTCACCATCGCGGCGTTCAGCTTTTCGATAATCGCGCGCGGCGTGCCGGCGGGCGCGACGATGCCGTTCCAACTGTTTGCTTCATAGCCGGGGTAACCCGCCTCGGCCACGGTGGGGATGTCCGGCAAGGCCTGCGCGCGGCGATCTCCGGCCACTGCCAGCGCGCGCAGCCGCCCGCCTTTCACATGCGGGGTGGTGTTGATCGAGCCGCCGAAAAACGCGATGACTTCGCCGCTCATCACCGCCACCAGCGTGGGGCCGGTGCCTTTGTAGGGTATGGCCTTCATGTCGATGCCCGCCATCAGTTTGAGCATTTCCATCGGCAGCGCCTGCGCATTCGAACCAGAACCGTAATTGAATTGCCCGGGCTTGGATTTCGCCAGCGCGACAAACTCTTTGAGATTGCGCACCGGCAATGACGGACTGACCGCCAGCACGGTGGACGATGCCGTGGTCTGCGTGATCGGTGCGAAGTCACGCAGCGGGTCGTACAGCACTTTGCGCAGATTCGGCGTTTGCGAAAACGTGCCGACATTCGCTACCAGCAGGGTATAGCCATCGGCAGGCGCCTTGGCACCGATCTCGGTACCCACTACGCCTTCCGCGCCGCCGCGGTTGTCCACCACGAACACGCGCCCCATCTGATCGCCCAGCCGCGCCGCCAGCGTGCGCGCCACGGTGTCGGTGCCGCCGCCCGCAGAGAACGGCGAAATAAAACGCACCGGTTTAGTCGGGTAGTCATCAGCGGCGGCAGCGTGCGGGCCAACGCAACCCATAAAACACAACGCCAGTTTACGCATGGCGCTTGCCCCCCGCGTGCATCGCCAACACATCCCACACCGCGCGATTGCACGGTGTCGGCACACCCGCTTTTTTGCCAAGTTGCACCACGCCGCCCGCGAGCCACTCCACCTCAAGCCGGTTGCCGTTTTTTAGATCGTGATGTAGCGAGGAATCCATGGTGCCCGGCACGCTGTCGGCGAATTTCAGTCGATCATCGGCGTAGTTTTCCGGCAGCGCCACGCCGAGCGAGCGACCTACCGCCACCGCTTCTTTCATCAGGTCATGCAGGAACGCGCGGGTTTGCGCGTGCTCGCGCACCGGGCCGATGGTGGCGCGCATGCTGGCGGTGGCGCCCGACAGGCCGACGAGGAAGGTGTATTTCTCCCATAGGGTGCGGCGGATGTCGCTCGACAACTCGGCCTGTATCCCGGCCTTGAGCAACGCGGCGAGCAAAGCTTCTGAACGCTCTGATTTGCGACCATCGTATTCGCCGAACACCAGGCGTTGCAGCGTGCCGACTTGATTGATGACGCCGGGCCGCGCGATATGCGTGCCAACATACGCCACGCCGCCCATCAACGCTTTGTCGCCGAAAATGCCGCCGAGGATATCGTCTTTCACCACGCCGTTTTGCAGTGACAGCACTGCCGTGTGGGGGCCGACGATGGGCAGCAGCGATTTCGCCACGGCTTCGGTGTCCCACAGCTTGACGGCGAAGATAATGAGATCGGGTGTGCCTGCGCTGATTGGATCGTCGGTGACGTTGACGGGTTTGATAAGCGTGTTGCCGTGCGCTTCGCTTTCGATCAGCAGGCCGTGCTCGCGCATCGCGGCAAGATGCGCGCCGCGCGCGACGAAGGTGACGTCGCAGCCGGTGTGGGCGAGACGCCCGCCGTAGAGGCCACCCACGCCGCCGGAACCCATGACCAGTATTTTCATTTTTTACTTTAAAAACATATAGTTACATTAAAACCACGAATAAGGATCAGCGCCTGCGGCGCAATCACATCAATGCACTGGGTTCCGGGTCAAGCCCGGAACGACGAGGGTGGTAGACGCACATGCGCTACTCCACCTTCACATTATTCGCCTTAATCACCTGCGCCCAGCGATCCACTTCGCTGCGCATCAGCGCGGCGAACTGCTCCGGCGTGCCGCCGCCGATGATGAGGTTGGCTTCTTCGAGGCGCGGGCGCACTTTCGGATTTTTCATCGCGGCGTTGAACGCGGCGTTGAGTTTATCGACGGCGGCGCGCGGGGTTTTCACCGGGGCCATGTAACCGAACCACGGCTCAACGACAAAATCCGTGTAACCCTGCTCCACCATCGTCGGCACTGCCGGCAACCCCGGCGAACGCTTGGCACCCGTGACCGCGACGCCGCGCAATCTGCCGCTCTTCACGTAAGGCTGTATCGACGGCTCGTTCTCCACCATCATGTCCACCTGCCCGCCCACCACGTCGATGATCGCGGCGCCCGAGCCTTTATATGGAATGTGATTGATGTTGACCTTGGTGCGATACGCCAGCAGCTCCAGCGTCATGTGCGGCGAATTGCCGATACCGCCGGAGCCGAAGGTGAGCTTGCCGGGGTTCGCTCGAGCAAGCGCGACCAGCTCCTTGATGTTTTTCACCGGCACCGAATTGTTGACCACGAACACGTTCATCACGCCGCCGAGGAACACCACCGGCGCGAAATCCTTGAACAAATCGTAGCCGGGATTTTTAAACAGCGTCGGATTCACCGCGCAGGTACCGATGGTGCAGATCACGATGGTGTGTCCGTCCGGCGGCGCCTTGGCGACGATGGCCGTACCCAGCATGCCGCCCGCGCCGGGGCGATTTTCGACGATCACGGTTTGCCCCAGCGATTCGCCCACGGCGTCGGCCAGCAGGCGGCTCAATAAATCCGTGGAGCCGCCGGGCACGTAGGGCACGACGATGCGCACCGGGCGCTCGGGGAAGGTTTGTGCGCCAGCGCCAAACGAAAGCGTAATTAAACACAGCGCGCTACTAAGGTGACAAAGAAGGTAGCAAATAAAGTGGCGAATCGTCATGGTGAATTTCCGTTATTGATTTTTCTGCCGCAGTTCCGCCAGCATATTACAGAACATCGCGCCCTGCTCCAGCGCATCATCCAGCGCGACGTGCGTGTGCGGCAGCGGATCGTTCCAGCGCGCGGGCATGTGCTCTTTGGTGGTGCGGCTCCAGGTGGTGTTTTGCAGCGCCATGCCGAGCGTACGCAAATCAATACCCGAATGCCCGAACGGCGCGGCGCGCGCAAAGCGGATGAGATACCACTGCACAAACATGAAATCAAACGTCACGGGGTAAGCGACAAACACCGGCGTGCCCGGCAACGTTTTTAACCACGCCACGCAGTCGGTCATCGCTTTTTCCGGCGACACGCAATCCTTGCGGTGCGCCTCCCATGCGGGCTTTTGCGTCTGCCACCACGCCATGGTTTTAGGGTGCGCGGTGGCGCCCGGCAGCGTTTCGAGATTGGCGGAGAAAGTGCCGACCAGCGTTTTGTCGGGCCGGTACGCCGCGCAGCCGATGGAGAGCATCGAATACGGGCCGGGTATCGGGCCGTCGGTTTCGACGTCTACGCTGACGTAGATTTCGGGGGTGTCTGTTTGCATTTTCGTTTGTGTGCTGCCGGCACGCGCATGACCAATCCGTCATTCCGGCGAAAGCCGGAATCCAGGTTGTTCAACCATGCGAAGCATCTGAATTACATCCTTCGGATCAAGTGAAGAACTGGATTCTGGCCTGCGCCAGAATGACGGCTTGGGGTCTGGGGATTTATCCGTGGTTACCTGCGTTGAAAATCACAACGCCTTCAACGACTCGATCACCTTGCGCTTGACCACCACGCCTTCCACCAGCCGCCGCTCGCGCTCGCGTGACGCGCGTTCGGACGGCACGCGAATTTCGCTCACGCCCGGCTGCTTCGGCAGCGCTTTCATTTCACGCACGTATTGCGACATGCGTTTTTTGAAGTCGTTGCCGGGCAGCATGATTTCCGGGTTAATCACCCAGAACAGGAATCCGTAGTCGAGCACTTCATCGCGGATGATCGCAGAGCCCGCCAGCAACCCCAGCGCCTGTATCGCAAACGATAAGCCATAACCTTTGTAGCCGCCCCACGGCGCCACGCCGCCTTTCAAGGTGGCGGCGGCATCGCGCGTGGGCTTGCCGTTTTCGTCGAAGCCGATGCCTTCGGGCAGCGGCTCGCCGAGGTGCGCGTGCAACATCACCTCGCCCCACATGAACGACGCGGTGCCGATGTCGAATGTGATCGGGCCTTCTTCCGACGGAAAGCCGAGGCAAATCGGGTTGGTGCCCAGCGCGGGCCGCGCAGCACCCGGCGGCACCACGCGCGGCTTGTTGCTGGCGGTGTGCATGACCACATAGCCCTCTTTGACGATCTGCTCGACGAAGTAGGCGTTGCGGCCGCTGTAGTAGGTGTTGTAGACGCCCACGCTGGCGATGCCCAGCGCCTTCGCTTTTTCAATCGCCTTGTGCGCGGCGTGGTAGCAGGTGACGTAGCCGATGTTGTTGCCGCCATCCATCAACGCGGACACCGGCGTTTCCTTCACCACCTTGATCGGCGTGCGTCCGAGCTTGATCTTGTCCTCACTCGCCATCGCCAGGATACGCGGCAGGCCGGCGAACTTGTAGCCGCACAACATGTTATCAACCATCTGATCGACGACGATGCGCGCGTCTTCGGCCGAATAACCGATCCGCTGCACGGCAGTTTCGCCGATGGCGCGGGCCTCCTCCACTTTGAGGCGGATGGTGTCGGGTTCGTCGGTGTCCAGCAGGCCGCTGGGGTTCGATTGATTGGTGGCGGTGCTCATGCGTGTAGGCTTTCTTGAAAAATTGTTGTGAATTGACGCACGCTTTTATCACACCCGATAGCGCTTGACCAAGGCGGCGTCCCATTCCAGTCCATTACCCGGTCTGTCGCTGGGCACGGCGTAGCCGTCTTCAATCCGCAACGGCTCCGTCAAAAACGCATTCGCCCAATCCACGTATTCCAGCCATTGCGCGGTGGGCGTCGCGGCCAGCAAATGCGCGCTCACTTCGGGATACAGATGCGAGGACATTTCAATGCCCGCCGCCTGCGCGAGACTTGCCGCGCGCCCCCAACCGGTGACGCCGCCGATGCGCTCCAGATCGGGCATGACAAAATCGCACGCGCCTGCGAGGAGCGCTTTTTCCATGTCGTATACCTGTGAAAAATTTTCGCCGATCTGCACTGGCGTGGCTATTTCTTTCGCCAGCGCGGCATTCGCGACATAATCGTCATGGCGCACCGGCTCTTCGATCCAGTAGACGCCTTCGTCGTCGAGCGCGCGCCCGCGGCGCAGCGCTTCTTCCGCGCTCAATGCCTGATTGAAGTCCGTCATGATCATGACGGAATCCGCCACGCGATTGCGCACCGCGCGCGTGGCGGCGAGGTCTTCTTCCAGTGTGGCATAACCGAGCCGCAGCTTCACCGCGCGAAAGCCGGACGCCACGGCATCGCCGGCCAGCAATTTTTCTGCTTCGTCCGCCACCGCTTGCGGCGCCATCAGGCCCAGGCCACAACTGTTATACGCAGGGATAGGCCGTGGCAACGCGCCGAGGTGCATCGCCAGCGGCACGCCCGCCGCTTTCGCCGCCGCATCCCAGCATGCCACGTCGATCATGGCCATCGCCATACGCACAACGCCCTGCACGCCAATCAGTAGGTAGCGCTTCGACAAGGTGCTCCAGATTTCCGCCGGATCAACGCGCATGCCCTTGATCGCACTCAGCGCATCATCGAGAAAAATCTGTATCGCGCCCGCCGCCTTGGGCGTGTAGCAAAACTGGTACGCGTGGCCGGTGATGCCTTCCTCGGTTTCGACATCAACCAGCAGCAACGGTGCCTCGCGCACCGCCTGCGCGCTGGTGCCGAGCACATACGTCATCGGCACGGTGATCGCGGTGGCGCGGATGTTGCGTATCGTCAACTGCAGGGCGTTCATTCTGGCAACGCGGTATTGCCGGCAAGAACCTCTGCCACATGCAGCACCTGCGTTTTCATATCGCCCCGCCGCCGCAAGCGGCCTTCGATATTCAACATGCAACCCAGATCGCCGAGCACCACCGCATCAGCGCCGCTCGAAGCGATGTTGTCGCACTTGCGATCCGCGATATGCGTGGAAATGTCGCCATACTTCACCGCAAACGCGCCGCCAAAACCGCAACAGGTTTCGCACTCGTCCATTTCCTTGAGCGTGATGCCTTCGACTTGAGCCAGCAACGCGCGTGGCTGCGCCTTCACGCCCATCTCGCGAAGGCCAGAACAAGAGTCATGATAAGTATATGTTTTTAAATGATATTTTGACTTCCCCTTAAACTTCATGACCGTCACCAGAAACTCCGTCAACTCATACGTGCCCGCGCACAGCGCGTTCACGCGCGAGAGTTCCGGCTCGCCGCGAAACAAATCCGGATAGTGCGTGCGGATCATGCCGGCGCATGAACCCGACGGCGCCACCACGTAATCGCAATCCTCGAATTCCGCCAGCACCTTGCGCGCTAACGCCAGCGCCGATGCACGGTCCCCCGAGTTGTAGCCCGGCTGCCCGCAGCAGGTTTGCGTTTGCGGCACCACCACGTCGCACCCCGCTGACTCCAACAGCTTCAACGCCGCGAAGCCGATGCTCGGACGCATCAGATCAACGAGGCAGGTGACAAAGAGCCCTACGCGCACGCTAACCCCTTGAAGGCGTGAATTGAACTGCCATCACCGGGATATCGCTGATCGTGACCTCACGCCCGCCGATGTGGAATGAGTCCATCGATTTCTGGGCGATAGGGGCGTTGTCTGCGCAGCCGGCAAATACCGTGATTGCTGCAAGTCGCAAATACTTCATGCAATGCTCCAGGATGTTAAAAATGGAATGCCCACCGCCCAAGACGACCCCGGCGACCTCAATGCCGTCGAGTCAACATTTTGAATTATTCGCGAAATACGTGATGCCTCAAATTGCGCTCAATCCACCCGCGCCCCACTATCCTTCACCACCTTACCCCACTTCACCGCTTCTTTTTTGGTGTGCTCCATGAATTGTTCCGGCGTGCTGCCGATGGGCTCAATGCCGTCGCGCAACAGGCGCTCGCGGATGTCGGGCACCTTCAGCACCTTGGCGATTTCGTTGTAGAGCCTATCGACTATCAGCTTGGGCGTGCCGCCCGGTGCGCAGGCACCGGCCCACGAGATCGCCTCGAAGCCCGCCACACCCTGCTCGGCGATGGTGGGGATATCCTGCATCGTCACAAAACGCTTGCCGCTGCTGATGCCGAGCACGCGCAACTTGCCAGCCTTCACGTGCGGCATGGAGCTCACCGGCTGATCGAACAGCATCACCACTTGCCCGCCGATCAAATCGCCCATGATTTGTCCGCTGCCTTTGTAGGGCACATGCGTGAGCTTGAGTCCGGCCACCGACGCAAAATACGCCGCCGACAGATGCGAAGCGGTGCCGATGCCTGAAGACGCATAGTTGATTTCGCCGGGACGTGCCTTGGCCACTGCGATGAATTCGCGAATATTTTTCGCCGGCAACGACGGATGCGTCACCACGATGTACGGCAGCGATCCTGTCTGCGTGATGTGCGCGAAACCTTTTTCGGGATCGTACGGCAGCTTGGAATACAAAAACGGCTGTATCGCGAACACGCCTGTCGTACACGCAAATAGCGTGTAGCCATCGGGCTGCGCCTTGGTCGCGGCTTCGGCAGCAATGTTGCCGCCCGCGCCGGGCCGGTTATCGACAACGACTTGCTGGCCGATGTTCTTCGACATCTCCTGCGCGATGATGCGCGCGAGTATGTCGGTCGAACCGCCGGGCGCGAAGCCGACGAGAAAGCGGATGGATTTCGTTGGAAATGCCTGCGCTATCGCAACAGCAGGCACTGAAGCCAGGCAAAATAATATCAACAAAAACATGGGCTTACGTTTCACGTGATGCTCCGGTCCAGTCATTCAAATTTGCACCGCTCCACCGTACATGGCTCATGCACTCAAGCCATGCCTATCGGCTCCGCCAGCGGATCGGCTATCGCGCCGGGCCGGGCTCGCATCATATCGTGTAACTCGCTGCGCACAGCAGCGTAACCCGGATCGTCGTACAGATTGTTCATCTCACCCGGATCGTTCGCCAGATCGTACAACTCACCCGCGCCCGACTCGAGTTCAAAGGTGCATTTGTATTTTTTGGTACGCACCACGCGCAGCTTCAAGCCCACGCCGCAGCGCGACGGATGCAGATGCCATTCGCTGTACGCTACGTCGCGCGTCTCGGCCCCACCCCGCAACAGTTTCACCAGGCTGCGGCTTTGCAGTTCAGCAGGCTTCGCGACACCGGCAGTTTCGTAAAACGTCGCCGCGAGATCGAGCGTGGAAACCGGCTCCACCACCAATTGCCGTCTCGCCACCCCCGGCCCGCGCGCCACCATCGTCACCCGCAGCAGGTCTTCGTACGGCGTCGGGCCTTTGAGATACAAGCCGTGATTGCCCAGCAGCTCGCCGTGATCGGTGGTGTAAATCACCAGCGTGTTCTCGAGCACGCCCGAAGCTTCAATTGCGCTTAGGATGCGTCCGACATTGTGATCCACCTGCGAAATCATGCCGTAGTAGTTGGCGGTCATCTCGGCCAACTGTGCGTCGGTTTGGTGCGGCACACGCGAGCCTTCGGCGCGAAATTTCAGCATTGCCGGGTCAGCCAGTTGCGGCTTGCCTTCGAGCGAGGCCTTGTGCCACCACGGGCGGCGTTCAAGATCTTGCGTGCGGTGATTGGGCAGCACCATGTCTTTCGGGTCGTACATCAAACTCCACGGCTCCGGACAATCAAACGCATGATGCGGATCGGGAAACGACACCCAGGCGCAAAACGGCTTTTCATGCTTACTCGCGCCATCCAGCCAGTGAATCGCGCGATCGGCGATCCACGTGCTTGAATGCCATGCTGCGGGCAGCGCGGAATACCACGTCTGCGCCGCGCCGGTTCCCGCGCGCGTTTCAGCAGCCCATAGCTTGATACCTTCACCGTCAATGCCGCGCGACGACAACCAGCGTTCGTAATGCCCCACCGGCGGCTGCTCCAACGGACGCGTGCGATGCAAGTGGCCCAGCACATTCAGCTCGCAATGCTGAAATCCCATATACGGGCCGTACCAGTCGGCGCCATATTGCGCCTGACTCTTGTTGCATTCCGGCGTGCCGGTCGGCGCAAACGTCGCCTTGGTGGAAAAATGCGCCTTGCCGATAAACCCCGTTTGATAACCAGCTTTGGCGAGCGTGCCGGCGAATCCCGCCTCACCCACGCGCGGATCGAGATCCACGCCGTTGTCCCACACGCCATGCGTGAGCGGCAGCATGCCGGTGAGGATAGACGCGCGCGACGGCTGGCACACCAGATTGGGCGTGATGCACGCGGAGAAGCGCGTGCCTTCGCGCGCGATGCGGTCGATGTGCGGTGTTTTGATATTTTTATTTTCGAAGCCGTTGCAGTCGGCGCGCTGCTGGTCGGAGGTGATGAGGAGGATGTTGGGTTTCATTTTCTTCAATCCGATAAAAAGACTATTTCTTCACGCCCATCTCCGCCCACAATGTGCGGAATACGGCTGCCTGTTGATCCAGAAAATCATCCGCGGCCTTGCCCGTCAGAAAATTTTCGCGCCAGAAATTACGCGCGAGGTCTTTCTGCCACGCCTCCGATTTGTTGGCGACGGACAGCGCCTGCACCCAGAACGCGACGTGCTCGCGGCGCATGCCCTTGGGGCCGATCACAGCGCGCCAGTTGGTGAAATCCGCATGGATGCCCTGCTCCCTCGCCGTGGACACATGGGCCAGCGCGCCGCCAAGGCGTTGCGGCGCGATCACACCGATGGCGCGTGTTCTGCCCGCTGCGATAAACGGCGGCGCGTTCACCGCCGTGGCGCTGACGATATCAATGTCGCCCGCGATCATCGCCGTGACTGCCTCGGCCGCCCCCTTGAACGGTACGAAGCGTCCTTTAGCAACATCCACGCCCAAGGCTTTGACGAACACTGCCGCCGCCGTATGTGAGCCCGCGCCCAAACCCGGTCCGAACCCAAATGACAATGCGGCCGGGTCCTTGGCGAGCCGCTGCTTCACCTCCGCCGCCGATTTCAACGGCGAATCGGCGCGCACCAACAAAATGAAATAATCATCAAATAAAATTGCCAGCGGCGTCACATCCCGGTGACCGATATGATGCGCGCCCATCACCGGGTTGGACACAAGGTTGGTGGTGCCTATCGCGATTGAATGCCCGTCCTCGCCGCGCTCATTTAGATAACTCCACGCGATGCCGTTACCCGCGCCCGGCTTGTTGATCACCACGATGGGCGTGCCGATGGTGCGGCCATCGTCCCAGATGCGCTGCAGCGTGCGCGCCGTGAGATCAAGACTGCCGCCGCCACCCGCAGCGCCGACAATGAAGGCCACCGGGCGCGTGGGCTTCCACGCCTGCGCTTCTACAACAGGCATGCACCACAGCAGCACCGCCAGGGAGACTAAGCACCTCACCGCGCGTCCGCCACTACGCGCCATCATCATCGCTACGCCGCGGCGGCTATTTTCGCGCCGATAATCTTGTCGTAGCTGCTGTCGGCCTTGAGCAAATCCCAATTCGTCATCCAGTCGTGCAGGTGCTCGTATTCCTCGCGCGTGTAGGGGCGCGGAGACACGTAGCGAAAGCGCGGCAGGTAAAAATCATCATCGGTGAGCGTCATGATGTCCGCCGGCACTTCGCGCGCCATGTAGTGCAGGTACGGACGGATGTCCGCATTGATCTTCGCCACCGCCTTGACGATGGCGCGGTTGATCGCGGCGTACATTTGCGGATCGACATCCGGCGTGGCGACTTCGGCGCCTTCATAAAACGCCTCGCTAATGATCTTCAAGCCTTTTTTCGCCGACACCGTGATCCACGGCTCCATCACTGCTGCCGCTTCGACCTTGCCTTCTTCCAAAAACCGCAAGCGTTGTTTGGGGCCGCCCACATGCACGGCGCGCACTTCGCTTTTGTTGTTCATCGAGCCGCCGAGCATCGCGAGCGTGATGTAGTGCGAGCCGGCGTGAAAATTCACCGCCACCGTCTTGCCGCGCAAATCCTGCGGCACGTTATACGGCGAATCGGCGCGCACCACGATGGCTTGCGTCGCTACTGCCGCGCGCTTGCTGATCACTTTGGCGTTGGTGGCGCTGTCTTGCGAGCGGCGGATTTGCCCCCACTCGCAGGCGCGATACATGCAGAACTCGCCCTTCTCGATGCCTTCGTGCCAGCCGTAGGAGGTCACCGCGCGATGATCCTCGATCGGCTGCTCCGGCACTTCCTTGTCGCGGTCGCGGCCCGAACCGGCCGGCACCAATTCAACGTCGTAGCCTTCCTGCTCAAAGTAACCTTCTTCTTTGGCGACGTGATACGGCAGCGAGAACACGGCGTTGTTGACTTCGATGCGGGTCTTGGTGAGCGTCATGGGAGCGTCCTTATGGATGGGGGCTTACGCATGAATTGCGTGTCTGGATAGTTTACCCGCCGTATCGCCCTCGCCGCAATGTATACACGGCATAATGCGCACATGATCCCAAACCATCTGCGCCTCGTCGCTTCGACCCTTCTGTTGTCAGTGGGAATACCCGCTCCCGCCCAGAATACGCCGGGCTGGCCCACCCGCCCCATCCGCATGATCGTGCCGCAGCCGCCGGGCGGCTCCACCGATGTGATCGCGCGCGTGGTGGCGCAGCGCATGAGCGAAGCGCTCGGCCACCCGATGATTGTCGACAACCGCCCCGGCGCGGGCACCATCGTGGGCGTTGAAATCGTCGCCCACGCCGCGCCGGACGGCCACACCCTGCTGGCGGTGGCCTCGTCCTACAGCATCATTCCGGCGCTGCACAAGAAGTTGCCATTCGACCCGCTGCGCGATCTCGCGCCGGTGACGCAAATCGCGACGTTACCGCATGTGCTGGTGGTGCATCCTTCGCTGCGCGCGAGTTCAGCCAGAGAATTGATTGCGCTGGCGAAGTCCGCGCCCGGCAAACTCAACTACGCCTCCAGCGGATTCGGCACCAGCACACACATGGCGGCGGAACTTTTCATGTACATGTCCGGCGTGAACATGGTCAACATCACCTACAAGGGCGGCGCCTCGGCGATGGTGGCCATGCTGGCGGGCGAATGCCAGGTCAACTTTGCCACCATCTCCACCGCGATGACACATGTGAATAGCAGCCGGTTGCGCGCGCTCGCGATCACCAGCGCCAAACGTTCGACCGCCGCGCCTGATCTGCCAACCCTGACCGAAAACGCGATACCCGGCTACGACCACTCGTCCTGGATCGGGCTTTTTGCCCCTGCGAAAACGCCGCCGTTCATCATGGCAAAACTCAACAGCGAAACCGTCAAAGCCGCGCGTTCGCCAGAGATAAAAACCGTATTAAGCAGCGACGGCCTTGAAGCCACCGGCACCACCGCCGAGGCGTTCGCCGCGCTGGTGAGAACCGAGATTGAAAAATGGCTTAGAGTGGCGAGCGCGACGAAGCTGGCCGCGCGCTGAACATCGCTACGCCACCCACGCGGATGATGCTGATGTAAGCGCCGCCGCCGGCGTGCCATCCTTCCACGGCAGCGGCACGTCGTAGTCCTTCAGCAAACAATCATCCGGCAGGCATTCGAGCGGCGTGAAGTCGCGGTGCGCGATGTACTCCGGACGCTTGAAGCGGCGAATGTGATTCGACACCGCGCACAGACTCAAGTACACCGCCACGCGATTCCACGGCGACAGGTTCGACGTGGAGGCATGCACCAGGCAAGAGTGAAACATGATCATCGATCCCGGCGGGCCTTTGGGTGCCACAATCCCGCCACGCGCGACGAGCTGGCTGATCGTATCGTGGTTGATGGTCCACAGCGGATAGCTGGTGGTGGTCAGATCGTGCTGCGCTTGAAGCACACCGAGCTTATGGCTGCCGGGAATGAACATCAGCGGGCCATTGAACTCATTCACTTCATCGAGAAAAATCGCCACATTCATCGCGCGTGGCTCGGGCATGTGGTCGTCGTTGACCCAGGTGCCGTAATCCTGATGCCACTGCCACACGTCGCCGTCGAACGCCATTTTGCCGTTGATCTTGAACTGATGCATATAGAGTTTCTCCCCGTATAGCTGCATCACGGGTGTCAACATGCGCGGGTGGCGCGCGAGCGTGGCGAATGGTTTGCTGTACAGATGCGCGGCGAAGTTGGTGCGCACCACGCCGCTTTTCTCCAGCACATTTTCCGGGCGCTGCTGGGCGTACAGGCGCGGCACTTCGTCGAGCAGCGGTGCGATTTCCGCCGGCGTGAACAGGCTCGGAAACAACAGATAACCGTCGCGGTCGAATTGTTCGAGTTGCTGGGGTGTGAGGCGGGGCAATTGCATCAAAACCCTAAATGAATGAAATAGTTATGACGTTGTGCAAAGGCTTATACTTTTTCGCGAAGCTGTGTAGTTTTCTGTCTTTTTGGAGTGGCGATGGAGACAGAAAAGCCCGTGTGTCTTGCCGAAGAATTTTCGATCATAGCCGATCCACGCGTGGCCGGGCGCAACACGCACGATTTGGTGGAAATGCTGGTGGTCGCGGTGTGCGCGATGCTATGGGGTGCTGGCAATCTCGTGGAAATTCATACTTGGGCCGAAGAACGGCTGGATTGGTTGAGGCGGTTTATGAAACTGGAACATGGCATCGCCTCGCACGACGCCATTGGCCAGGTCTTCGGGATGCTCGATGCGCGTGCGGTGGAGTCCTGTTTCCGGCGGTGGGTATCGGGACGGATACCGGTGCTGGAGCCGGGCACCGTGGTGGCGGTGGACGGCAAGACCCGCCGGCGTAGCGGGAGCGAGGCGTGTCGGCCGCTGCACCTGGTCAGCGCGCTGGCGGTGAAGGATAACCACCCCAATCTGGCCGAATCGATCCGCGATTTCTTTGCCCCCGGGAAGGCGAACCATTGGGCAAACGTGCACCATGACGACTACGCGACGGTGGAAAAAGATCACGGTCGCGTCGAAGTGCGGCGCTATTGCGCCTTTGGGCACCTCGACAGCCTGTCCCATCCCGGTCTGCACTGGTGCCTGAACGTGTGCCTGAACGATGATCAGGCACGGGCGCCGGTCAAGAACAGCGCTCAAAACCTTGCCACCGTGCGTCGCATGGCGCTCAATATTCTCTGGTTGGAGAAATCCCGCAAAGGCGGAATCAAGACTCGACGCTTGGTCGCATCAACCAGCGATTCTTATCGTGTGCGGTTACTTGGGCTGGTGGCTATTTGATGCAATTGCCCTG
>CANIID010000057.1 GCA_947467315.1 Betaproteobacteria bacterium | reverse complement strand
CCAACCTGCCGCCACCCTCCGACTTAATGGGTAGGGTAGACTACGCCTGTCGTTCTGAAATGCTGCGATTTCAATTCCACATTTCATCAAATGCTTGAGAGCGGATTGTTTGTGAAACATTCAGGCTAATGCCAATATTGTGAAACCCATTGTCGGTGAAGTTGTAACCCGAATGGCACTTCACGCAATTGGCCTTTCCTTCGAACAACACAAACCCGCGCTTGGCCGACACACTCACCGCGCTCGGATTGCCTTTGCGCCAGCGGTCGAACGGCGATTCCGTTGACAGCACGGTACGTTCGTAACTGGCGAGGGCCTTGCCGATAGTGCCGCCGTTAATCCCTTCGCCGGGATACGCCTTGTCAAACAGTTTGCGATAGCCGTCGATCTGTTCCAGCTTCTTGATCAGCCCCGGTAAATCCTGCGCCATTTCCATGTCAGCCTCGATCGGCGCAAGGGCTTGCGCTTCCAGTGACGCATGACGGCCATCCCACGTTTGCACGGGATTGAACGCGACATTGAGTAGCGTTGGCGTGGCGCGCGTCAGGCTCTTCATGCCGTGACCAATGCCCTTGGGCAAGCCATCGGACCAGCCCAATGCCGGGTTATGGCAGGTGGCGCAACTGATCCAATTCGAACCGGACAAACGCGGGTCGAAAAACAGCGTTTTACCGAGCACGACACGGGCAGGCGTTACCGGATTGTCTGGGGGCGCCGGTGCAACCGCAGGTCGCAGATAAGGGTCAATTTTTCGAGCGGGGTCGGCCCCACCCGATACGCCAGCCACAGCGCACAGGAGCATCGCCAAAATGATCCTCGGCATATTTAGAGTAGCCCCGCTCATCGACAATTCACCGCAATGCTGACCTCGGGCATGCTTGAAATTTTTTTAATTATCATTATAATTCAATCACTTAACATCATTCAACCGGACGGCCCCAAACGTAACGCAATGCGCATGCGTAATTAAAACTTGGTAGTCAAAATATACCAGCGCCCTCCATGTCGGTAAAGCGATGCTTAAAGCACACGTCCATTTGCGCCAGCAAATTAGACACCGGCGCAACAAAACCCACCGGCGCGACCGTCAATCCCAATCCCTATCAGCGTCTGAAAACTGGATAACGTGTACCACGGCGCGATTTCGCTGCGGATCACTGTGCTGAAAGCCTCCGGCGTACCGCCCACTGTCTTGCCTGTATAGCAAGATGGCAAGAGCCCACCTATTCATGGCGCGGCATGGCGCATGGATCATGCATACAGGGGGGGGCGATTCAAACTGATGTCTAAGCCACGGGATGCATAGACCAGCAGACAGTCCCTTCCCCTTCAGGGGCAAGGGCACACTTGAAGCGGAGCAGAAGGTTAGGATGGGGGTGGGGTTAGCAGCCGTGCCTCCCCATCCCCGCCCTCCCCCTGAAGGGGAAGGCGTTTCTCTTTTTGTGGAGACTGCGATGTAGACATCACTTTGAATCGCACCCCATACAGGGCAAACTTTTTGCCGTTCACAGTGCGCTGCGCTGTCCTGTATTATTCGCCCTGCACATATCTGTGGAGCCAAACAATGTTCTACGCTTTCTACGTCGCCGCCATCGTTATCCTGATTTTGCATTTCACTGGCTGGCTCAAACGCAATAACCTGGAATGGATCGTGCTAGTGCTGGCCGTGGCGACGTTTCCGGCGGTGCTGTTTCTGAAATAAGGCGCGCTATTTCGACCTGCACTACTTGAGCAACAAGCTCACACCGCTGAGCGACAGCATGACGGCCAGAATCCGGTTAAACATCTCGGGGCTAATGCGGGCAGTGAGTCTCTCGCCCACCCAGGTTCCCAGCAGCATGAACGGCAGCATCACCGCCACCAGCGTCAGCGTGCTTTCGGTGTAGTAGCCCGCCAGCGTATAGCCGCCGATACGCGCCATCATTTCCACGAACCACAGCACCGCCACGGTGGCGCGAAACCCGGCCTTTCCGGCGCCGCGCGCGTGCATGTAAATCACCACCAGCGTGCCGCCACCGCCGCCGAACAGGGTGTCGATAAACGAGCCGAGAAATCCCAGCGGCCAGGCCCATCGCGGCGAGAGCTTGAGTTGCTGCATGCCCACCCACTGCGTGATCAGCATGTAGGCCGAGTAAGTCACCAGAAATCCGCCCAGCAGTTTGGTCAGCAGACGGTTATCCAGCAGCGTAAACAACGCCAGCCCGCCGGCCACGCCCACCAGGGTGGGCAGTAACAGCCGCTTGAATTCATCCCACAGCACCTCGTGCCGGTCGCGTATCGTCAGAAACACAAACAGCACGAATACAATCAGCCCAGTGACCGGCACCACGGTGGACATCGGCAGTAAAAACGCCAGCAACGGTGTCGCCACCAACCCCGCGCCGAAGCCGGACATGCCACGCACCACGTAGGCGCCGAATACGATGCCGGCGGCCCACGCCAGTTGCATCGTTGAAAACGCGTCGAGCCCAGTCACTGCCGTTACTTCAACATCAGCAGGATGCCGCTGGCCAATATCACGCAGCCCACCAGTCGATTGAACATCTGCTGGTCAAAACGTTGCGCCATGCGGTTGCCTAAGCGTCCGGCAACATACGACAGCGGCAGCGCCACCGCCAGCAACAACAGTACTTTTTGCGTGATCAGGCCCGCGATCAGCAAACCGATCAGACGCGACACGCCCAATATCAGCATCAGCATATTCATGGTGGCGCGGAAACAGTCCTTTTCAACCTTCAGCGAATTCAGATACATCACGAACACCGGCCCCACGCCGCCGCCAAACACCGAGCCGATAACGCCCGCGAACAAACTGATGACCGCGGCAACCGGGGTCAGCCACCGCCGGGGAATTTCAGGCGTTTTTCCTTTAAAAACAAGCATATATATTGCGTATACCGTGATAAACAAACCAAACGCGCGGGTCAGCGGCTTGGCGTCGAGGTTGGCGAGAAAAAATATGCCCGCGATCACGCCCGCCACGGCGAACGGCACGATGCGCGCGATTTCGCGCCACGCCACCTTGCGCCAATCGTGTATGCCTTGCGAAATCGATGTCACCGTGTTCATGCCGGACAACAGCGGCACCACCATTTGCAGCGGCATCAGCAGCGCGAGCAACGGTGCGGCCACCACGCCGCCGCCAAAACCCGCGCCGCCGCGCACGCAATACGCAAGCATCACCGCGCCCGTAAACAGCGCCCATTGGCTAACACTGAATTCAATCATGGCGCTCACTGGCCGCTTGCCGTCCGCCGCGCGCTGGCCGCCGTCAGCAGCAGCGACCCCAACCCGCCGACCGCAAACACCGACAACAAGCCGAAGGTAAACGCGTAACTGCCGTTGCATCGGTAGATTAGCGCGAACAGCGCCGGGCCGATCAGGATGCCGGCGAAGTTCCATACCATCGCGCCGCTGGTGGCCACACTCACCTTGCCCGGTGGACTCAAGCGCGCCACCTCGGCCAGAAACAAACCGTTCCAGCCCACGGCGGATGCGCCGAAAGCGAGAAACAATAACACCGTCAGCGCACGCGGCCATTGCGCGGTCATCAGCACCATCGCGCCGCAGCACACCACCATCACCGCGCTCAAGGTAATCAACAAGCGCAGACAATTGCCGAAGCGATCGGCGATCCAGCCCCACGCGATACGCCCCGTCACGCCCGCGCCCTGCGCCACCGACAGCATCACGCCCGCCGCAACCAGGCCGTAACCCGCGTCCTGCACCAGCATGGTGACCGCGAAGGAACTCAAGCACAGTTGCACGCCCGACATGAACATCGACGCCACCGACAGCCAGCGCAACTCCGGTATGCGCCACAGCAGCGTCATGCCTTCGCGCGCTTGCTGGCGCGCGTTGCCGCCCTGCGGCGTGCGGTCGTCGTCCCAGCTTGCGCGCACGAACTGCAGCGCAACCGTCATCAGCAGCGCAAAAATAATCACCAGTATCAGCGCCCACTTCCAGCCCAGCAGTAAGGTCACCGGCGGCGCCACCAGCGCCATCACCATCCAGCCCGCCGGCACGCAGGTCTGCTTGATCGAGAACACCAGATTGCGGCGCTTGGGCGGGCTGAAGCGAAACAACACATGCGCGCCGGCCGGCGTCATCACGCTCATCGCCGCGCCGAGCAAGATCGACGCAATCATCAGCGCGATGATGCCGCCCATCATCGCCAACGCCAGCGCCACCGCGCTCAGCAGCAGGCCCGCCTGTATCGCGCGGCAAGCGCCATAGCGCGTCACCATCCACGTGAGAAACGGCGATGACAACATGGCCGCGCCATAGATCAGACTCATCTGATAGCCCACCAGCGACGGCTCGATGCCCATTTCCGCCGCCAGTCTCGGCGCGATCACCGGGAATACTGCGATGCCCATCACCGTGCCGATCTGCGCCAGCGTGATCAGCGCAATCACCGCCACCAGCATGGAACGCGATACAGCCGGTGCGACGGGTTCCACAGTTTCAACAGGCACGATGAATTTCAGCGAGAAGCACTACAAGAAGGGAGCGCCGATTATAAGCGCTTGCGTTACTCAGCACGGGGCCGGCGCGCAAACAGCAGCAACACCAGCGATAACAGCGACACCGCAGTCAGCGACCAGAACGTCAGCGCATACGAACCGATGCCGCCGTACGCCAGCGCAAACAGCGACGGCCCGAACAACACGCCGCCGAACATGAAGAAGGATGTCCCGCCCGCAATCGCGCCGGCCATGCCCGGCGGACTCAGGCGCGCAGCTTCGCCATGAAACACGCCGTTCCAGCCCGCCGCCGCCGAACCCAGCACAAAAAAGAATATCAGCGCCACCGGCCGCGGCCATGTCGCATCGAATAGCGTCAGCGCCACCGTGGTCACCACGCTGATCAGGCAAATCAGCATCATCACCGCGAAGCCACTGCCGATGCGATCCGCGGTCCAGCCCCAGAAAATGCGCGAGGCAAAGCCGCCGAACTGAATCGCCGACAGCATCACGCCTGCTTCCAGCAAGCCAAAGCGATGCTCGACCACCAGATAGATCACCGTGAACGAAAACAAACACCGCTGTATCGCCGACAGCAGGCTGCCAACGATGGACAGCCAGCGCAGATCATGCGCGCACCACACCAGCGTCACCGTGGCCCACACGCCAGGTTGCTTTTGGTCGCCTTGCCCGCGATCCGCATCCCACGTCTCGCGATACGGCTGTATCGCCAGCAGCGTGAGTACGCCGGCCGCGGCAATCACCGCCATCGCCCACTGCCAGCCGACGCTCACGGCCAGCGCGGGCGCCATCAAGGCGGCAATCACGCCGCCTGCCGGCACGCCCGTTTGCTTGATCGAAAAAATCAGGTTGCGGCGTTCCGGCGGCGTGTATTTCACCAGCATGTGCGCCGCCGCCGGATTGATCAAACCGAGACCGATGCCACAGAACACTGAGCCCAGCGCCACCGCATACAGACTGGGCACCGCATACAGCAGCGTGCCCACCACGCAGATCAACACACAAATCTGCGTGGTGCGCGCCGCGCCCCATTTCAGCACCACCGGGCCGCCGGTGACCGCCGCGATGGCCGCCACGCCAAAGGTCAGACTCACCTGCACGCCGATCAGCGCCGGATTCACGCCCAGCGATTCCGCCAGCTTGGGCGCGATGGAAGGCAACACGTGATTGGACATCGCTACCAGCAGTTGCCCCACGGTAGCAACGATGGTGACCAGCCACCACGCGGGTGCGTCAGATGGCGATTTCAAGGCGTGGGCAGAGGAATGGGCAAGGCATCACTGGAATTTACGTTACCGGCATCCAGGTCCGCAATGCCGGCATCGACCCAATTTACGCATTCCCGCTGGGATTTGCTAAGATATTCACAGCATGCGGACATTCACTCAGTACCTGCAATACCTATTGACCACCCTGCTGGCGTGCGCGGTGCTGTCTGCGCAGGCGCAAACACGCCCCGCCGCGGCCACCGGCGCGGAGAACCGCATTGCGCTGGTCATCGGCAACAGCAACTACAAGGATGCGCCGCTCGCCAATCCGGTCAATGACGCGACCGCCATCGCTAAAACGCTGCAGGGCCTCGGCTTCAAGGTCATCCTGCGCACCAACGTTTCGCAAAGCCAGATGCGGCAGGCGGTGCGCGAGTTCGGCGACGAACTGCACGCCGGCCGCGGTGTCGGGCTGTTTTATTTTGCCGGACACGGCATGCAGATTAACAACCGTAACTTTCTGATTCCGGTAGGCACCGATATACGCCGCGAGTATGAAGTCGAAGATCAGTCGCTGGATGCCGGCAGCGTGTTGTCGATGATGCAAAGCGCCCGGGCGCGCGTCAACATTGTGATTCTTGATGCCTGTCGCAATAACCCGTTCGCACGCAGTTTCCGCAATTCCACGGTGGGCCTTGCACCGATGCAGGCGCCTGCCGGCACGCTGCTCGCCTACGCGACAGCCCCAGGTGAAGTGGCGAGCGATGGTGCGGGCGACAACGGGCTCTACACTCAACATTTGCTCAACAACATGCGCTTGCCCGGCCTCAAAATCGAGGACGTGTTCAAGAACGTGCGCGCCAGCGTGCGGCAGGAATCCGGCGGCAAACAAACACCCTGGGAAAACACCTCGCTTGAAGGCGAATTTTATTTCAACGTCAACATCACGGTGAATATTCAAACGGCACCCGCGACGACCGCTGCGCCTGGCGTATCGCGCGCGGACATCGAAAGCGCGGTTTCTGCAGCGCTTGCCAAACGCGAACAAGGCGAGTCCGCGCGGCGGCAGGTGCAACAACTGGAAATCGAGCGTGCGGTACAGGCGGCATTAAAAAAACGCGAAGAAGAAGCCGCCACCGCGCAATCCGCGAGACAGGGCCAGGATGCGCAAGCGGCGCGCGCAGCCATCGAGCGGCTCAAGCAGGAACTGGAGGAACTGCAAGCCGCCAGCAGCGCGCAGACAACGCCGCCGGCAGCGCCTTCCGCAAGCGCAAAGCCGGCGCCGCCGGAACAGGTGGCTTTGGCCGCGCCATCCACCCGACCCGCGCCGGCGTTTGCCTTAGGCCAACCCGTGGCCAAACCCGATATCGCGGCAGGCGCCCAATGGCGCTTTCAGGTGACGGATTTATATTCCCGTTCCAAGCAGGATGTCGTCGTCGAAGTTCAATCGGTCACCGAAAATCGCATTTACACGCAGGGAACCCAAGGCGCTTCGATACAAGTGTGGGATCGCCACTGGAATTTATTACGCGACGGCAATATCGAATATTCGTCACCCTACCCGGCTTTGCAGTTTCCGCTGACCGTCGGAAAAAAGTGGAGCAATGAAATCAAATATGAGCACATGGGCGGCAACTGGCGACAGCAGAATACGGCAAACATTGTCGGCTGGGAAAAAGTCACCGTACCCGCCGGCATTTTTGATGTGCTGAAGATCGAAATACGCGGTCACTGGCAGCATGACCATGTTCGTTACGCCACATCGGGCACGCTCACCGACGTGATGTACTACGCGCCGCAGACCGGGAATTTTATCAAGCGGGAAATTGACCGAACGTCCTACGGTCATCCCAACGCGCCCAGCCAAGCACTTCGCGAGCGCTGGGAACTCACGGGAGTCCCCAGCCGATAGCGGTCAGGAACCGCGCGCGTCGCCCGCTGCGCCATAGGACACATCGTTCAGCATCGGCTGCATCTGTTTAAACTCCACCGGCACAAAATCGTAACCGTCGTGCGGCGCATGCACGATGAGGAAAAACGCCTCGTCGGTTTTGCTGGGATTAAACACCTCGTGCCGCACGCCCGGCGGCATGGCGCAAAACGCGCCCGGTTTCAGCTCAAAGATGCCGTGCCCGTGCTGGCCTTCGTAACGAATTTCCAGCATGCCTTTCACCCCCACAAACAAGTCATACACGCGCGAGTGCAAATGGCGCGGCACGCCCGAGCCGGGTGCGACGCGAAACACGGCGGACTGCACCGCGCCGTCTTCGTGGATTACGCCCTTTTCGCAGCCGGGGCGGCGCGAGGCGAAATCGATGCGGGTAATGTCGTCTACCGTAATGACCGGTTGCTGGCCCATACTATTTTCCTTAGTGATCCCATCACATAAGCCGCAATGATCGCACAGCGGCATTGAGTCAGCCCACAAAAGCCCGGATAATGAGCACTCCGAGCATGCCCTTTGGTGTGCCCGCAAAAAATCCCTCGGAGCGACCCAATGAAAGCAGTTGTTTTGCATGAGCACGGCGGCCTCGACAAACTGCAAATCGTGACGGATTTCCCCGACCCCGTGGTGATCGAAGGCCATGTGGTGATCCGCGTCGGCGCGACCTCGTTCAACTATCACGACGTGTTCACGGTGCGCGGCATGCCCGGCATCAAAGTGCCGTTCCCGATGATTATCGGCCTCGACATCGCGGGCGAAATCCTTGAAGTCGGCACGGGAGTCACTGGCTGGAAAAAAGGTGACCGCGTGCTGGTCAATCCGCTGAACAAGAAAAAGGGCCTGATGGGCGAAATGATGCACGGCGGCCTGGCGGAAAAATGCCTGGTCGCCGCCGATCAGTTAATCGCCATGCCGGATAACGTGACCTTCGAGCAAGCCGCGTCGCTGCCGGTGGCCTACGGCACGGCACACCGCATGATTATCACCCACAACACCATCAAAAAAGGCGACAAGGTATTGGTGCTGGGCGCAAGCGGCGGCGTAGGCACCGGCTGCGTGCTGCTCGCCAAACAACTCGGCGCGGAAGTCATCGCCTGCGCGTCCAGCGCCGACAAAATCCAGCGCCTGAAAGACCTCGGCGCGGATCATGTCATCAATTACAAAGACGTGGATTTTTCCAAGTGGGCGATTGAAAAATTCGGCAAGCCGCAGCGTCGTAACAACGAAGGCGGCGTGGACGTGGTGATCAACTTCACCGGCGGCGACACCTGGGGGCCAACGCTACGCTGCGTCAAACGTGGCGGCAAAATTCTGGTGTGCGGCGCCACGGCCGGCTACGACCCAAAAGAAGATCTGCGCTACGTGTGGAGCTTTGAATTGCAGATCATCGGCTCCAACAGTTTTTACGATGAAAACCTCAAAGCGCTGATGGACATGATCGCGCAAGGCACGATGAAGCCGGTGATCGATGAAGTGCTGCCGCTGGAACGCGCCGCCGAGGGCTTGCGCCTGATTGAAAATCGCGAGGTGTTTGGCAAAGTCATTATTAAACCATAAGTAACTGTTTTTATTGACTATTTTATAATTCTCGAATGGCGATTTCCCGTCCCGACGCGCGCGGTTATGCCGGCAACCTTGGTGCGCCGTTCGTAGCGCATGCGCAGGCCACACGCACGGCATTGATCGACCTGAGTGATGCCGCCCGCCCGCGTGAAATCAGTTTTCACGCACTGGACGACGCTTGTAACGCCGTCGCCCGCGGCTTGGTGCGCGCCGGTTTGAAACCCGGCGACCGCATCGGCATTCTGTCGTTAAACCGCGTTGAGTTTGTCGCGACGCTGCTCGGCGCGATGCGCGCCGGTGTGGTGCCGGTGCCGGTCAACATCAAGCTCGCAACGGAAACAGCGCATTACATCTTGAATGACGCGGGTGCGAAATTTGTTTTTGTCGAAAGCGCTTACCGCAAACTCTGCCCTGCGGATATCCCCGTGGTGGAATACGGCGAGGCGTTTGATCAATTCATCGATGCCGGCGACTTCACGCCGTTTGAACCCGCGCCCGATTCCGTCGCCATTCAGCCGTACACCTCCGGCTCCACCGGCCGCCCCAAGGGCGTGCTGCTCAGTCACTACGGGCAAAACTGGAGCCGGCTGATTCTCGCGCACACGCGCGGCACCAGCGAGCGCGATGTGATTCTCGTCGCCGCGCCGCTGTATCACAAGAATGCGTTGAACGCGATCAAGCAGGGCCTCACCGCCGGCGCGCAACTGGTGCTGCTGCCGCAGTTCAATATCGAGCGCTACATCGAGGCGATGGGCCGCTACCGCGCCACGGTGATTTCCGGCGTGCCGACGATGATGTCGATGATCCTCACGCGCCGCGATTTGCTGGCGAGAATCGATACCGCCTGCGTGCGCACAGTCATGATGGGCTCGGCGCCCTCCTCCGCGCAATTGCTGGTCGAATTAAACACTGTGTTCCCGAATGCCGAGACGCTGGTGGTGTATGGCGTGACCGAGGGCGGCCCGGTACCACTGGGGCCGCATCCCGACGGCAAGCCGCGTCCGCCCGGCTCCATTGGCGCGCCATACGCCGGCACCGAGGCCCAACTCATTGGCGGTGCCAATGAAAACGAAGGCGAACTGGTGCTGAAGAACCCCGGCATTCTGCTCGGCTATCACAACCTGCCCGAAGAAACCGCCAAGCGCGTGCGCGACGGCTGGTATTACAGCGGCGACATTTGCCGCCGTGACGCGGAAGGTTTTTATTATTTTGTCGGGCGCACCGATGATATGTTCGTGTGCGGCGGTGAAAACATTTTTCCGATTGAAGTCGAGTCGTTGCTGGAAAAACATCCGGCGGTGCATCAGGCCTACGTGATGCCGTTCGATCACGCGCTGAAAGACAAAGTGCCGTACGCGTTTGTGGTGTTACGCAACGGTCAAACCACCACCGAAGACGCGTTAAAACAATTTTCCATCGCCCATGGCCCGGCCTATCAGCATCCGCGACGCGTTTTTTTTCTCGATCAATTGCCGCTGGCCGGCACCAATAAAGTCGATCAACAACAACTGCGGCGTCTCGTAACGTCGCTTGCCGGAGAAGCACAACATGTCTGAAGCGCACTTCACGATGGAAAGTCTGGAACAACGTCTCGCCGTCGGGCCGTTCAACCGCTGGCTCGGATTCAAAGTGTTGAAGATGGACGACTCGGGTCTCGAACTCAAAGCCACCTGGCGCGAAGAATGGGTAGTTAACCCCGAGCGGCGCTACACTCACGGCGGCATACTTGCGGCGATCATCGACGTGGCCGCCGATTACGCGATTGCCGTGGCGATAGGCCGACCGGTGCCCACCATCGACATCCGCGTCGATTATCACAAGGCCGCGATGCCGGGCGATCTGATTGCCAAGGCGAAGATCGTGCGCAGCGGCGGACAATATTCCACGGCGGAAGCGTATGTGTACGATCAGGAAGGCGCGCTGGTCGCCAGCGGGCGCGGCACGTATTACACCGCCCCGCCGCCTCCACCCAAACAAAAGTAATGTAACTATATGTTTTTATAGAGTAATTTATGAAACCTCTAGCCGAGAATTTTCGCCAGTTCCTCGACCGCCTGCGTAGCGGCGGCCATATGATCGACATGAAGCAGCCGGTCGATATCCGCCACATCGCCACGCTGGTCGATCAATCCGACAAGGCGCTGTTTTTTCACAACGTCATCGGCTACGACATGCCGGTGGTGTCGGGCATCATCCGCTCGCGCGAGCGTGCCATCATGTCCATGGGTTGCACCGAGTACGGCGAGATCGAGCAGCGCCTGCGTCACGGCATCGATCATCCGATTGCGCCGCGTTACATCGAAACGCCCGCGATGAAGCAGGTCATCATGAAGGGCGATGAGGTTGATCTGTTCAAGCTGCCGGTGCCGATGTCGTCGATTTACGACGGCGGGCCGATGATTACCGCCGGTGTGGTGATGGCGAGCGATCCGGAGTACGGCTTGAACTCCGGCTGCTATCGTTTCATGGTGAAAGAGAAAAACCTCACCGGCATCGATATCGTCACGCCCAACAATATGCGCATGTATGCACAGCGCGCGTTTGAGGCCGGGCGTGTGTGCCCGATTTCGATTTCCATCGGCACGCATCCGATGGAAATCATGGGCGCGAATTTTCGTGCGCCCATCGGCGTAGACGAAATGGGCATCACCGGCGGGATACGCGGCGTACCGGTCGAACTCGCGCAATGCGAAACCATCGATCTGCCCTGCGTCGCCGACGCCGAGATGGTGCTCGAAGGCGAAATTCTGCCGACCGGGTGGACCAACCCCGAAGGCCGCTTCGGTGAATTCACGCGGCTGATGGGCGGGTTGCACTGGAACCCGGTGGTGCGCATCAAGGCGGTGACGATGCGCCGTGATCCGATTTATTACGCGCTGCACATGCCGTGGGAAAACACCTGGCTCGCGGCGCCCACGCGCTACGCCGCAATTCGAGCGGCGCTCAAAAATGCCGGCGTGCAGGTGAAAGACATCAACGTCACGCTTGGCGGCTGCGCGTTCTGGCATGCGATCATTTCCATCAAAAAGCAGGCAGGCGAAGGCAAAAACGCGCTGCTCGCCGCGCTGTCGGTGCTTGATCTCAAACACGTCGTCGTCGTCGATGACGACATTGACGTGCATAACGCGATGGATGTGGAATGGGCCATCGCCACGCGCGTGCAGGGCGACCGCGACGTGATGATTATCCCCGGCGCACGCGCCAAGCCGCTCGACCCCAGCCTCGCGGTGATGCCGCACGGCGTGGTGCCCACCGGCGCGAAGGTCGGCATCGACGCCACCATCGGTGAAGGTATCCCGCGTGAACGCTTCGAGCGCATCGCCTATGCCTATGCCGATAAAGCAAAAATCGCCGACTACGCCGGCGGCAAACAGGACCCCGCGCCTGCCAAAGATGACATGGCCGACGCCAGCATCAGCGCGCTGGCCGACGCAATTCTGAAAGTGATAGCAACCGAGCCACTGTACTACTCCGCCGTGGCGGAACGCTTTGCACAGCACACGTTTCAGGCCGTGGCACGTGCGCTGGGCAAGCTGCATACCGATGAAAAGCTGTGGCAAGACCCGCGCGGGCGCTTGTGCGTACGTGGCTCGGCACATGCTGCAAAAGTACCAGGAAAGAATTAGAAATGACAATTAAAACAAATACTTACCATCTGCACCTCGAATCCGCCCGCAAGCGCCCGATCGTCTTTCAATTGCACCAAGCCGATTGGCTGGCCGCCGCCAAACGTCATCGCGCGCTGGCGAAAAAACTGCGTGTCACCATTGGGCACGATAATGAAATCCTCGACGAGGCGTTAAAAACCGCCGATTTCATGATCAACTCCACGCCACCGAAAGACGGCTTGCGCGCGCGTGCGCCGCGGTTGAAGTGGATACAAACCACCAGCGCCGGCGTCGATGGGCTGATGCCGATGAACTGGTTGCCGCAAGATATCCCCCTCACCAACAACACCGGCGCGCACGGCGCGAAGGCCGAAGAATCGTGTTTGATGGCGTTGCTGATGCTGCAATCGCGCCTGTCAGAAGTTATCAAAAACCAGCACGATCACGTGTGGAAACCCGTGTTCACCACGCCCATCGCGGGCAAGACCGTGGTGGTGGTGGGTTTCGGCGATCTGGGTCAGGGCGCGGGCCGCGCGGCGAAAAAACTCGGCATGAATGTCATCGCCGTTACCCGCAGCGGCAAGGCAACCCAACTCGCTGATCGCGTAGTGTCATCAAAGCGCATCGACAGCGTGCTGCCCAAGGCGGATTTCGTCATTGTCACCACGCCACTGACAGAAGAGACGCGCGGCCTCATCAACCGCGAGCGCATCAACCGGTTGAAACCGGGCGCGGGCTTTGTCAACATCGGGCGCTCGCCGATTGTCGATTACGCGGCGCTGCGTGAACGGCTGGAAAAAGAGGCGCTGTGCGGTGCGGTGCTCGACGTTTTCGACATAGAACCGCTGCCGCCCGACTCACCCTACTGGACGACGAAGAACCTGGTGGTGTTACCCCACATCAGTTGCGACGACCCGCGCTACATCGAGCATCTGCTCGACTTCTGGTTCTCTAATTTCGAGCGCTTTTTAACCGGCAAGAAACTCAAAAATATTGTTGACCGGCAGTTGGGCTATTAGCGAGCTCAGCAGGATGGCCGCTCGGCCTCCCATACATGGAGCCTTGCTGGACGGGGATCACTTTTCTCCAGCCGATAGCCATGTTGATACACCGATTGCAGAATCCAGCCGTTTTCAGGTGTCAGGCCCAGGTCGGTGCGCAGGCGGCTGATATGCGTATCCAGCGTGCGCGTGCTGCTGCTCGAACCGCGTCCCCAAATACGCTCCATCAGATAACTGCGTGACAACAGTTGGCCGACATTGGAAAACAGGAACACCGCCAGGTCGTAACTCTTCGGTGTCAATGCGATACGCTGTCCGTCCCGCAGAATCACGCGATTTTGCAAATCCACGCTTAAGTCGCCGTAGACCAGAACATCCATCTGTTTCGGCGGTCGCGGCACCCGGCGTCCGAGCGCTTCAATGCGCGCCAAAAACTCCAGCCGGCGCGGAGGTTTAACCATGCAATCATCGGCGCCGGCGTTGAGCGCGGCAACGATATCCATTTCGTTGTTGTTCGTGCAAATCCGCAATACGGGCTTCGACAGGCCGGCCTGTTCACGTACCCACGACACCAAATCCTCCCCCCTTAATCCGGCGGCGTGATGGCCAATCACCAACACATCGCTGGCTCCGCGCGGCACGTCACGCATAAAGACTTCGGCAGCATCGTGAACCACCGCCTCGTGCCCTGCCGATTGCAACCAACCCGCAAACTGATTGGCGGTATGCATGTCTTCTTCAAGCAACGCGATTCTCATGGGCACTTCCCTTGCAGTTCAACGATTTGGAAGATAACGCACCAGCGCCGCATTTCAGCCATGCGGATGCCGATTTTTACAAAGCTTTTACATGGCCGAGCGTAAAGTCCACTACCCCGTCAAATGCTAATATCCCAATATGGGTAATTACCGCGGCAAATGACATGAAAGGCCTAACTCAGCGCACGAGCCAATCTAGCTTTGATATCGACCATATCGCGCACTTTCTGCCGGATATCGGGCAAGCCAGCGTCGCGCTCGCGAGACTGGGTTTCACCCTGACGCCGTTCTCCGCGCAATCCCACCGGTTGGAACCCGGCGGGCCGCTGATGCCTGCGGGCACCGCGAATCGCTGCGTGATGTTGCAGCACGGTTACCTCGAATTTTTGACACCCACGCACGACACGCCCAATGCAGCGCAGTTACGCGCCGCCATCCACCGTTACACGGGTGTGCATTTGATCGCCTTCGGCACGCAAACGCCAGACAACGATTTTCAGCGGCTGACCGCGGGCGGGTTCCAGCCGCTCACACCGGTGGCGCTGCAACGCGAGGTGCCGACGCAAATAAGCGGCGCATCCGGCGAGGCCACCGCGCGATTCACCGTAGTGCGCGTGGCGCCTGGCGCCATGCCTGAAGGCCGCATTCAGTTCTGCCAGCACCACACGCGCGACGTGGTATGGCAGCCGCGCTGGCTCACACACGCCAATCATGCGGTTGGATTGGCGGGCGTGATGTTGTGCGTGGCCGATCCCGCCGAGGCCGCGCAGCGTTATGCGCACTTCACCGGGCTTCAAGTCACTGCCGCTGGCGCGTCGGACGCTTGCTGGCGGCTCGACACGGCCCGGGGCTACCTGCTGTGGTTGTCCCCTACCCTGTTGCAACAAGCCTTCGGCGTGACAGCGCCGACGCTGCCGTGGATCGCGGGCATAGTTATCGACAGCGATGATTTGCCGGCTACACAAGCCCTCGTAAACGGCAATGCGTTCGACAAGCGCTTGCTGGTTAAACTCGATGCGTCGCTCGGCGGCCTGATGCTGTTTCAAGCGTCCGGCAGCGGCCCGCTACAGTTGATCTGAGCGCAGGGTTGACCAATCCCATCCCGCCGACGATCATTCCACTCACATGTTGCGATCACTGCTAAGCACGCTGCTCAGTATGCTGCGCTGGGGCTTTTACGGCTTTCTGGTGTTTGGCGTCTGCGTCTATGTTTTTCTGCTGATCTTTACGTGGCACGCGGAGCAACGCGAAACCCACGAGGCCGAAAACATCGTGCCGCCGCTGGGGCGATACGTCAAAGCCGCCGACGTCAACATCTTCGTGCAGGAAGCGGGCCCGCCCGACGGTATGGATGTGTTGTTGGTACCGGCCATCGGCGGCTGGAGCGGCACCTGGCCGCAGACCATGGCCACGCTGGCGAAGGCGGGCTTTCATGTGGTCGCCATGGATCTGCCGCCGTTCGGGTTTTCGCAGCGGCCCGAAGCCGCGCTCTACGGCAAACAGGATCAAGCCGATCGCATCCTCGGCGTGATGGATGCGTTCGCCATGTCGCGCGCCATTCTGGTTGCGCATTCCACCGGCGGCGGCCCCGCGGTCGAAGCCGCATCCGCGCTGTCACGGCGCATCGATGCGCTGGTATTGATCGACGCGGAACTGGATATCGCATTCAATCGCAAAGGCCGCGCGTATCCGTCTTTCCTGGTGGATCGTTTTCTCGCCAGCCGCAACGTGCGTGACGGCACGGTCGCCACGTTTATTTCCAATCCGCTGTTCACGCGCCACCTCATCCAATGGCTCAGCCACAAACCCGGCGCCGCCACGCAAGCGTGGGCCGATCTTTACAAAAAACCGCTGCGACTCAAAGGCACCACGGCGGCCATCAGTGCATGGCTGCCGGAGTGGGTGGCCAGTCTCAAACCCGCGCGCAGCGAAGACCCAGAAACCTACCGCAAGCTGAATATCCCCATCCACTTGATCTGGGGTGATTACGACATGATGGCGCCGGTGGAACAGGCCAAAGAACTCACGCGGCTGGCGTCCAATGCCACGCTGAAAATCGTCTACGGCGCGGGGCATCTGCCGCAAGTGGAAGAAACGGAGTTCTTCAATCAGATGTTGGTGAAAAGCCTGAACGCCATCAAGCATGATCTGGCGATCAAAGCAGCGGCCGAGAAGGCAGCGAAAGCGGCCGCAGCGGGGCTGAAAGCGGACCCTCAAACCGATGCGAAGGAGCACGCAAAATAATACACAAGTATTTGTTTTTATTATGTATTTTTTACACACTGACAACGCAGGCGCAAACCCCGCGCGTGGTCGATGTGCCATCGCGCGCGGGCGTTACGCAGCGCTTCCTGCTGTTGCAGCCCGAGAATGCCAAGGCCGCAGTGGTGCTGTTCGCGGGCGGCGAAGGCAGCATCCAAATTTCGCCCGACGGCATCATCGCGCAAGGCGGTAATTTTCTGGTGCGCTCGCGCCGCTTGTTTGCCGCGCAAGGGCTCGCGGTAGCCGTCATAGACGCGCCTTCCGACCGGCAAAACCTGAATCAATTTCGCCAAACCGCGGAGCATGTGGCCGATCTAAAAGCGACCATCGCGTGGCTCAAACAAGAATTGAAAACGCCGGTGTGGCTGGTCGGCACCAGTCGCGGCACGCTGTCTGTGGGCCACATCGCGACGCAGCTTGCGCCAGCGGATGGCGGCCCGGACGGCATCGTGCTGACCTCAAGCGTACTCGCGGATCGCAGGGAAACATCAGTACCCGACATGGCGCTCGCGCGCATCAACGTGCCGGTGCTGGTCACCCATCACCGGCAAGACACCTGCCGCGTCTGTCACTTCAACGACTTACCGCGCCTGACGGAAAAACTCAAACACCTCAAGAAAACCGAGACGCTGCTATTCGACGGCGGCGACAATGTCGGCGATGCATGCGGCGCGAGGGCCTACCACGGCTATAATGGTATCGAAGCTGAGGTCGTTACGAAAATTGCAACCTGGGTCAAGGGCAACTGACCTACAAATCCGCCTTGATCCCCGCCGCTTTGATAATGCGCGCGTAGACCGCAATATCCGATTTGATCGTTGCGGCGAACTGCTCGGCGCTGCCGCCGATGGCTTCGTAGCCCAGGGTGTTCAACCGCTGCTGCACATCCGCGGATTTCAGCCCTGCGCCGATCACTAGATTCAGCCGCGCCACAATATCGCGCGGCACGTTGGCCGGCCCCGCCACGCCAAACCACGGTTCGATCATGTAGTCTTTCAAACCAGATTCCATGATGGTGGGAATCGACGGTGCAGTGGCGAGTCGCTTCGATCCGCACAGCGCCAGCGCGCGCAGTTTACCGCTGCCCACATGCGGCTGTATGGTTGCCAGGTCGGCGAACATCATGTCGATTTGCCCGCTCATCACATCGGTGAGCGCGGGCGCGGTGCCTTTGTACGGCACGTGTACGATGTCGGCTTTGGCCATCGACTTGAACAACTCGGCAGCCAGGCTCGACATGCTGCCGGTACCCGACGAGCCGTACGACAAGCCCTTGGCGCGCGCGGCGGCGATCAGTTCTTTCACCGTTTTTGCCGGCACGGTGGGGTTCACCGCCACGGCGTACGGCACATGCGCGACATTGATCACCGGGGTGAAATCGCGAATGGCATCGTAGGGCAATTTGGCATACAAACCCGGCGCCACCGCCATATTGCTGGAGCCGGCCATCACCAGCGTGTAGCCATCGCCGGGCGCTCTTGCCGCGGCATCCATGCCTACCGTGCCGCCCGCGCCGCCGCGATTTTCAACCGCGACCGCCAGCTTTACCTGCTCGGTGATTTTTTGCCCCACCATGCGCGCGAGAAAATCATTCGGGCCGCCGGGGGCGAACGGCACGATGAGCTTGATGGGCTTCGTCGGATAGGTTTGCGCGCCGACACTGCATGCCGATACGCACAAGCCCATGAACCACCCCAGATGCCTCATTCCTAAATCCTCAATCCTCACTGCGGCGCAATGCCCGCCGCCTTAATCACCTTGGTGTACTTTTCGATGTCGCTCGCCACCAGCTTGCTCAACTCGGCGGGTGAATTGCTCCACAGCGGATCGGCGCCGTTGCGCTCGAATTGCTCCTTCATTTCGGGTGATGTGGCAATCGCCAGCAACTCCGTCGTCAGGCGCTTGAGTATCGGCGCGGGCGTACCCTTGGGCGCGAAAAACCCGAGCCACAGTTGCGCGTCAAAACCGGGAAAGGTTTCCGACACCGACGGCACATCCGGCAGCGCGGGCGAACGCTTGGGCGTGCCCACCGCCAGCGGACGCAACCGCCCGGCCTTGGCCTGCGGCAACACCGCCGGCATACTGCCGAACAACGCCTGCACCTGCCCGCCAATGGTGGCCACACCCGCCGGGCCATTGCCGCCGAAGGGCACGTGCATCACATCAATGCCTGCCGCCATCTTCAACATTTCCATCGCCAGTTGCGTGGTAGTGCCGGTGCCCGCCGAGGCGTAATTCATTTTGCCGGGCTGTGATTTCGCCAGCGCGATGAATTCCTTCAACGAATTCGCCTTCACGCCCGGATTCACCACCAACAGGTACGGCGTCGAAGCCACCAGCGTGATCGGCTCGAAATCTTTTACCGGATCGTATTTCAACGTTTTGTACGCGCCCACCGCGATCACATGCGTGCTGGTAGTGCCCATGGTCAGCGTGTAGCCATCAGGATTCGCGTGCGCCGCGATGTCGGTGCCGATGGTGCCGCCCGCGCCACCGCGATTATCGACCACCACTTGCTGGCCGAGTTTTTCGCCGAGCCGTTGACCCACCAGCCGCGCAACGATGTCGGTGGAGCCGCCCGCCGGAAACGCCACGATCAGGCGTATCGGTTTGGTGGGATAGTTGGCTTGCGCCATCGCGGCGCCCGGCGCTGCCATCAGCATAGCCAAGGCGTAATACTGCAAGTATTTGTTTTTAAACATTATTTTATCCTCGTTTTTTGAACTCGAACCCACGCTGCGCATTCTACGCGAGCCCTGCTATTCCGCCTTCAACAATCCGGCTTTAATGAGCTTGTTCAGTTTCGCCGTTTCGCCGCGCACGAAGTCGTCCATGAATTCCGGCGTGCCGCCCTGCACTTCCAGCCCCAGTTGATCGAGCCGCGCTTTTACATCGGCGAGCGTGAGGATGCGATTCACTTCGCGGTTCAATTTATCGATGATGGGCTTGGGCGTTTTCAGCGGCGCGGCCATGCCAAACCACACCAGCGATTCGGCATCCTTGAAACCGCTTTCGGCTAGCGTGGGCACGTCGGGCAGCAAAGGCGAACGTTTGGAACTCGCAATGCCCAGCACGCGCACGCGCTTGGCTTTTATCATCGCCTCACCGCTCACGGTGGTGGTGTGCGTGCCCTGCAATTGCCCGCCCACCAAGTCGGTCAAGATTGGCGCGGAGCCTTTATACGGCACATGCGTGAACTGCGTGCCGGTCGCGCCCTGCATCACGGCCAACCCGATATGCAAGCTGCTGCCGATGCCGGACGAACCCCAGGTGATCTTGTTCGGATTGGCCTTGGCGTATTCGATCAATTCCTTGGGATTGCGCGGCGGAAAATTCAGATTCGTCAGCAGAATCAGCGGCGCATAGCCGATGTACACCACACTCATGAATTCATCCGGCTTGTACGGCGCGTTCTTCGCCATCAGCGGCGCATTGATACTCGGCCCCGGATTCGCCAGGATCAGCGTGTAACCATCCGGCTGCGCGCGCGCGACGGTTTCACCGCCAATCAAGCCACCCGCGCCGCCGCGGTTATCGACGACGAACGTATGCCCCAACGCATCCGTCAGCTTGCCCGCGATCAGGCGACCGATGACATCGTTGGAAGCACCCGGCGTGAACGGCACCACCCAGCGCACGGGCTTGCTGGGGTAGTTGGGCGCGGGGTCGGGTTTAGCGGTTTGGGCAAAAGCGTTGCTCGTCACTAAAATCGACAGCACCGCACTCATGAAATTTTTCACGTCGCCACTCCTGAAACATTAAAAGACACCGTCGTTCCCGCGCAGGCGGGAACCCATAACACACTCACACCGGGCTATCGAAGTGTCACTTGCGCGCGTTCTGCAACACCTCCGGATTAATCACATTCACCGGCTTGCCTTCAAGATAAGCCACGATCTGTCCAAACGAACTCGTAAACTGGCTTTCATAACCCGCCTGCTCCACATAACCGATGTGCGGCGTGCAAACCGCGTTGTCCATCGCGATCAACGGATGTGCAGCGCCCAGTATAGGCTCGGATTCAAACACATCCACCGCCGCCATGCCCGGTCGCCCGGCCTTCAACGCCGCTTCCAGCGCGCCGGTTTCAATCAGCGGTGCGCGGCTGGTATTGACGATCAGCGCAGTGGGCTTCATGCGCGCCAGATCAACCGCCTTGACGATGCCGCGTGTGGCATCCACCAGCCGCATGTGCAGCGAAATCACGTCGCACTCTTCAAAAAACGCATCCTTGTTGCGCGCCACGAAATAACCATCGGCCTTCGCGCGCTCAATCGTCGAATCACGCCCCCAGATCAACACCTTCATGCCGAACGCCTTGCCGTAACCCGCCACCACCGCACCGATGCGCCCATAGCCATAAATGCCCAGCGTCTTGCCACGCAAGCCAAGCCCCATGGTGGACTGCCAGCGCCCCGCCTTCAACGCCGCCACCTCCTGCGGAATTTTACGCATCGCCGCCAACACCAAGCCCCACGTCAGTTCCGCCGTGGCATACGACGGTTTTCCGGGATGCATATCCGAGCACAACAGGATACCGCGCTCGGTCAGCGCCGGCACATCCACATGCGGATACACACTGCGCTGACTGATCAGCTTTAGTTTCGGCAAACGCGCAATCAGCGCCGCACGTATCGGCGTGCGCTCGCGGATCAACACCAGCGCTTCGGTGTCTTTCAAACGCTCGGCGAGTTTGTCTTCATCTTTGGTGTGATCATTCCAGATAGTTACGTTGTGGTTGGCAACGAGTTTGAAAGCGTCGAGTTTGCGGACCGCGTTTTGGTAGTCGTCTAGGACGGTGATATTCATGGTTTTGCAGTTTATCCGAGATTTTCCATTAGCGCTTTATCCGGACGGATGAAGTGGCGCAAAAGTAGCGGGCAAGTCGAACGTTTTTGCGGCATCCCACAGACCTTGCATCCATGCGCGCTGCTGCATCGCGATAGCGAGGTGTAGGATCGGTTTGCGACT
>CANIID010000056.1 GCA_947467315.1 Betaproteobacteria bacterium | reverse complement strand
GCAAGATATTTGTTTCAGAAAAGAATCACACGCACATTAAATATCTTTTCTATCGTATTTTTGGTGCAGGCTTGAGGTGCGACACACGCATTGTTCGTGGTAAGCCCAAGATAGCACGAACGGCTAGGTTAGCTGGCGTCTGGCGCCCTCCCTCTTGATGGTCACTTGTCATTGCGAACTTCTTGTTGTGGCTTTTAAATAGCAACTCCACACGCTTTGCCACCCGTTCTTTAAAGTCTTCCTTGGGGCGCCCCGGATTTTTTTTCGATCCTTTATATTTGCAATCAAGCAATCCTTTCTCTATGGAAAACTTAATCTCACCGTACTGCAGAACAGCAAAACCACGCAGCCTGCGAAGGGACCGCAAGGCTCTTATCAAATCTTTATCCACCTGCGCCACCGCTCTAGAATCAGACAGAAGTTGCGTTACCGGACCTTGCTTATACTCGTGCAGATACTCGGCTCTTAGACGCCGCAACTCTTTAATCAGTGCATCGGGAAATTCTTTTCTTAGTTCTTTTTCACGAACATCGCTGAATTTTGGCCAATGACTATCCAGATTCTTAGGCCCGAACAGCGAACTCATTTTCCACCTCGCAAGGCCACCACGTTATTTGTGCACAACGTGTCCAAGTGGCGACTCCAGAGCGCCAGCGCCTCGCCAACCTCGACCTGATAGCGATGCAGGTCGTATGTACCCGCAACCCCGCCCTTGATGTGTCCTAACGCTGCTTCTCCCACGGCATCTGATACACCAAGGCGCGCCATACCCGTGCGAGCCGTTCTCCTAAGATCGTGCGAAGTCCATTCGGGGATAAGAATCTCGTGGCGATATTTACTGACAGCCCACACTAATGCGTGCTGACGCATATGCCGCCCCGGCAGTGGAGATGGAAACACCCATTGCGCGCCCACCTCAGCGCCCTGCCTTCTGCGCTGAAGAATATCTATTGCGGCGTCTGGCAATACCACCGTACGAGGTGCATCTGCCTTGGTCTGATGGAGTGTCAAAACGCCAGACCCGAGATCGACCGCAGACCACGACAACCCAATGACCTCGCCCGGCCTACACGCTGTGCGCAGGATTATCTGAAGCGCATCTTGTACGTCACTGCTGATGCTGGAGGTGGGTAACCAAGAAAACCACTGGCGCAGCTCAGAATCGTCTAGGTAACGCTTCCGTCGAATTTGCGGTAGCCGTCCCTTCATAATGTCGGAAAATGGGTTACCACCCGTCACGCGCCCTGCTTCCAATGCATGCCGCCAGACTCCGCGTAACTCTCCCCGCAAAACTCTCGCCGACGCAAGGGACTCATTTCTAACGCCAGTTAGAAAAGCAACCGCATCGGGAACTGTAATGCTCTCCGCGATCCGCTCCCCCAGCACCGGAAACACGCGCTTTGCGAATAAACGACGGGCCTCCGTTGCGCCCTTTGAATTTCTAGACTTTTCAACGTGCTCAGTGATGAACGATTTACAAAGCTCCTCAACTGTGGCGCGTGCAGTTGGCGGCAGCTTCAAGCCACCTATAACTGCTGCAGGGTCTAGTCCACTCTTGCGCCCGGCTTTCAATTCGGCAAACCGCCTGCGAGCCTCTGCAATGCCCATCGTCGGCCAGCTGCCCAACGTGACCTGCCGCTGCCTTGCCTCCCAATCGTAGCGGTATACCCAGGTGCGGGCTGACTTACCCGCAACCAGGCGTAACCCCCGAGATATTCGCTCTGTTAAAGTCACTTCCTTCGCCGCCTCAATGGCTTTAGCCGTAAATGCTGACAAAACCTTGCCCATGACCAGCCTCCCTAACTTAGAACCTACGGTTAAGCTACGCTTAATGGGTGGATTCTAATGGACAACATCGGACAACATCAACAGTGTGCTATATGAAAACTGATGCCGATACCGTAGCAAACCCTCAGCACACACCGATGATGACGCAGTATCTGCGCATCAAGGCGGAGCATCCGGACAAGCTGTTGTTCTACCGGATGGGCGATTTCTACGAGATGTTTTACGACGATGCCGAACGTGCCGCGCGCCTGCTCGACATCACGCTGACCAGTCGCGGGGCTTCGGCGGGCACGCCGATCAAAATGGCGGGCGTGCCGTATCACGCGGCTGAGCAATACCTCGCCAAACTGGTAAAGCTCGGCGAGTCGGTGGCGATCTGTGAGCAGATCGGCGACCCCGCCACGTCCAAAGGACCGGTCGAACGCAAAGTAATGCGTATCGTCACACCCGGCACGCTCACGGATACCGCGCTGCTCGATGACAAGCGCGACAACATTTTGTTGTGCGTGAATCGCGTACGCGACATGCTGGGACTGGCGTGGCTGTCGCTCGCCTCCGGGCGCTTTGCGGTGATGGAAACTGCGTGGGCCAATCTCGACGGCGAGATCGAACGGTTGCGTCCGGCGGAGATTTTGGCACCGGAGAGTTTCGACAGCGCGATTTTCGGTACCAAGGCGCCGGTGCGGCGTGTCGCGCCGTGGCACTTTGAGTTCGACGCGGCGCGGCGCAACTTGTGCGCGCAATTCGGCACGCACGATCTGACCGGCTTCGGCGCGGAGCAGATGAGCATCGCCGTGGGCGCGGCCAACGCGCTGTTGGATTACGTGAAATCCACGCAGGGCGCGGCCATCACCCACGTGCGCGCGCTCACCGTCGAGCAATCGGGCGTGTGGGTGCGCATGGACCCGGCGACGCGGCGCAATCTGGAAATCACCGAAACCCTGCGCGGCGAGCCTGCACCGACGCTGCTGTCCACCCTGGATTACTGCGCCACCGGCATGGGCAGCCGCCTGCTGCGCCATGTGCTGCATCATCCGCTGAGCGATCGCGGCATACCGCGCGCGCGCCAGGCGGCGACCGGCGAGTTGATCCAACTGCGCTGCCATGACGATCTACAAACGCTGATGCGCACCTTCGTGGACGTGGAACGCATCACCTCGCGCCTGGCACTGAAAACCGCGCGTCCACGCGATCTGTCGGGCTTGCGCGATACGCTGAAACGCCTGCCTGAATTGAATGCTGTCATCGCGACAGCCGCCAGCCCGCGCATGATAGAAATCCTCCGGCATCTGTCGCCGCAGGATGATCTTGCGACGCTGCTCGCTGCAGCCATTCGCGACGAGCCTTCCTCCGTGTTGCGCGAGGGCGGCGTGATCGCCGACGGCTTCGACGGCGAACTCGATGAGCTGCGCGCCATCCAGACCCATTGCGGCGACTTTCTGCTGGCGCTGGAAACCCGCGAAAAAGCACGCACCGGCATCAGCACCCTCAAGGTCGAGTACAACCGCGTGCATGGTTTTTACATCGAAGTCTCGCGCGCGCAAAGCGAAAAAGTCCCCGATGATTACCGTCGGCGGCAAACGCTGAAAAACGCCGAGCGATACATCACGCCTGAACTGAAAACCTTCGAGGACAAAGCGCTGTCGGCGCAGGATCGCGCGCTGGCACGCGAGAAGCTGTTGTATGAAAAACTGCTCGGCGATCTCGCGCCGCATATCCCCGCGTTGCAGCGCGCCTCCGCCGCACTTGCCGAGCTTGATCTGCTGGCCACCTTCGCCTCGCGTGCGTCGGCGCTCGACTGGTGCGCGCCGCAATTCACCGACGACGCCGTAATCGAAATCGACGGCGGCCGGCATCCGGTGGTGCAAGCGCAGGTCGATCAGTTCATCCCCAACGACGCGCGGCTTTCACCTTCGCGGCAGATGCTGCTCATCACCGGCCCCAATATGGGCGGCAAATCAACCTACATGCGGCAGGTGGCGCTGATCGTGCTGCTCGCGCATTGTGGCTCGTTCGTGCCGGCGACTCGCGCGAAGCTCGGCCCGGTCGATCAAATCTTTACGCGCATCGGCGCTGCCGATGATCTCGCGGGCGGGCGCTCCACCTTTATGGTCGAAATGACCGAAGCCGCCTACATACTCCATCACGCCACGCCGAAAAGTCTGGTGCTGATGGATGAAATCGGGCGCGGCACCTCCACCTATGATGGCCTGGCGCTGGCGTGGGCCATCGCGCGGCACCTGGTGGAGAAAAGCCGCTGCTACTCGTTGTTCGCCACACACTACTTCGAGCTGACCGAACTCGCGGTGCGTTTCCGGGAAGTCGCCAACGTGCATTTCGACGCGGTGGAGCACAAGGATCACATCGTTTTTCTGCACAGCGTCGAAGAAGGCCCCGCCAATCAAAGCTACGGTCTGCAAGTCGCGCAATTGGCCGGCGTGCCGTCGAGCGTGATCCGCGCCGCGCGGCGCAACCTCGCGGAGCTTGAGGAGAAAAGCGTCGCGGCGACGCCGCAGCGCGATTTGTTTGCGAATCCTGGCGTCGCCGCTGCGGTGGAAATAGAAACACCCGCGGAGCATCCCCTGCTCGGCGCGCTCAGGGCGGTTGATCCCGACGCGCTTACGCCGCGCGACGCGCTGGAATTGATCTACCGGCTGCGCAAAACGCTGGATGCGTAACTAAAAAACCAATAAAAACAAATACTTACATATCAATGATGATGCCCGTGCGCGCCATGCACGTGTCCGTGCGTCAGTTCTTCTTTGGTGGCTTCGCGCACCTCTGACACCACGCACTGAAAATTGAGCGTCTGTCCGGCCAGCGGATGATTGCCATCGACCACCACCTTGTCTTCGGCAATGTCGGTGACCGTATAGACAACGCTCTCGCCCGGCTTGCCGGATTCGCCCTCAAATTGCATGCCCACTTCAATTTCAGCGGGGAATTTGTCGCGCGTTTCCACGCGCACCAGTTCCGCATCGTATTCGCCGAAGGCATCGCCCGGCGGCAGGTGAATGCGGCAGGTATCACCCACGGCTTTGCCGTCGAGCGCTTTTTCCACCAGCGGAAATATTCCCGAATAGCCCCCGTGCAGATACACCAGCGGCGTCTCTGCTTTCTCAATCAATTTGCCGTCGCCGTCGTAAAGTTCGTAAGTCAGCGACACTACCGTGTTTTGCGCAACATTCATTTCCCGTTTCCCTTCACGAATCTTTTGATCCAATTAAGCACTTCCGCGGCGTGTCCTTTCGCGATGACGCCGTACATCGCGTGTTGCACCAGGCCCTTGCGGTCGATGATAAACGTCGAGCGCTGAATGCACATTTCCTTTTTGCCTTCGTGTTCTCGTTCACGCAACACGTCATACCGGCTGCATACCTCGCCGTCCATATCCGCTAACAAGGGCACCGACAAACCATGTTTGTCGCGAAACGCTTCGTGCGATCCGCAATCATCCATGCTCACGCCCAACACCACGGTTTTTAGTTTCGCGAATTCGTCTTCAAGGTCGCTGAAATCGATGGCTTCGATGGTACATCCAGGCCTGTCGTCGCGCGGATAAAAATACAGCACGACGTTGTGATCCTGAAAATGCGCCAGGCTCACCACATTCATGTCGGCGTCGGGCAATTCAAAACCCGGCGCAAGTCGTCCTGTTTGCAACATGGCAGACCTGGCTTACTCCGTGATCACCACCGTTTGATATCTGTTACATGCCCTTATGACGCGCCTTTTCAAGCCTATTTGTGACGCGCCAATTGTAGCGGAAATTTTTTACACGGCGCCAACCGCTTGCGACTTTACCGACGCGGCAGTGCGGCGTCTATAATCCACAACATGACACAACGCCTGCTAGGTAATTTATCAGCATCAACCTTTCTGCGCCGTCATTGGCAGAAACAGCCGCTGTTCGTGCGTGACGCTCTGCCGCAATGCGGCGAATGGTTGCAGCGCGATGTCTTGTTTGAACTCGCCTGTCGTGACGACGTGGAATCACGCATCGTCACGCGCGCGCGCGGGCAATGGCGCGTCGCGCACGGGCCGTTTACGCACGACAAACTGCGCCGCCACCCCGCGCGCGGCTGGACGTTGCTGGTACAGGGTGTCGAACAGTTTCTGCCGCAGGCCTCGCTACTGCTACAGCAGTTTTCGTTCATTCCCCATGCGCGGCTGGATGATTTGATGGTGAGCTACGCCGCGCCGGGAGGCGGCGTCGGCCCGCATTTCGATAGTTACGATGTTTTTCTATTGCAGGGGATCGGCTCGCGCCGCTGGCAGATCGGCGCGCAAAAACAACTGGCACTGGTGGATAACGCGCCGTTGCGCATCCTCAGAACTTTTCATCCGCAACAGACATGGGAAGTCCAACAAGGCGATTTGCTGTATCTGCCGCCGCGCTATGCCCATGACGGCGTGGCGTCGAGCGCCTGCATGACGCTGTCGGTAGGCTTTCGCACGCCGCGCAAATTGGAACTGGCGGCGAACTTCCTCGATTTTCTTCAGGACAATCTGCACATCGACGGCATGATCGAAGATGCCGGATTGCCGCTGCAAGCGCATCCGGCGGAACTACCGGCTTTCCTGATCGATAAATTTTCACGCGCGCTGAAAAGCGTGCGCTGGAGCGAGGCCGATGTCTGGCGTTTCGCGGGCTGTTACCTCACCGAGCCGAAACCGCAGGTGGTGTTTCAGCGCCCGCGGCGTGCCATGACGCTCGCCCATTTCACCAAGCGCGTGATGACGCGCGGCCTTCAGCTCGCGCTGCCGACCCGCATGTTGTTCGCCGGCCGGCAGATTTTTATCAATGGCGAATGTCACCCGCTCAGCGCTGCCCATCGCAATGCGCTGATACGGCTCGCCGACACGCGCGCGACGCCCGCGTTTACGCCCGGCGCCGCCACCGCGCGCCTGCTCTATGCCTGGTATTGCGCCGGATACGTGCATGCCTGAACCCACACCCACGCCCGTGTCCGGCGGCAATCCGCTCATGGAGTACCGCCGCTTTGAAAGCTTCAAAGAATACGAAGCGTTGCTGGATGACATGCTGCCGAAAACCGAATCCATCATTCGTGTGTTCGACCGCGACCTGTCGCGCGACTGGAATAGTGCCGCACGCATGGCGTTGCTACGCGGGTTCCTGCTGCGCAGTCGCATCAATAAGCTGATGATCGTGCTGCACGCGACGGACAACATCGAACGCGAATTGCCGCGTCTGATGGAGCTGACCATGCATTTCGGTCACGCCGTGAAAATTCGCCAAACGCCCCGCATGGCACATCACGTTTATGATCCTTTCGTCGTTTTTGATGCGAGCCATTACCTGCACCGCTTTCACCACGCGCACATGCGCGCGGCCCAGGGAAGCCACGATATGGAAGGATCGCAGCAATTGCTGGATCGCCATGCGGAACTGTGGGAAGTTTCCGCCCCCGTGACCCTTACCAGCGTCAGCGGACTTTAACTTGGGCATAACACCCTTTATATAGACAGTATTGCTATGTATGCGGTAAAATCATCCCGCTTCTGCCCACGGCTAGTTAGCAATAGTAGCGATTGGGGCGGTTGAATTATAGAAGCCGGACTTAAGCCGGCTTTTGACTTTAAACAGTTTTCCACCTTCGAAGGGATTTAAATACCATGAAACATTCACTCATACTCGCCGCCCTGATGGCTGTTGGCATCACCGCTTGCGGTGACAAACCGGCGCCGGCACCGGCCCCCAAAGTTGAGGCGCCCGCACCTGCACCCGCCGCAGCGCCTGCTGCCGCACCCGCCCCCGCTGGCGACGCGGCCAAAGCCGCTGATGCACCGAAAGATGGCGCTGCTCCGGCCGCCGCTGCTGACGCCGCCAAGGATGCACCGAAAGATGCAGCCAAAGCCGCTGATGCCCCCAAAGGTGTAGTTGATGCCGCTAAAGACAAAGCCGTTGACGCCGCCAAAGACAAAATGGGCGATGCGAAAGACAAAGCCATGGAAGTCGCCAAAGGTGCTGCTGCTGGTGCAGTTGCCGGCGCGAAAGACGGCGGCGTTGCAGGTGCCGCTGGTGGCGCGAAAGCCGGTGCAATGGACGCAATGAAGAAGTAATTGCTGTTTAGTGCTGTTTAGTTAAACACTCAGCACTACAAAAAAACCGGCCCCTCCTTGGGGCCGGTTTTTTTTCGCCAGTAATTTTCGAGCGGTCGCTAAAGCATCACTCGCATCGCGCGCATTGATCACTCAGCCGAATTCAATCAGCGTATCTCGCGCCAGTCAAACCCATCGTCCTGTGTCGCCACGCCGATCCATGCGTCGTCACAGCCCAGCGCCGACGACAGCGCGCGCCGCGCCAGTGCCGGCGTATTGTTTTGTTTGGACAGGTGCGCTGCAATCACATGCTGCAAGCGAGCCTGCGTTCCCGGCGTCTTGACCAGCGCGCCGAGCAGGTTGGACGCCGTGTTGTTATCCAGATGCCCCAGCCGTCCGGCGATGCGCTGCTTGAGAGAAAACGGATAGGCGCTGTTCATCAGCAGATCGAGCTCGTGGTTGCATTCCAGCACCAGGGCATCCACTGTCGATAACGTGGCTTCGATATGCGCGGTGGAAACCCCGGTATCCGTCAGCACCCCCAGCGACTTGTCACCATCGCTGAATACGAATTGCGCGGGTTCGCGCGCGTCATGCGGCACCGGAAATGGCTGCAATTGAATATCGCCCACGGGCAATGCGCCATGACTGTCGATGATGTTGACCTCGACATCCTTGAAGCGCGCCACGCCGCTCGCGATTAACGTGCCGTGCGTCAAGTAGACGGGGATATCATGCTTGCGCGCGAATCGCGCCACACCGCCCACGTGGTCATCGTGTTCGTGGGTCACCACGATGCCATTGATATCGTCGGGCATCAGCGCCAGGCGCCCCAAGCGGAGGGTGGTATCGGCAAGCCCGAAACCACAATCGAGCATCAGGTGGGTGCGTCCGGCGTGGACGATCAACCCGTTGCCGTCACTGCCGCTGCCCATTGATGCAAAGCGCATGCGCTAATGCGGGTAAAACATGAAGCGTGGCATGCGCACTGCAGAGCCAGCCATCCCCGGCATCCTGGTTTTACACCTCACGCCTAACGTCTTACGCCTCACGAAAAAATACCTACTTCAACTGATCGTACAGCAGCGTCAATATACGGTCAGACGTCGCGGAGGCTTCCTGCCGTCCTTCTTTGGTCAACACATTTACTTCGGCGCCAGAATCGATGTCTTTGACGGCAATCTGATATTGCTCATTTTTCTTGACCGTAGAATTACCCCAGAACTTCATACCGCTGACCATCTTGCCGAAAAAACCCTGCTTGTCTTCGGTCGTTTTCACATCGGTTTCTGGATCGATGTAGCGCACGAAATACAGCCCTTTGCTGCGATCCCGATCTTCCACCGTGAATCCCACGCGGTCCAACGCCAATCCGACACGGCGCCAGGCGCGGTCAAACTGATCGTTCAGCATCAGCTTGCCACCGCCGCTTTGCTTGGCCAAGGACGCTCTGGGCGCTTCCGCAGCCGACGCCACTTGCTGCTTCGCGCGCGCTTCCTGTACGCCGAAGCGCGTCATCAGCAGAGACAACATCTTGGCCTCCAAATCCGGATCGGGCTTGCGCGGCTGCCATTTGGTATCGTCCTTACTCGAAGAGGTGTATACCTCCTCCATGCCACGGTGGCTCACGTAAATTTCAGTCGTCCCGGCCGCGCCGCGTTCAAGCCGCGTGCGGAATTTATCGCGCTCACCGGTCGAGTAGAGTGTGTCTAGCGCCCTGCCCAGGGTTCTGCGGATAAACCCGTCATCAATCTTCGCGCGATTCTCCGCCCAATCGGTTTCCATCCACCCGGCTTCCGGCGACTCGACGTTAACGATAAGGCCGTTTTCCTGCCAGAAGTCTTTTACGATGGGCCAAACCTGCCCAGGCTCGCCCTTGACCACCAGCCAACGCTGCGTGCCGGACCGTTCGATGCGCGCATCGCCGCCTTCCGGCAACACGCCGGAACTGCCGGTCGACACTTGTGGCCGGCCCGTGCGCTCTTTGTAGTAATCAGAGGCCGTCGCCGTGCCCTTGCTGGCATTCATATCCGGCACCGTAAAGCGGTCATCCGCGCTGGGCCGCGTCAAGTCGGGCGGAATTTCCAGTGGTGGCAATTTGCCCGCCGATTTGTATTCTATTTTTTTGCTCGGCAATTCAAAGGTGCCGCACGCGGCCAGCAACGCGCCCGCGGCTATCCAGCACAGTGCCTGCGCACCCCATCTTGCCCATTGGATCAGTCGCATCTGTCGCATATAAAACCTCATTCAAACCTATCGTGCATTAAACGTGCAAACCGTGCATTAACCAGGAAGGCCCGCCTGACGCATGGCATCGCGCACCACGTCGTAGCATGCCGGGGACAACGGTGTCAGCGGCAAACGAATGCCGCCCTTCATCAAACCCATTTGCTGCACCGCCCATTTCACCGGAATCGGATTGGCCTCGCAGAACAGATGGCGGTGTAATCCGAGCAAGCGGTCATTGATTTCGCGCGCCTTGGCGATGTTGCCCGCCAGCGCCGCGACGCACAATTCGTGCATCGCTTTCGGCGCGACGTTGGTGGTGACCGAAATCACGCCGTCGCCGCCGAGCAGCATCAGCGGCAGTCCGGTGGCGTCGTCGCCGCTGAACACCATGAATTGCTTGGGCTTGCGCCGGATCAAATCCGAGCCGCGCTCAAGATTGCCGGTGGCGTCTTTGATCCCCACGATATTGGGCACCTGCGCCAGGCGCAGCACCGTGTCGTTTTGCATGTCCGCCACCGTACGGCCGGGCACGTTGTAGAGTATCTGTGGAATGTCCACCGCTTCGGCGATGGCTTTGAAATGCCGGTACAGACCTTCCTGCGTGGGCCGGTTGTAATACGGCACCACCGACAAACTCATGTCGGCACCCGCTTTTTTGGCGTAGACCGACAACTCAATCGCTTCGCGCGTGGAATTCGCGCCCGTGCCCGCCACCACCGGCACACGCTTGGCCACGTGATCCACCGCCGTTTTGATCAGCAGGCAATGCTCATCGTGATCCACCGTCGGTGACTCACCGGTGGTGCCCACCACCACGATGCCGTCCGTGCCTTGCGCAATGTGCCAATCGAGCAATTTGCGAAACGCGTCCAGGTCGAGCGCGCCATCATCCTGCATCGGCGTTACGATTGCGACCACACTGCCTTTTAAGGTTGCTGGCGTTGCCATCCTGTTGATTTTCCTAAGTAATTTCCGTAATTTCTTATTCTACCGTGTTAACCGGATATTGTACCTGAAGTACCCCGATTACGCCTGATCGCTATGGCCCACGCACGATACCGGTGAGACAACGCCGCCGCGCTTAGGTTGCGCCCCGTTACACCGGGTTACAAATCACGCAGCACGTAGCGCACAAAGGCGCTGCACCATCGCCGGGCGCGGCTGCTCGACGGCTACGTCCTCGTACGCCACCACGCGGCAAACGCCGCGCACGACATCCAGCAACTCGCCGGGTTTGAGCAAAAAGTCCGGATTGGCAGGGCGGCCATAGCGCTCATTACCCAGCGCAAACGTCTCGTAAATCAACACACCGCCCGGCGCCAGTGCGGCGAGCAAGTGCGGAAACAAAGGCCGGTGGAGGTAGTTCGTGACGACAATCGCGCCGAACGTTCTCCCCGCATACGGCCACGCTGCTGCTTCGATATCCGCGCAGCGCGTCGTCACGTTGCTAGCGCCGGCCAGCCCGGCGAGCGCCGCGCTGTCGCGGTCTACCGCTTCTACGGCATGCCCGCGCGCCGCGAAGTAGCGTGCGTGGCGTCCGCCGCCGCAGGCGACATCGAGCACCGCGCAAGTCGCAGGCACGAGTGGCGCCCACCGCGCCACCCATGCCGAGGGCGATTCCAGTGCGTGCGCCGCTTCAGGCGTGGCACTCATAGATTCGAATATCGATAAATATCATTAAAAATCATATACTTAGCAAGTCTCGCACCAACGGCACCGTCACCGCTCGCTTGGTTTCCAGCGAATGCCGATCCAACGCTTCCAGCGTGGCGAACAACGCCCCCATATCGCGCGGCGCGTGGGTGAGCAAATAGGCAATCACCTCGCTCGACAGCGTGAAGCCGCGCGCCTTGGCGTGTTGCGCCAACGCCTGCGCTTTTTCATCATCGGTAAGCGCATGCACCTGCACCACCAGCCCCCAGCCCAGCCGTGTCAGCAGATCGGCGCGCAGTTTGAGTTGCACTGGCGGCACGCTGGCGCTCGCAATTAGCCCGCCGCCGTGCTCGCGCAGCATGTTGTAGCGGTTGAACAACGCGACCTGCGCGTCGGCACCGAGGCATTCGACATCATCCGCCGCAAGTAACGGCGCGTCGTCGTCAAACCGGCTGTTCGCCTCGCACGCGACATAGGTGACCCCGCTCGCCGCAGCCGCTTTGAGCAAATGCGTACGCCCGCAGCCCGACTCGCCCCACAGATACACAAACCGTTCGCCACCGCCGGCCAGCGCCGCGCGCAAATGCACGATGGCTTCCGCGTTGCGGCCCACGACAAAATTATCGAACGTCGGCGCGGGCGGCGCCGTGATGTCCAGTGCGAGTTGCCTCATTGTTTCATCGTGTCATGGCGCGGGACTGTTGCCCTGGTACATACCGCTCGCCAGATATTTGCCGCGCACATGCCGCAGCCACACCAGCAAAGCCGCACTCGCGGGCAGTGCCAGCAAAATGCCGGTGAAGCCGAACAACTGGCCGAACGCCAGCAGCGCGAAGATCACCGCCACCGGATGCAGGCCGATACGGTCGCCCACCAGCCACGGCACGAACACCGAACCCTCAAGCACGTTGCCCACAACGAACACCACCCAGATCCACACCAGATGCGTCATGTCGCCGAACTGCAATACGCCGGTGAGCGTGGCCAACAGCACGCCGCTGATCACGCCGAGATACGGCACGAAGGTCAGGCAGCCCGCGATCACGCCTACCGACAGCGCATAATCCAAACCCACCACCCACAGCGCCACTGTGTAAAACACCGCCATCAGCAGCATCACCATCAATTGCCCGCGCAGAAACTCGCCGAGCACGGCGTCGATTTCTTTCAACAGGCCGGACACGGTGTCGTGCCAGTTGCGCGGGATCAGCTTCGCCACATGCGCAACCATGTCGTCCCAGTCGCGCATGAAATAAAACAGCACCAGCGGCGTCAGCACCAGGTTGCCCACCAGGCCGAGCAGCGCCAGACCGCCGCTTTTCAGCGTGGGCAGCAATTGCACAGCAAAACCCTGCACCTCTTTCGCGTGTTCGGTGAGCCAATCTTTCACCAATGCAGTGTCGAGTTCGACACCGAAGTGCTGCAACACCAGCGGCCCGAGGTTAAGTTTGATCCAGTCGACGAATTGCGGAAACTGCGTGACGATGGTTTTCACCTGTTTGGTCACCAGCGGCATCAGCACCAGCAGCAGCACCAGAATCACCCCCGCGATCAACGCCAGCGCAAGGCTTGCCGCCAGCGTGCGCGGCAGGCGCTTCGACATGCGCGCGACCAGCGGATTAAAAATATACGCCAGCATTAACGCCACCAGAAACGGCGCGAGCATCGGCGCCAACAGGTAAATCAGCGCAGCCGTCAGCGCCGCGACGCCGAGCCATAGCCAGAGGTTGGCGTTGTGTGAAATGCCGGAGCTTGGGGTAGTCATTTGCGTTAAAATTGGCACCCTGAATGCGGCTTGGAAAAATGCGGCCGCTGGTTGCCACTTTAGCCGGAAGCGCTCTACAACTCAACCGCCACTCAACCGACAACTCAACTTGAAAACCCGCAAACAAACCCGAGGCCTGACCTACCGCGACGCCGGTGTAGACATCGACGCCGGCGACAATCTCGTCGAAAACATCAAGCCGTACGCCAAGCGCACGATGCGTCCCGGCGTGATGGCGGGCATCGGCGGCTTCGGCGCCTTATTTCGTATGCCGCGCGGCTACAAAGAGCCGGTGCTGGTGTCGGGCACCGACGGCGTGGGCACCAAGTTGAAGCTCGCATTCGAATTGAAGCGCCACGACACTGTGGGCATCGACCTGGTGGCGATGAGCGTCAACGATATCCTCACGCTGGGTGCGGAGCCGCTGTTTTTTCTCGATTATTACGCCTGCGGCAAACTCGACGTGAAGTCCGCCACGCAGGTGATCAAGGGCATCGCCGCCGGCTGCGAACAAGCGGGCTGTGCGCTGATCGGCGGCGAAACCGCCGAGATGCCGGGCATGTACCCGGCGGGCGAGTACGATCTTGCCGGGTTTGCGGTGGGCGTGGCGGAAAAATCGAAAATCATCAACGGCAAAAGCATCAAACCCGGCGATGTGATACTCGGTTTGGCCAGCAACGGCGCGCATTCCAATGGTTATTCACTGATCCGCAAAATCATCAGCACGAAACGCGTAAATCTGTCGACGAAGCTCAATGGCACGCCGCTGAAAGACTTGATCCTCGCGCCCACACGCATTTACGTGAAGCCGGTGCTGGCGCTGGCAAAAAAAGTCCCGTTGAAAGGCATCGCGCACATTACCGGCGGCGGACTGGTGGAAAACATTCCGCGCGTGCTGTCGGCGGGCCTGTGCGCGCGCATCAGCCAAAACGCGTGGCCGATGCCGCCGCTGTTCACCTGGCTGCAACAGCAGGGCAACGTGGCCGATAGCGAAATGCATCGCGTGTTCAACTGCGGCATCGGCTTGATTATCGTGGTGAGCCCCGCTGATGCATCGCGCGCGCAGGCCATGCTTACGCGCGCAGGCGAGCGTGTGTGGAAAATCGGCGAAGTGACACGCCGCCCGCGCGGCGCGCCACAAACCGTCGTCGTCTGAACGCAGGCGCTATCGTGAAGCGCATCGTCATCCTGATTTCCGGCCGCGGCTCGAACATGGAGGCGATGCTGAAGGCGCACCTGCCGGTGGAATTTGCAGCCGTTATCAGCAACGAGCCCTCGGCGCAGGGCTTGGCCACCGCGCAGGCACACGGTAAAGGCATCGCCACGGCCGTGGTGCCGCACCGCGCCTTCGCCGATCGCGCCGCGTTCGATGCGGCACTGGCCGCTGAAATCGACCGCCACCGGCCGGATTTTGTCGTCCTCGCCGGCTTTATGCGTGTGTTGACCGAAACTTTCGTCGCGCGTTATTCGGGTCGTATGGTCAATATTCATCCTTCTCTGTTGCCGTCGTTTCCCGGCCTGCACACGCACCAGCGTGCGCTTGAGGCTGGCGTGCGCATACACGGCTGCACCGTGCATTTCGTCACGCCCGGCCTCGACAGCGGACCGGTCATCATTCAGGCGGCGGTGCCGGTGCTGGCGGACGACACCGAGGACAGCCTCGCCGCGCGCGTGCTGGAACAGGAGCATTGCATCTATCCGCAGGCGTTGCGCTGGTTGTGCGACGGGCGGGTGAAACTTGGGGCGGATGGCACGGTCACTGTGGTAGACGCCACGGTAAGACGTGACGCGCTAATCTCCCCCAACCTGGATACATAAATACGTAACCATATGTTTTTATTGAGATTTTTTTTACCCTTCATTTTGACCGCCAGCACAATGGCGGCAACGCCGACGACGGTGTCGATTTCGTACAACCTGTTTCGCAACGGCACGCACATCGGCATCATCAACGAGAACTTTGAAGTCAAAGACGGCGCCTATCACGCCACGAGTGAGGCCAAGGCCATCGGGCTGCTCGCACTGGCGCAACGCCGCCCGGTGACGTACTTCAGCAGCGGCGAAAGCACCAAGGACGGTCTGCGCCCGCTGCGCTTTGAGGGAACCCGCGGCAATGCCATCGCCCATGTCGCGTTCGACTGGAAAACCGACACACTCACCATGAACCACGACGGCATCAGGCAAACCGTGGCGCTGCCGCGCGCGACGCAGGATCGGCTGTCGGTCATGTATCAACTCATGTATCTGATGCAAAGCAAGCCGCGCACCGTGGAATTCGCGATGACCAATGGCCGCAAGCTCGATCGTTACCGCTACGACGTGCATGCGGATGTACACATCGACACACCGTTAAAGCGCCTGCCCACACTGCACCTGGTGAAGCAACGCGAGCAAGGCGACGCGCAGACCGAAATCTGGCTGGCGCCGGAGTTTCACAACCTGCCGGTCAAAGTGCTGATCGTCGAAGACGACGGCGTGCGCTACGAGCAGGTCGTTACGCGGCTGGACGTGAAACTTTGAAACGCTCGTCACGCCTCTTCGTTGCCGCCTTGATCCTGTCGGCGCTGGCGCATGCGCTGACGTTCACGGGCGGCTGGCTGCACCTGCCATCCAAGGCGTCCGAACCGCTGCCGTTGCAGGCGCGGTTGGAACATCTGCCGGAAATCCCCGTGCCTCCACCGCCGCCGGTAAAACCCGCTGCGGCGCCATTGAAAAAACAAACCGTTGCTGCGGCACCTCGGCCGGTTATTTCCGATACGCTCAGTCCGTTTCCCATGCTCGCGCCCGTAGCGGAAACGCCGGCGAACACGGAGCCCGCCGAGACTGCGGAAGCAGAAGCGCCGGCGCCAGAGCCCATCGTGATCGCCGACGCCGCGCCCAGCACCTTCATGCCGGAACGCGCCGCCATCAAGAGCCTGCCACGCCGCGGGCGCATTGCCTACGCGCTCTACATGGGCACCAACAAATTTGAAGTCGCGCGCACGATACAAAGCTGGGAAACCAGCGCCGACACCTACAAACTCGAAAGCACGTCCGGCACCAGCGGTCTCGCCAGCCTGTTTCGTAACGAACAGCGCATTTTTCGCAGCAGCGGACGCATGACCGAACACGGCCTGCGTCCGGAGAGTTTCGTCTCAAGCCGCATCCGCAGCGGGCAAACCAATGAATCCACGGTACGCTTCGACTGGGACAAAAACAGCATCACGCTCGGCAGCGGCGCGACGCAACGCAACGCAGCATTGCCTGCGGGCAGTCAGGACATTTTGAGTTTCATGTATCAACTCGCGCTCGCACCGCCGCCTGCGGGACGCGTGCAAATTGCCATCACCAACGGCACGCGCTTTGAAAACTATGCGCTGGATGTGATGGCCGAAGAAACGCTGCTCACCCCCATGGGCAACATCCGCACGCTGCCGGTAAAACAGGTGCGGCGCGAGGGCGGCGAAAGCATGGAAATCTGGCTGGCGGCAGACTATCGCTATCTGCCAGTGCGCATCCGCTTTATCGGACGCGACGGCGCGCCCACTGGCGAACAAGTCGTTACCGAAATCACCATCAGCGATTAATATTCGCTACCGCTCGCTAACGTTCGGCCACCATTTTGCGCAAACCATCGCGCGTCAGGCTTTATCTTGAAATTCACCCCCGCGCAGTTTGAAACCGCCGTGCATGTGTTGACAGCGGTGCTGAAGTTCGACTACCCCGCCGATGGCGTCGTCAGCCGCTATTTTCGCGAGCACAGCGAACTCGGCCAGAACGACCGCGCCTTTATCGCCGAAGCCATCTTCGGCGTGCTGCGCAGAAAACGCATGCTCGATCACCTGAGCAATAACGGCGCCGCGCGCGCGCTGCTGCTGGCGTGGATGGCGCGTACGCAAGGCCTTAACTCGCGCGAGCTGGCGCCGTTGCTGCGGCGAGGCGACGATGAAACCGTCACCGCAATCAAAAGCGCGAACACCGACGACTTGCCGCTACCGGTGCAGGCCGAGCTGCCGGATTGGGTGGTGGAAAAACTGTCGCTCAACCATTCCGCCGCAGAAATATTGGAACTGGGCCGCGGACTCGCGTCGCCCGCGCCGCTCGATCTGCGCGTAAACACCGTGCGCGCCAAGCGCGACGACGTGTTGGCGACACTCGCCGCCAACGGCATCACCGCAACACCTACGCCGTTTTCGCCTTGCGGTTTGCGTATCGATGGCCGGCCCGCGATCAACCGTCTGCCAATGTTCCTCGACGGCACCATTGAAGTGCAGGACGAAGGCAGCCAGTTGCTGTGCTGCCTGCTCGCGCCCACGCGCCACGACTTCGTCATCGATTTCTGCGCCGGCGCCGGCGGCAAAACACTGATGCTCGGCGCGATGATGCACAACCGCGGCCGCCTCTACGCCTTCGACACCTCTGCGGCGCGTCTGAAAAAACTGCAACCGCGACTGGCGCGTTCGGGCTTGTCGAATCTGCGCGCGCAAGTCATCGCGCGCGAAACCGATATCCGCATCAAGCGCCTCGGCGGCAAAGCCGACCGCGTGCTGGTCGATGCGCCGTGCAGCGGGCTCGGCACGCTGCGCCGCAATCCCGATTTGAAATGGCGGCAATCGCCGCAGAGCGTGGCGGAACTCGTGGTCAAACAAACTGCGATTCTGAACGCCGCCGCGGCCTTGTTAAAACCCGGCGGTCGCCTCGTGTACGCTACATGCAGCCTGCTGGCGGAAGAGAACGAAGGGATCATCGAGACGTTCGCCGCCGCCAACCCGGCATTCAGCATCGTCGATTGCGACAGTGTGCTGACACAACAAAAAATCGCATTGCAGACTGGAAAATATCTAAAGCTAACGCCACACCAACACGGCACGGATGGATTTTTTGGCGCGGTCATCACACGCGCGTAGCGCAACAATTGCGCGCTAGTCGCATGCTAGAATCTTCGCGAACATCCTGACAATCTCCGTCATGCTAACGCCGCCACCGCTACCCAATCTGCTGGCCAATCTTTGGTCCGACCTGCACGACGTTGCGTTTTTATGGCAGGTTGCCGCTACGGTGGTCAGCCTGCTGCTGGCATGGCTCGCGGGCAAGTTACTGCAACCGCGTATCGCCTCGATGGAAAACTCGCCGACGGTGGGGCGCGATGCACTGGCGGCGATTCAACTTCCGCTGGTCGCGCTGCTGCTGATCATGGCCGTGCGCGCCCTTATCCCCGGCGCACAAACGCTACTCGATTTGATGGTGGCGCTGCTCACCGCCGCGATCCTGATTCGGCTGGTGGTGGTGATGCTGCGCGAAGTGTTTGCGCCCAGCGGCTGGCGCGATCAGTCGATACGCTTCATCGCCGCCGTGGTGTGGATCGGCTTTGCGTTGTACATCGCCGGGCTGTTGCCGGATCTACTGAAATTCCTCGATGCCCTTGGCTTTTCGGTGGGCAAGCAGCGCATTTCGCTGCTGCTGATACTGCAGGCGGTGCTGTCGGTGCTGGCGACATTGTTGATCGCGCTGTGGCTCGGACGTTTTGTGGAAGCGCGCGCGATGGCCGCCGCCGATCTCGATATCAATCTGCGGGTAATGATTTCCAAGCTGGCACAAGCGCTGCTGGTGCTGGTGGCGATACTGATCGCGCTACCCGCAGTGGGCATCGATCTCACGGTGCTCAGCGTATTCGGCGGCGCGCTCGGTGTGGGCCTGGGCTTTGGCCTGCAAAAAATCGCCAGTAATTACATCAGCGGTTTTATCATCTTGATGGATCGTTCGGTGTCGCTCGGCGATCTGGTGACTATCGACAATCATACCGGCCAACTGACCAAGATGACCGCACGCTACGTGGTGGTGCGCAGCCTGGCGGGCGTGGAAGCCATTATCCCGAACGACACGCTGATCACCTCGACAGTAGTGAATCAGTCCTACACCGATAAGCGCGTGCGTCATGCGGTGGCAGTGCAAGTGGGCTACGACAGCGATCTTGAACACGCGATGCGGCTGATGGAAGAAGTGGCGCTGCGCCAGGCACGCGCCCTCGCCGACCCGTCGCCAAAAGCCGTGCTGGTGCGTCTGGCCGACAGCGGCGTAGACCTCGAACTGGGCTTCTGGGTGGACGACCCGCACACCGGCACCGTCGGCCTGCGTTCAGACCTGCAACTGGACATTTGGCGCACGTTCCGGCAGCACCAAATCGAGATTCCTTACCCGCAACGCACGGTGCGCCTGGTGGGCGCACCCAATTCGGGCACGAATACGGCGGAATTGCCCTGAAATGTGCCAATAAAACAATAACTTGATATTGATCAATATCGCCCTCAGATAGCACTATCCGCGCCCGATGAACTTCGGTAGACTGCGCGCGTACACAAGGTGTAAACGAGGAGATTTATGTACACAGGTTTGCTTGATTTACCGTGGTGGGGTTATATCGCCGCCGCGCTGGGGTTGACCCACATCACCATCGCAGCAGTCACTATTTATCTGCACCGCCATTCCGCGCATCGCGCGCTGGATCTGCACCCGATTGTCAGCCACTTCTTCCGCTTCTGGCTGTGGGCCACGACCGGCATGACCACCAAGGCTTGGACCGCAATTCACCGCAAGCATCACGCGAAGTGCGAAACCGTTGATGATCCGCACAGCCCGCAAATTTTCGGCATCCAGCGCGTGCTGATGACGGGCGCCGAACTGTATCGCGTGGAAGGCTCCAACAAAGATACGCTGGAACACTACGGCCACGGCACGCCCGACGACTGGCTGGAAAAAAATGTCTACGGCGTGCATGACCGTTACGGTATCGGCTCAATGCTGGTAATCAACACCATCCTGTTCGGCCCGATCGGCATCACCATCTGGGCCGTGCAAATGATGTGGATACCGTTTCTCGCTGCGGGCGTCATCAATGGCATCGGCCACTGGTGGGGCTATCGTAATTTCCAGTCCGAAGACGCCAGCACGAATGTCGTGCCGTGGGGGATTCTGATCGGCGGCGAAGAGCTGCATAACAATCACCATGCCTACGCCACGTCTGCGAAGCTGTCCAACCGCTGGTATGAATTCGATATCGGCTGGATGTATATCCGCATACTCGAAATCGTCGGCCTGGCCACGGTGAAAAAAATCGCGCCCAGGGTGCGCCTCGTCAGCACCAAGACGCAATGTGACGTTGATACGCTACAGGCGGTGATTACGCATCGTTACGATGTGGTGACGCGCTATGCCCGTTCGTTGCGCGTGACCTGCGCCGCCGAGATGCAGGCGTTGAAGGCACGTGCCGTCAGCGTGGATGGCGCACGGCTCAAGCGCTGGCTCAACATCGATGCCGCCGCCCTGCCGGAAACCGAACGCGCGGAACGCGCGCAGGTCATCAGCCAGAGCAAAGTGCTTTCCACCGTGTACACCATGCGCGACGAACTTGCCGGCGTATGGCAGCGCTCCACCGCGACCAAGGAGCAGTTGGTGCATACGCTGGAAGACTGGTGCCATCGCGCCGACAACAGCGGTATCGTGCCGTTGCAGGAGTTCTCAAAGACGTTACGTTGCTACGCGTAGTGGCGTGAGGCACGGTAAAAATAAAAAAGCCCGCAACCGCGGGCTTTTTTATTGAGTGCGAAGGTCTACTTGATCTTCGCTTCCTTGTAAGGCACGTGCTTGCGCGCGATGGGATCGAATTTATTGATCTCCATTTTTTCCGGCTTGGTGCGCTTGTTTTTGGTGGTGGTGTAAAAGTGGCCGGTGCCGGCAGACGATTCGAGTTTGATTTTTTCGCGCATGGTGGTCTCCGCTGAAGGGGGGTGAGTTAGACCGCAACGCCGCGGCTGCGCAAATCAGCGAGCACAACGTCGATGCCGTTTTTGTCGATGGTACGCAGGCCAGTCTGGGAAACGCGCAGGCGTATCCAACGGTTTTCGCTCTCCACCCAAAAACGGCGGGAATGCAAATTCGGCAAAAAGCGCCGCTTGGTTTTATTGTTGGCGTGGGAAACGTTATTCCCGACCATTGGCTTCTTGCCGGTAACCTGACATATGCGTGACATGATGAATCCTCAAAACCGTGAAATATGAAACGAGAACGGTGAAAAAAGGCGAACCGTGCAAAGCACGTCCAAAGGGGGCGAATTCTACACGAAAACAGGGGGTTCACTCAAGGACTCGTCTGCTACCGAAACGCAGCGCCAAGTTCGTTGAAACGGTTATTTTTTAGAAAAAATAATCGTTTAAAAACATATACTTATAACAACCCCCGCTCCGCGAACGACATGGTGCTGTCCGCGCCGACGACAAAATGATCTAGTGTAGTGTATCATAAATAACGGAACTTATATGGCGACCTGAACTCCAACGAAAAAGGAGATCAGTGCCATGCGAGTTGCCAAGCCAGTTAAGTTGAGTGCCGATGATGATCGAAATCTGCGGATTCTTTCCAAGCGAAAGCGTATCGAAGCGCGCG
>CANIID010000055.1 GCA_947467315.1 Betaproteobacteria bacterium | reverse complement strand
ATCGCGTTGACCGCCTCACTGAGCTGCTGCCGTTTAACTGGAAACCCAGGGCGGCCTGACTTCGACCTGCCTTCGACTCATCTCTGGTCGAAAATCAGCAATCTTCATCGCGCAGCTCGGCGTCAATACGGGATTCCCGGACGCTTACAAATGTTCTACCGGCGTACGCCTTATACGCCTAGCACCCGCAGTCGGATGTCTTCGCGCTTGGGCAGCGCGGTCGGTGCCACCTCTACCCAGCGGAGCGCGGCAGACTCACAACAGGTGCGCGCAAACGCAAGACTGTCCGCAGCGCTGCCTTCATGCGCGTCACGTTGAACCACATGTACCACCGCAACCGCCTTGAACGATTTATCGCACACCACGAAATCCACCACCGTAGCCGCGAGCCGGCGCTGGCGCGTCTCGCGCTCAAAACCGCCGACATGGGCGGGCACATCCATGACGGACGCCATGCTGACTTGCGCCAGGACCTCGTAATCGGACAAATTCGCTTTCAGCAGGTAGTACAACAGCGTTTGCGGCGGCGGCAACATACGTTCGCGAACCGCAAAGCTCACGGCGGATTGCACCGGTGCGGCCGCCGCCGCCGGTAAAACCGGCGGCGCAGGCAGGGAACCTGTTGCGGACGGCGTCTGAGTTAAAAATTCCTGGAGACGTGCTTTGCTGGCCGCTTCACGCTCGGCCGTTTTGCGCCGGTACAGCCATACAATAACGGCCAGCGCGATGAAGGGACTCAACCACAACAATGCGGCTAACATGTCCAGTGTCCTGAGTCGGAAATTCGTAGAGAAATAGTAAGGTAGAAAGGCACGGTCGGTGGCTTTTTTTTGCGTGCACGTTGCGGCGCGAATGGCGGCGGGACCGGGTTGGGCACCCGTCGAGAAGTCCGCCAAAGCCGCAGCACGCAGGCAAAGAAATTCTGCTGCAAATTTCTGACTCAGGATTACGCAGCGGCGCGGTCCCGCAGACGGCGCCGGTCCAGCCACCAAGCCAGCGCCGGCAGTACCAGCAGTCCGCCCGGCATCACCAGCACCACCAGATACGGACTGAGCGCAGACAATTGCTTGAGATGAACCGTCAGTTGCGCCTTGTCGTCGCGCGTCCACTGCTGCTTGTTACGCGGCTTCATCAACAGCGGCATCAGGCCACTCACCTGACTGAATTCTTTCACCAGCCTTTGCCGTTCACGCGTAGACAAGTCACGCACCGTGGTGAAAGCACGCGAAGTGGATCTACCGATTTCCCCCAGCCTGGACATGGCACCTATTATTAACTACTTGTTTTTAAAACGATTTACTAAACCCCTCTCCCGTGCCCAGCCGCCCACGAAGCGCCACGCACGCCACGCGCTCCAGCCGTAACGCGCCACGCGAAACAAATGGCGGCGCCCCAGCAGCACGCTTGCGCCTACCGCAACGCCTGCCGTCCACGGATGCGCTTTCACATAACGCCCGGCATCTACTGCTTTATCGGCAATCGCGCAGGGCTTCTTGAGCCGCTCACCCCACTGCGCGAGTTGCTCTCGCTGCTGGCCCGCACGCACCACGATACGTTCTTTACGCACTGCGAGAGTGACTTGCTGCGCTGCTGACATGGCGATCTATGCGTTTGGTTAGTCAGACTGCGACAAACGTTTGCGATCCGCATCCAGTTGCGCGAGGCTGGCCGCGAACAACGTGGATTTCGATTTTGCGCGCGACCGCGCAGCGAGCGCGCAACACAGCCCCGCGATCAGGTACACCAGCGCAATGAGACCTGTCGCCATCACCCGGTGCGTGTCCCAGAACAGCAGGATGACAAAAAAGGTCAATACCAGTATCGCCAGCGCAAGAAAAAACACCGCCGCCACCGCCAGCACGCCGATGCCCGCGAGCCGCAGCTTTTCTTCTTCGAGCTCGACTTGCAGCAGCTCCAGCCGCGTGCGGCCCGTGGCCAGCAGCGTCGCCAACAAGCCGCGCAACGAGCTGAACAGACCGCCGTGCGACGAGCCGCCCTGGGGTGCGCCCTCCGGCGACGGAGCTTCCATCAAGGTTACGTGTGCGTGGCGAATGCAGGTTTAGCGACGGCCAATCAACAGACCAATCACCAGCCCGACGCCAGCGGCAATGCCCACTGCGTGCCAGGGATTGTCATGCACATACTCGTCCGTGGCGCGCGCGGCTTCCTTGGTCTTAACCACCACCACGTCCTTGGTGTCAGCCAGGCGATCTTTCGCTTTGTGCATATGCTCTTGCAGACGTTCGCGGAGGATGCCGATTTTTTCGCCGGTCTGACTGGCGGTGGCGCGCAGCAGTTCTTCGACATCCGAATAAACGGTTTTGAAATCCTGCACAATTTTTTCTTTGGCGATGGTGCCTTCGCTAGTTTCGGTGGTCATTGGGGGCTCCGCTCAGTAGGGTTCAATGTGAGGTTCAACGCAAATTTCAGGTGCGGTCAAAATTGGGGTTTACAAGAGCTACGTTACCGATATTTCCCGTTAAAATCAAATGGTTTTCGCACTGCAACAGAAGTTCAATCGGCTTGAATATTGGCCTCTTTAGCCACTTTACGCCAAGTCGGAATTTCGCGCTGCAACTGACTGACAAACGCCTCTGGCGTGCTGCCAGACGGCTCCAGTCCCGCCGCCGCGAAACGCTCGCGCAGCGCGGGCGCTTTGAGCAGGCGCATGATCTCGGCACTGGTTTTTTGCACGATGTAACGCGGCGTGGCACCCGGCAACACCATGCCGTACCACACATCGAATGCATAGCCCGGCAAGCCCGATTCGGCCACGGTGGGAATTTCCGGCGCCGCTTGCGCGCGCTTCGTGCCGGTCACAGCGAATACTTTAACCTTGTCACTTTTGGCGCGCACGTGGGGCAGCACCGTCGCCAGCCCTACCAGCAGAATCTGAATTTCGCCCGCCATGATCGCAGCCAAGCCGGGCCCGGTGCCTTTGTACGGCACATGCAATAAGGTGAAGCCCCCGGCCATGCGCATCATTTCCGTACCCAGATGCGATGCCGAGCCCATGCCGCCGGATGCGTAACTGAACTTGCCGGGACTGTTTCGCGCCAGCGCAATAAACTCCTGCAAATTCGCCGCCGGCAACGACGGCGACGCCGCCACCACAAACGCCTGATTCGCCACCAGCGATGCGGGCGCGAGGTCTTTCTGCGGATCGAATGGCAGGTTGCGATAAATCGCCGGCGCGAACGACACGTGGCCGTTACTGCCGAGCAGCATGGTGTAGCCGTCCGCTGCTGATGCCTTGGCCACCATCGTCACCGCCGGCATTCCGCCCGCGCCGCCACGGTTATCCACCACCACGGTTTGCCCCCAGCTCTCGGTGAGCCCCTGTCCGATCAAGCGCGCCACGATATCCGTGCCGCCGCCGGGCGCGCTGGGCACCACCACGCGTATCGGGCGAGTCGGAAAACTCGCCGCGTCGGCAGGCGCGCGCGGCTGCGCGTGTGCAGCGGTGGCCATCACACACAACGACACACAGCATGCACACACTGCCGTTTTCATGAGGCGTCCTCGTTCAGCGTTTTGCGGAAATCACATTTTATCATTTAAAAACAGATACTTATGAAGATTTACCACAACCCCTTCAAACGTCCACCGTCGAGATTCAGCGACACGCCGGTAATATAGCTCGAACGCTCCGAGCACAAAAACACAATCGCGTTGGCGAGTTCTTCGGGCTTGCCGAAACGGTTCAGCGAATTTTTGCGTGCGGCCAGGCGGCGCGCTTCTTCTTCGGTTTTGACTTGCAGGTCGGCCTTCAAGCCTTCCGCATTGCGCTCCCACAAATTGGTCGCGACCCAGCCCGGACAAATGGCATTCACCAGTACATTGTCTTCGCCGAATTCGGTGGACAGTGATTTAGTGATGTTGAGCAAGCCGCTGTTGGTGATGCCACTGCCGAACATATACGGATCCGGCTCTTTGCCCGCGCCGCCGATAATGTTAATGATGCGGCCCCACTTCTGCGCCTTCATGATCGGATACACCAGACGAATCGCGCGCAGGAAACCAAAAATTTTGGTCTCAAATTGTTCTTTCAAACCGGCGTCGGTCATGGCGGCGAAGCGGCCCGAATACATCTGGCCGGCGTTGTTAATCAGAATATCGACCGTGCCGAATTTTTGTTGCGCGGCCGCCACCAGTTTGGCGATGTCCGCCTCTATCGTCATATCGGCCACCACGGCATGCACTTCGCCGCCCGTTTGTTTTGCCAACTCGGCGCGCGTTTTTTCGAGCGTCTCGGCATTGCGCCCGCAGATCATCACGCGCACGCCTTCCTCCAAAAACTGCCGCGCGGTTTCGCGCCCGATACCGCGGCTTGCGCCGGTGACGATGGCCGCCCTGCCCTTGATGCCTAAATCCATGTTGACTCTCTCTGGTTAAAAAAAATCGTTTACTCAACTTTCACGCCGGAACTGCGCACGATGTCGCCCCAGTTACGCGTTTCGCGCGCCATGTATTCCGTGAATTCCTGCGTGGACAGGCGTCCGGGAATTGCCGCGTTGGCGGTCAGGATATCCTTTACTTTAGGCTGCTCCATCGCGCGCAGGGTCTCGGCGTGCAGCCTATCCACGATGGCGCGCGGCGTTCCCGCCGGCACCCACAGGCCCGACAGAAAACCAAGGTCAAAATCGCCCAGCGTTTCCGCGAGCGTCGGCACATCCGGAATTTGTGGCGCACGCTTCGCGAACGATTGCGCGATCATCACCAGCCGACCATTCTTGGCGTGCGACAACGACGCCGGTATGGTGGAAAACGACATGAAGGTTTCGCCGCTCATCACCGAAGAAGCGGCCGGTATGCTGCCCTTGAACGGCACATGCAAGAGATCGACGCCGCTCATTTTTTGCATGCGCACGGCAGCCAGATGCGTGATCGAACCCGCGCCCGACGAGGCGTAACTCAGTTGGCCGGGACGCGATTTCGCCAGTTGTATCAACTGCGGCAAGGTGCGCACCTGTGGCGACGGATTCGCCACCAGCACCATCGGCGATCCCGCGACCATCATGATCGGCTGAAAATCTTTCATGGGATCGTAGTTCAATTTGCTGCCGTACAGCGTGGCTGAAATGCATTGGCTGGCGATATCGTGCATCAGCAACGTGTAGCCGTCGGCGGGCGCTTTCGCCACGATGGCCGCGCCCAGCGTGCCGCCTGCGCCGGCGCGGTTGTCGATCACCAGTTGCTGGCCGAACACCTCGGACAAATGAATATTCACCGCGCGCATGATGACATCGGTGATGCCGCCCGGCGGCCACGGCAGTACGATGCGGATGGTTTTATTGGGGTAATTTTGCGCGACGGCTTGACCGCTGCACAGCACCACCATCGACACCGCGAACAACAGCAACGAAAAATTTCTTTTCACGCCATCCTCCCACAGAAAACGCAGAGGCGCATTGTAGCGCACACTGCAGAATGGCCTGTGCGCTATCGTTTTGCCGAGGTTCGCGGCACAATCAGCGCTTACAGGGAGCGACACGGATGAAGATCGGCTTTATCGGCCTCGGACAAATGGGCCGCGGCATGGTGTCGCGGCTGATCGACAGCGGGCATCAACTGGTGCTGTGGAACCGCACGCGCGCTGTCGCGGAGACGTTTGCCGCCCGTGGCGCCGTTGTGGCAAATACGCCCGCCGAGACACTGGCCACGGAGGTGGTGATCAGCATGCTCGCCGACGATGCATCGGTCGAGGGCTTGTGGATCACCGCCGGTCTGGCTCAGCAACTGCCGCTGGAAACGGTACACCTCAATATGGCATCCGTCAGCCTGCGCATGGGGCAGCAACTGGATCAATTGCACCGCCAGCACGGCTCGCCGTATGTGTCGGCGCCGGTGTTCGGCCGCCCGGAATTTGCCGCGCGCGGGGAACTCGACATCATCGCGGCGGGCGCGCCATCCGCGATGGCGCGATGCGAGCCGCTGTTCGAGGTGCTGGGCCGGCGCTGGTTTCACGTGGCCGACGAAGCGCCCAAGGCCAACGCTGTCAAAGCCGCGCGTAATTTCCTGCTGGCGACGATTATCGAAAGTCTCGGCGAAGCATTTTCACTGGTGGAAAAAGCCGGCGTCGAGCCGCGGGTGTTTTTCGATATCATCACCAGCACCAGCATGAACGCGCCCGCGTTCAAGAGCTACGGCGGGCTGATGCTGGATAATCCATCGAACCCAACCTTTCCGTTGCATCTCGGCCTGAAAGATGTCGAACTCGCGCAGCAAACCGCCGCCGACCTCGGCGTGGCCATGCCCACGGCGGAACTGCTGCGCACGCAGCACCTCGCCGCCATCGCGGCCGGCTACGGCGACCGCGATTGGGCGGCGCTGGGCACGTACCTCATGGATAGCGCGGCGGGACGACATAACGCAAAATCAAGCGGATAATCCGCTCCTTCACGACAAAGGCTCCCCATGAAAAAAAATCAATACGATTGCAGCAAATGCCCCGGCTATTGCTGCACCTACGATCACATCGAAGTGTCGCAGTACGACATCAAGCGTCTGGCCAAACATCTGAACGTCACACCCGAGGTCGCGGAAAAACGCTACACCAAGGTGGATGAAGGCAAAGTGGTGTTGCGCCACCACGCCGACGAATCGTTCACCTCGGCCTGCATATTTTTTAATAGCGAGCACCGCCGCTGTTCCGTGTATGAAGCGCGTCCGCATCCGTGCCGCACCTATCCCTACGGCACGAAATGCGGTTACTTTGAATTCCTCAAATTCGAGCGCGAACATCAGGGCGACGACGAATACGTGGCCACCACGCGGTAATGCCTTCGGGTTTCGCGGCGGTTGTGTTGGGCTTGGCGGCCCAACCTACAAAACTGCCGCATTAAATCATAAGTATATGATTTTAATAAGTAATTTTAATTACTTTTCCAGCACAAAAATCCGCTCGGCCACATGCGGTGAGCCAAAGGCATGCACCAGTTTCGGCACGCTGGTATTGGTCCACGCTTCCATTTCCGGATAGAGCACCGGCACCTGGGCCACTGCGGCCCGGCGCGCCTCGAGCGAGAGAAATTCATAGATCACGCCGTGCTTATTCCATCCCACGGTGCCGACCAGCTTGCGCATGCCCAGACAACCGGGCATTTTCGCCATCGACGCCATGCGCCAATCGGCGTACCACGCCAGCAACTCTTCCTCGATTTCCGGCGTAGGACCGTTAAAGCTGCCCATCTGAATGCACGGCGCGGGCATCCGCCGCCCTTCGCGCTGACCGCACTCCGGCCCATGGACGCGCGCTTCTTCGGTCATGATGCTCACGCGCACGTCGGTGCGCAGGGCCAGCATCTTTTTGTCCTCGGCCGATAGCTGCGCGGTCCAGCGATCCGTCGTGCCGCGCACGAACGAAAGCGCATCGCGCGAGAATGCATGGGTGCTTTCGCCGCCAAACAACAAGATGTAGTCGTTGCCCTTGCCCACCGCCGGATCCGGTGTGCATGTGATGCGATGCGCGGTTGGCTTTTGATCCACCTTATAGTGCGCAGCCCACAGCACGCCGGGATTCGCCAGTATCTTGGGCATGTATTGGCTGTGCAGCCAATCGAGAAACCCTTTTTTGTCGCTGCCGGGAAGGTTGTACCAATTCGCCCAAATCGATTTGTCCACGATCATTCCTTGCTCAAGTTAAACAACTCCGGCCTATAATCTACCTCATGCACCCCATGCCGGCTACACCACAAAACAGTAACATGCGCCTGTTCGATAACGGTTTCGACAATCGTTTTGCACGCTTGCCGCCGGCTTTTTATCGCCGGATCGATCCCACCCCACTCGCCGCACCGTATCTGGTCAGCGTCAGCAACGACGCCGCCGCGCTACTCGACCTTGATGCCGCCGAAACACACAGCGAACGTTTCCTAAACATGCTGGCCGGCAACCTCGTGCCGCCCGGCGCCGAGCCACTCGCGATGCTCTACGCCGGCCATCAGTTCGGCACCTTTGTGCCGCAGCTCGGCGACGGTCGTGCCATTTTGCTCGGCGAAATCGTCAACGCCAAACGCGAGCGATGGACACTTCAACTCAAAGGCGCGGGCGAAACGCCGTTCTCGCGCACCGCCGATGGACGCGCCGTGCTGCGCTCCACCATCCGCGAATACCTGTGTTCGGAAGCAATGCACGCGCTGGGCATCCCCACCACGCGCGCGCTCGGCATCGCGGGCGCTGACGAGCCCGTGTATCGCGAAACGCCGGAAACCGCTGCAGTGTTGCTGCGCCTCGCGCCATCCCACGTGCGCTTCGGCTCGTTTGAGGTGTTTTATGCGAGACAGCAGCACGAAAACCTGAAACTGCTAGCCGATCACGTCATCGAGGAACATTTCCCCCAGTGCTTAGGCACGCCGGATGCCTACGAACAATTCCTCATCGAAGTCGTCGAGCGCACCGCGCGGCTGATCGCGCAGTGGCAAGCCGTGGGCTTTTGCCACGGCGTAATGAACACCGACAATATGTCGATTTTGGGACTCACGCTCGACTACGGCCCGTTCGGCTTCATGGAAGCGTTTAACCCCGGCCACATCTGCAACCACTCGGACGATCAGGGCCGCTATGCCTATGAAAATCAGCCTTACATCGGGCTGTGGAATTGCTCGCGGCTGGCGCAGGCGCTGACGCCGCTGATCGACGCCGAAAAATGCAACGCGGCGCTGGCGCGTTATGAAGGCGCGTTCCTGGAAAAACACGCGGCGCTGATGCGCGCGAAACTCGGCCTTGCACAAGCGATGGAAGGCGACGACACGCTGGTGAGCGATTTACTCGGGCTACTGGCCGAACACGGCACCGACTACACGATATTTTTCCGCGCACTGAGTCGCGACAGCACCGATGCGGCGCGCGATCTGATGGCCAACCGCAGCGCCTTCGATGCGTGGGCCACGCGCTATGCTTCGCGACTGGCTGCGGAATCCAGCAACGACACCGACCGCCATGCGCGCATGAAAGCAGTCAACCCGAAATACGTGCTGCGCAATCATCTTGCACAAGTGGCCATTGAAAAAGCCGAGCAGCACAAGGATTTTTCCGAAATCGACCGCCTGCTCGCGCTGCTGCAACACCCGTTCGACGAACAGCCAGACTTCGAGACTTACGCCGCGCCGCCGCCCGACTGGGCCAAAGACATCGCGGTAAGCTGCTCCTCCTGAAAATCATGCAAGAACATGTCGTCCAGTGTCTAAGCCCTTCCGGCCTGCATCAGATGCACTACACCGAGTGGGGCCAGCGCGCGAACCCGCGTATCGTGATCTGCGTACACGGCCTCACGCGAAACTGCCGCGATTTTGATGCGCTGGCGCAATCGCTGGAAACGGAATTTCGCGTAGTGTGCCCGGATGTCGTAGGGCGCGGGCAAAGCGAATGGCTGGCCGACAAACAACACTACGGTTTGCCGCAGTATCTTGCCGACATCAACACGCTGCTGGCGCGGCTCACCGCCGACGCGGAGCACGCAACTGAGCGCGAAATCCTCTGGGTGGGCACCTCGATGGGCGGCATGATCGGCATGTTGCTGGCGAGCTTGGCGCGCACGCCGGTACGTAAACTGGTGCTGAACGATGTCGGCACGCTGATACCCAAAGCCGCGCTGGAACGCATCGGCAAATATGTCGGCCTGTCGCCCACGTTCAACACGCTGGCAGACGCCAATGCGTACGTGCGCTACGTGTCAGCATCGTTCGGCCCGCACACCGACGCGCAGTGGGATCACCTGACGCGCTACAACGCGAAGCAAAACGCCGATGGCACGTGGTGATGAACTACGATCCGGGAATCGCGGCACCGTTCCAGCAAGGCCCGCTCAACGATATTGAATTGTGGAACGACTACGATCACATCACCTGCCCCACACTGCTGTTACGCGGCGCGAATTCGGATTTGCTGCTGCAAGACACCGCACAAGCGATGACGCAGCGCGGCCCCAAGGCGCGGCTGGTCGAGCTCGCGGGGATAGGCCACGCGCCGATGTTGCAGGCCGACGATCAAATTAACATTGTGCGTGAATTTCTCACTTCCTAACTCACTTCTAAAACAAGGAACAACCATGGTCACCGTCTACGGCATCAAAAACTGAAGCACGATGAAAAAAGCCTTCGCGTGGCTCGAAGGCAACGGCATCGCATACACATTTCACGATTACAAAAAGCTCGGCGCACCCGAAGACCGGCTCAAGGCCTGGATTAAGCAAGCCGGCTGGGAAAAGGTCGTCAACACCAAAGGCATGACGTTTCGGCAACTGCCCGCCTCACGGCAGCAAGGCTTGGATGCCGCCAAAGCCGCAGCCCTGGTGAGCGAGCTTCCCAGCGCGATTAAGCGCCCGGTGTTGGAGAGTGGCAAGACGTTACTCATCGGCTTTAACACCGACGAGTACGCGGCAGCGCTGGGATAAGTGAAAGGCCGGGTTCCGGCGAGACTGAGATTTGTTGCAACGCAAAATTTCTTGGCAGCTCTGAAAAGGCCGCCTTGCCGCGATCAAGGCGCGCGAAATCCGCAAAGCCTTGAAGTTACAGCGCTAAAAACCAAGGGCCGCACTTTCCCGTGTTTTAAAATGAGCTGAATAATGGGCTAATTGCGGGGTTTCTGGCTGTTGCCGCGCCGCATTTTTAACATAAAATAGTGTTTACAATCATAATGTTAGCAGTTAGACTGCGTGCATGAGATTACCTGCCGCCATAATTTCTGCATTATTGTTTGCAGCGCCGCTAGCAGCCACCACAGCCCCCGCCCACGCAGACGACGCCAGTCCGCCTGCCGCCCCTGCCATGGACGCACGCGGGAATTCCTTCCTCGGTCGCGCGCAGGATCTGGTTTTGAACGCGATGGGCTTTATGGGCATCCCCTACCGCTGGGGTGGTGCAACGCCGGAAACCGGTTTCGACTGTAGCGGCTTTGTGCAGTTCGTATTCCGTCAGGCGACAGGCGTGCTGCTGCCACGCTCATCTTTCGAGCAGATACGGCAAGGCGTTTCCGTCATGCGCGACGAGTTGATGCCGGGTGACTTGGTGTTCTTCAACACCATGCGCGCCACCGCCTCTCACGTCGGCATCTATATCGGCGAAAACCGCTTTATCCACTCACCCAGCCGCGGCAAAACCGTGGAGATTGGGGACATCACCAGTGGTTACTGGCAAGCCCGTTACGACGGTGCGCGCCGCCTGCCACTGTAGCTGGCGGTTCCCGCGCAGTCGGGCTTTGCCGCGCGTAATTCCTACCCAATCGACTTAAAACCCCGCCTGCAGGCTAGCTACGCTAATGGCTCGCGTCTATTCGCGCCACTTGCGAATGCGAATGATTCTTGTTATTCTTTATTCCCCAACACCCCATGGATTTCATAACATCATGTTATTAAGGACTTTTTTTTCACTCGCTCTGGCTGCGACAGCTCTGGCAGTCGGCCCCACTACGTCGGCACAGACTAATATCCTCAACCTCTACTCGTCGCGCCATTATCAAACCGACGAGGCGCTTTACGCCAACTTCATTAAACAGACCGGCATCAAGCTCAACCGCATCGAAGCCGGAGAAGACCCGCTGATTGAACGCCTACGTAACGAGGGCGCGGCCAGCCCGGCGGACGTCCTGGTGACGGTGGACGCAGGCCGTTTGTGGCGCGCCGAGCAGCTAGGCTTGTTTCAGGCCATCGAATCGAAAACACTGCAATCGCGTTTACCCGCGCACCTGCGCGCGGCAAACCATCAGTGGTTTGGTTTTTCCACGCGTGCGCGCGTTATTGTCTACAACAAGAATCAAGTCAACGCCGCCGACGTGCAAAACTACGAAGACCTCGCCAACCCCAAACTGAAAGGCAAAGTCTGCACGCGCTCCGGCAGCCATGTTTACAACCTGTCGTTGATGAGCGCGTTGATCGAGCACTGGGGCGAAGACAAAGCCGAAGCCTGGGCGCGCGCCGTGGTGGCCAACTTTGCGCGCTCGCCCAAGGGCGGAGACACCGACCAGATCACGGCGGTGGCTTCCGGCGAATGCGGTGTAGCGCTCGCCAATACGTACTACTATGCGCGGCTGCTGGCATCCGAAAAACCTGCGGACCGCAAGCTGATGGAAAACGTGGTGTTGGTGTGGCCCAATCAGAAAAGTTTCGGCACGCATCTCAATGTGTCGGGGGCCGGTGTGCTGAAAAACGCGCCGCACAAGGCAGCCGCCGTCCAATACCTTGAGTATCTGGCCAGCGACGCCGCGCAAAGTTATTTCGCCAGCGGCAACAACGAGTGGCCGGCGGTGGGGAGCGCGCCGCTTAACAATCGCACGCTGGAAAAGATGGGAAAATTCAAGGCGGATACCCTTAACGTCAGTGCGCTTGGCAAAAACCAACCTGCGGCGCAGAAAATTTTTGACCGGGCGGGGTTCAAATAAAGGGTAGGATTCGCTTCACTGTGATGCAGCGCTTTCTTTCAGTTGGTTCAACCGTGGCCACCGCCATGCTGCTCGTTGGTCCAGCGTGCGCGCAAACCTTTCCCAGCAAACCGCTGCGCATTCTGATCGGCGCCGCACCCGGCGGCGGTCTGGATGCCACCGCGCGCGCAATACACGAAAAACTGAGCGCCGCGCTCGGGCAGCCCGTGGTCATCGACAACCGCCCCGGCGCCGCGGGTTCGCTGGCCGGCGAAATACTGGCCAAAGCGCCGCCGGACGGCTACACCCTGTGCCTGGGCGCTATCGGTACCTTCGCGGTCAACTATAGTCTGTACAAAAACATCGGCTACCACCCGTTGAAGGATCTCGCGCCGATCACGATGATGGCCGAGGCCACCAATGTGTTGGTGCTGCACCCGGGCGTCGCGGCGAATAACGTCAAGGAATTGATCGCGCTGGCGCGCGCGCAACCGAAACGCATCACCTACGGCTCCGGCGGCGCGGGTAATGCACCGCACCTTGCAGCAGCGTTGCTGGAAAGCCTGGCCAAAATCGAACTGGTGCATGTGCCGTACAAGGGTGCCGCGCCGGCGATGCTCGATGTCATGGGCGGCCGCGTCGCGATGATCTTCACCGCGCCGCCGGCCGCCGTGCCGCATTTAAAAACCGGCAGGCTTAAAGCCATCGCCGTCACCACGCTGAAACGTTCTGCGTTTCTGCCGGAATTGCCCACCATGTCCGAAGCAGGCGTGCCGGGTTATGAAGTCAACAACTGGTACGCGATGGCGGCCACTGTCGGCACGCCGGTATCCACCATCGCGCGGCTTAACAAGGATCTGGTGGCGATTCTCGGCATGGCCGATGTCAAACAAGCGCTGTTCCATCAGGGCGTGGAAGCCGCCTCGTCCACGCCCGACACGCTCGCGCGCCACATGAAAAGCGAGTTTGAAAAATGGTCCGCGCTGATCGTCAAATCAAAAATCACCACTGAATAAGGGAGCGACATGACAGCATTGATGATGGGCATGATGGAGCCGCCGCCGGAAATCGAAGGCGAATTTCACGACTGGTACGACATGGAGCACCTGCCGAGCCGCACCGAGGTGCCCGGCTTTCTCACCGGCAATCGCTTTGTATGCGTCGAAGGCTGGCCGCGCTATGTCGCGTGGTACGATCTGGAAAGTCTCGATGTGCTCGAAAGCCCCGCCTACAAAGCTATCTCGGGCAAAAACACGTCGCCGTGGTCAAAACGTCTGGTGCCGATGTGTCACGGCTATTTCCGCACATTGGGCGTGCAAACCTATCCGGGCAATGCACTGTTCGGCGAAAAAGGCCCGTGTTCACGCATACTCGTGTTGCGCTTCAATACGCCCGATGATGCCGCGATTCCCGACATCCTCACCGGCTTGCGAGCACTGTTTGAAGGACGCCCCGAGACCGTGCAGTTCCGCCTGTTTCGCTCGGAGTTCGGCGGTTTGTATTACGTCGCGATGATCGAGTTGCAACGCGCTATCAACATCAGCAATCTGGCCATTGAAAAATTCGGCAAGGCCGCGCGTTATCTTGATCTCACCAACGTCTACCTGCCGTATTTCCGCAAAGGCAAGACGCCGCCCGGCGCGTATTGAAATAGAGCGTGCGCTGCACCGTCAGGCTTTACTTCATTCGGCGCGTGCTATCGAGAACCAGCGTTAACGCACGCACCATTTGCTCCCGTGACAGCGCCGACAGCGCCGGCACATGCACAAAGCCCGCGTGCAGCCGCTGTTCGCGTTGCGCGGCCAGGTGCATCAAGGCGTAGAACACGTGGTTGCATACGAACGCGCCCGCGCTCATCGACAGTTCACACGGAATATTTTCTGCTGTCAGCCGCGTGACAATTTTGCGCACCGGCAACGACGAAAAATACGCCGCCGGGCCGCCGCGCACTACGGGCTTGTCCCGCGGGCATGCGCCGTCGTTATCGGGCAGGCGCGCGTCGTCGAGGTTCACCGCGACTCTTTCGATGCTGATCGCTGCACGATCTGCCGCCAAGCCCACGCACAACACGATATCCGGTTGCTCGCGACGCATCAGTGCGCGCAGCGTGGTGGTGGCGCGACGGAATGATGTCGGCAACACCGCTGTCACCACCTCAAGCGTGCCGATGCGCGCGGGCAAACTTTGCACCGCTACGCACGACGGATTGATCGCGTCGCCGCCGAAAGCATCGAACCCGGTTACCAGCGCCTTCATAGTTAAGTATATGTTTTTATTAACTATTTTTTGATTTCTGCTGCGAACCCAGCATCATGCGAGAGAGCACGATCAGCGGTATCAGCCCCACCGCCACGATCGTCAGCGCCGCCGTCGATGCCTCCGTCAGCCGCTCGTCGGACGCCAGCGTGTACGCCTGCACCGCCAGCGTATCAAAATTGAAAGGCCGCATCACAAACGTGGCCGGCAATTCTTTCATCACATCGACGAACACCAGCAGCCCCGCGGTCAGTGCGCTGCGCCACAGCAGCGGCGCGTGTACGCGCGCGAGTGTGGCCACCGGCCCCAGACCAAGGGAGCGCGCGGCGCTGTCCATGTTGGGCGTGATTTTCGACAGGCCCGCATCCACCGACTGCAACGCCACCGCAAAAAAACGCACCAGATACGCGTAAACCAGCGCCGCAATACCGCCGGTGAGCAACAAGCCGGGATTGGCGCCGCCGAAGGATTCAACCATCGCGCCTATTGCGTGATCCAGCCGTGTAATCGGGATCAGCACGCCCACCGCGATCACCGCGCCCGGCACGGCGTAGCCCAGACCCGCAATGCGATTGGCTATGCGCACCACGATACTGCGTGAGCGTGCGGCATAACCCACCGCCAGCGCCAGCACCACCGCCAGTATCGCCGTCAGCGCCGCCAGCGTCACGGTGTTGAAGGTCAATTGCACATAACGCGCGCCGAACTGCGCGTCACCCGCCGTGAGCGCCATATGCAACATCACGCCCGCAGGCAACAAAAAACCGAACACCACAGGTATCGCGCAGAACACCACCGCCAGCGGCACCCACCCGCCGCGCAACTGGTAGACGTTACGCAACTGCTTGCGCTGCGAGCTGGTGTAAAAACCGGCGCGCGCACGCGTGATGCGCTCGATCAACAAAATCAAAAACACAAAACCCAGCAAGGCCGCCGACAACTGCGCGGCAGCCGTGTGATCGCCCAGTGAAAACCACGCGCGGTAAATGCCAGTGGTGAAGGTCTGCACGCCGAAGTACGACACCGTGCCAAAATCCGCCAGCGTTTCCATCAAGGCCAGCGAGGTGCCCGCGACAATGCCGGGCCGCGCCAACGGCAGCGCCACATGCAGAAACGTGCCCCACGGGCTGTAACCGGACACGCGCGCCATTTCGAGCATGCTGTCGGACTGCTCCAGAAACGCCGCGCGCGCGAGCAAATACACGTACGGATACAACACCAGCGCAAACATCACCACCGCGCCGCCCAGCGAACGCACATCGGGGAACCTGTATTGCCCCGCGCTCCACCCCGCCCACTCGCGCAGCGCCATTTGCACCGGCCCGGAAAATTGCAGCAGATCGGTATACGCATACGCCATCACGTACGCCGGCATTGCCATCGGCAGCAGCAACGCCCACTCGAACACGCGCCGCCCCGGAAAGCGGCACATGGTGGTGATCCACGCCGTAGCCACACCGCCGAATATCACGCCGAACGCCACGCCCGCCATCAGCAGCAGCGAGTTGAGCACGTAGTCGCCCAGCACCGTTTGAACGAGGTGACGCCAGGTGCCCGCCGTGCCGGTTTCTGCAGGCACAAAAATATTCTGCAACACCACCAACACCGGCAACGCGATGGCCGCTGCAACCAGCGCCGCGATTACGGTCAGCAGCGTGGGCCGCGGCAGCGCCGGGAAACGCGCCATCGGGGACGAAAGGAGGTTGCCTTGCACGCTGACCATGTCGGAAAAATACCGCTGTTGCGCTCAACAAAAGGGATCTGGACGGACCTGAGAAATGCCGCTAAGTATCAGATAAAAAACAATAATTTATTGTAACAAGAATCATTATCATCGGCAATCGATTATAATTCCTTTATGTCCGGCACCCTAGAAATCAACCACGTCAGCCAGTCTTACGGCGCACGCACGGTTCTTAAAGACATCAGCTTTCGCCTCGGCGATGGCGCTATCGCGTGCCTGCTCGGCGCGAGCGGCTGCGGCAAAACCACTGCCCTGCGTTGCATCGCCGGCTTTGAAGAAGTTGCCGAAGGCCAGATCGTCATCAATAACGAGGTGGTCAGCCGGCCCGGTTTCAGCGTGCCGCCGGAAGCGCGCCGTATCGGCATGGTGTTTCAGGACTACGCCTTGTTTCCGCATTTAACCGTAGCGCGCAACGTGGCGTTCGGATTACACGGCGCGACCAACGGCACGCGCGCCACGCGCGTCGCCGAACTACTGGAAATTGTCGGCCTGGGCGCGATGGGTCATCGCTACCCGCACGAGCTCTCCGGCGGCCAGCAACAGCGCGTGGCGCTCGCCCGCGCGCTCGCGCCGCGCCCGGCGCTGATGCTGCTGGACGAGCCGTTCTCCAACCTCGATGTTGAAATGCGCGAGCGCCTCTCCATCGAAGTGCGCGACATTCTCAAAAGCCAGCACACCACCACCATCCTCGTCACCCACGATCAAAACGAGGCGTTCACCTTCGCCGACGAAATCGGCGTGATGATGAACGGCAGCATTGCACAATGGGCCTCCTCTTATGCGCTGTATCACGAGCCGGCCAACCGCGAGATCGCCGAATTCATCGGCCGCGGCGCGTTTCTGCCGGGTGTGGTGCTGGAAGGCAATCGCGTCAAACTCGAACTCGGTGAGCTGCACAGCGACACGCCGCTGCAGGCCGCCCCCGGCGCCACCGTCGATGTGCTGCTGCGCCCCGACGACGTGCTGCACGACGACGCCAGCCCCTTGCAGGCGAAAGTGGTGACGAAAGCGTTTCGCGGCGCGGAATTTATTTATACGCTCGAATTACCCGGCGGCGGACGCATCATGTCCTTCGTGCCCAGTCATCACAACCACGCCATCGGCGAAAAAATCGGCATCCGGCTGGAGATGGATCACGTGGTGGCGTTTGCGCGCACGTAGGTCGGGACGCGCAGCGGTTCCGACAGCAGCCGCTGCATGCCATCACCGTTGTCGGAACCGCTGCGCGTTCCGACCTACGTTCCTTTGACGCGCGCCCTGATCCCCTGCGCGATCTCATACACCGCCATCGCATAATTGGTGCTGCGGTTGTAGCGCGTGATGACGTAAAAGTTTTTCAGCCCGAACCAGTACTGCATACCGCTTTCGGTTTCCAGCGGCAGCAGCGCGGCGAGCGCATCGTCCTTCACCTCGCCCGCAGGTTGGATACCGAGCTTGCGAAATTCGCTGATCGGCGTCTTGGGCGTAATGTCGTCCACCAGGGCCGCATCCGGCGTGGCGCTCACGCGCGCGGGCACGACGATGGCTTCGCCCGGCTGCCAGTCGTGCAGCTTGTAATAGTTGGCGACGCTGCCGATAACGTCGGCGACGTTGCTCCACAGATTGCGCTGTCCGTCGCCATCAAAATCGACGGCGTATTTACGGTAGCTGCTGGGCATGAACTGCGGGATGCCCATCGCGCCCGCGTACGAGCCGCGCAAGCTGGGCAGATCCAGCACCATCTCCTTGCCCATCAACACGAACTGTTCGAGTTCATCACGAAAAAATTCCGCGCGCTTGGGATAATCAAACGCCAGCGTGGCCAGCGCATCGAGTATTCTAAAGTTTCCGGTATAGCCACCGTAATGCGTTTCGATGCCGATGGTGGCGGTGATGATCTCTTCCGGCACACCGAATTCGCGCGTAGCGCGTGCGAGGGTTGCTGCATGCTGCGTCCAGAATTTCACACCGCCGTTGATATGCACGGCATCGACATGATTTTTTCGGAAGCGATGCCAGGGCAACGACGTCGACGGTGCGTTCATCGCGCGAATGATCGACGGCTGTGGCCGTATCTGTGCAAACAAGCGCCGCAGCGCGGCGCGATCCAACCCATGCTTGGCCGCCAGCTCGTCAACGAAGGCCTCGTATTCGGCGCGTAACGCTGGCTGTGTTGCCGCAGGCTGCGCCAACACCGGCAGACTCGGCACGCTCAAGACGGCGGTGGCTCCCGCGAGTGATTTTAAAAATTCGCGCCGGATAAAACCGCTGCCCGCTTGATCAGACACGAGCCGGCGTGTCCATATCCATATCCGCCGCGTACGAACCGGAGGGATAGTGAAACGGCACCGGGCCATCGGGCCGACCGCGAATAAATTGATGCACAAACGGATCAGTGGAAACTTTGACCGCCTCGGTCGTGCCTTCGGCGGCAATCACGCCATCGGCGAGAAAATAAACGTAATCGACAATCTTCAGCGCTTCCTGCGCGTCATACGACACGACGATCGACGTCACGCCCAGCGCGTCGTTCAACCTGCGAATGAGGTTGCCCACCACGTTACACGAAATCGGGTCCAGTCCGGCGAACGGTTCATCGTACATAATGAGCGCGGGGTCCAGCGCGATGGCGCGCGCCAATCCCACGCGCCGCATCATGCCGCCCGATAACTCCGAGGGCATCAGCCCTGCCGCGCCACGCAATCCCACGGCATTTAATTTCAGCAGCACCAAATCCTGAATTACGGATTCCGTCAGATCGGTTTTTTCGCGCATTGGAAATGCGAGGTTGTCGAACACTGACAAATCGGTGAACAAGCCGTTTTGCTGAAACTGCATGCCGATTTTGCGGCGCAGTTCGTAAAGCTCATCGTTACTGATTTGGTGCACGTCCTGCCCCATCACTTTGCAGGAACCGCGCGACGGATGCAATTGCCCGCCGATCAGGCGCAGCAATGTCGATTTGCCGCTGCCGCTGCCGCCCATGATGCCCGTCACTTGCCCGCGCGGTATCGACAGACTGACGCTCTTGAAAATCTCGCGCGCCGGGTAGGAGAACGCCAGGTCGCTGATTTCGACGATTTTCTCATTGGCAATGGTCATGGCTGCAAGGCGTATTCGCTAAAATAGCAGTTTAACTCAAAGTGTACGATAGCATCACGGCCCTTAACCGCTGCGCCGGTCCGCCGTGTACTGCGACAGCATTTCTTATTCACTCTACGCGCCACGTAACCCATGACCGAACCCAAAATACTCGCCTACCAATTGATTTTGCCCGTGCGCTGGGCCGATATGGATGTCAACGCGCATGTCAACAATACACGCTACTTTACCTACTTTGAATCGGCGCGCCTGGCGTGGTTTGAATCCGTGCGCGCGCGCGGTCAGCGTAACGGCCACGGCCCCGTGGTGGCGCAAACATCCTGCAATTACCGCCGCTCGATTCCGTATCCGGAAACCGTGCTGATTAATTTATACGCTGGCGCGCCGGGCCGCAGCAGTTTCACCACCTACTACGAGCTGCTGTCGCAGGCCGACCCTACGATCAAATATGCCGATGGACAGGCCGTCATGGTGTGGGTGGATCGCGCCACTGGGAAGTCGCAGCCGCTGCCGGACTACGTGCGCAGCGTATTGGCGCCCGTGACTGTACCCTCAATACCCATTAAGTAAATATCATTTAAAATCATAAACTTAAATAGTAACTCGTGATGGCAAGGCAGCCAGAAAGACTGAGCCCACAGCTTAATGTGACGGGGTCGTTGGCACGAAGCCGCTGCGGGTGTCTAATAGCAACACGTGAAAAATTTTCACGAGACGCGCCCGCATAAAAAAACCGCAGGCGTCGATTAAAACCACGTAAAACTTGAAAGGGGATGCTATGGAATGGTACCTCGGAGTCTTGAAGAAGTACGCGGTGTTTGATGGGCGCGCCCGGCGCAAAGAATACTGGATGTTTTTTCTGTTTAACATCATTGCCGTCGCTGTTCTTGGCGGCATTGATGCCGCGATAGGTACCTTCCCGCTGCTGTATGGTATCTACATGCTCGGCGTAATCTGTCCCTCCATCGCCGTGTGTGTCCGTCGGCTGCACGATACCGGCAAAAGCGGCTGGTGGGTTTTCATCAGCTTCGTGCCGATCATCGGCGGTCTGTGGATACTGTATCTCATGGTGATCGACGGCAATCCCGGCGACAACCAGTACGGCCTCAGCCCCAAAGCAGGCGCTGCTGCGTAAATTGGCATCACACGGGATACGCCGCAACGGCGTGTCCCGCCGCTGGTCTCCCGCGGCACGTTTGCGGCACATTGCCGGCACTCGACCGGCCACAAACGATTTTCCCAGATTGAAACAACCGCCATTGAAGGAGCACCGCGATGAGTACGCTTGAACGTGCCGTGGCAATCGCCGCAACCGCGCACGAAGGCCAGCGCGACAAGGCCGATGCGCCCTACATCCTGCATCCCCTGCGCGTGATGTTGCGCCTCACCAGCGAAGCCGAACGCATCACCGCCGTGCTGCACGACGTGGTGGAAGACTGTGAAGGCTGGTCGTTCGCGCGCCTGCTGGGCGAAGGGTTCTCGAATGAAATCATCGAGGCCCTACAGTCCGTCACCAAATGCGAAGGCGAAAGTTACGAAGATTTCGTGGCGCGCGCGTGCAAAAACCCCATTGGCCGCCGCGTCAAGCTTTCCGACCTGCACGACAACTGCGACTTAACGCGCATTGCCAATCCTGGCGCCAACGACCATGAACGGATTGCGCGTTATCGACGGGCGATCACGTATATCGAATCGCTGGGTTGATAAAACGTGTTCATAGCCGATTCCCAAGTACACATCTGGGCGCCCCATTCCCCGCAACGGCCGTGGCTCGAAGGCTCCATTCCCCATTGCGAACCGCCGCTCACCGCGGATTTGTTGTTACAAAGAATGGATGCCGCCGGCGTCGCGCGCTGCATCCTCGTGCCGCCGTCGTGGGATTGCGGACGCAACGACCTCGTGCTCGATGCCGCGCGCAAACACCCGGATCGCTTTGGCGCGTTTGGCCGCTTTAACCTCGATGCACCCGATGCGCACGCGCAAATCGCCAACTGGTGCAGGCAACCCGGCATGCTGGGCATGCGATGCAGTTTCACTTTGCCGGGCTACGCGGCCGCGTTTCGCGAAGGCCAGCTTGATTGGCTGTTCGCGGACTTGCAAGAACACCACGTACCGTTGATGGCGCTGGTCAACCACGGCACAGTACATCTCATCGACGCCGTGGCAGAACGTTATCCCGAACTAAGAATCGCGCTATGCCATCTCGCGATCGAAACCGAAGACCGCGACGAAAAAGCCTTTCGTGATTTTGACAAGCTGCTGCCGATAGCCAAACGCCCCAACGTGATGGTCAAAGCCAGCGCCCTGCCCGCCTACACCAGTGAGCCGTATCCATTTCGCTTTGTGCATTCGTATTTACGCAAGGTGTATGACGCCTTCGGCCCGAAGCGCATGTTCTGGGGCACCGACCTTGGGCGGCTCAAATGCACCTACACGCAGGCGATCACGCTGTTTACCGAAGAGCTATCGTGGCTTTCGGCGGAAGATAAGGAATGGATCATGGGGCGGGGGCTGTGCGAGTGGCTGGGGTGGGAGCCGTACTTTGAGCGCCGCTATGCGCCAGGGCAATTGCATCAAAACCCGTTGTGAATGAAATGGTTAAGGTGTTGGACTTGTACTTTTTAGCGAAGCTGTGTAGTTTTCTGTCTTTTTGGAGTGGCGATGGAGACAGAAAAGCCCCTGAGTCTTGCCGAAGCGTTTTCGAT
>CANIID010000054.1 GCA_947467315.1 Betaproteobacteria bacterium | reverse complement strand
CGCGTGATCGGGCAGATGCGAAACGACACATCGCGCAACACTTCCACAAAAATGCCACCCAGCCCCACCATCACCAGCGGCCCGAACTGCGGATCACGCAGCCCACCGATGACGATCTCTTGCCCGGCGGGTGCCATTTCCTCGATCAGATAGCCATCGATGCGCGCGCCCATTATTTTTGGAGAAGCAGCCATCGCGTTGATGGCATCTTTCACGTCGGCGGCGGATTGGAGGCTGACCTTCACGCCGCCCGCGTCGCTTTTGTGCAGGATGTCGGGTGACATGATTTTGACCACCAGCGGCGGTTTGAGCGTTGCCAACGCGGCATCGACTTCGCCGGTGGTTTTTACCGTTACCGCCTGCGGAACGGTCACGCCAAATGCCGCGAGCAATTTTTTGCCCGCGTGCTCGTCAAGCGAAGTGCGTTGTTGCGCGCGCGCTTGTGCGATCAAATCTTGCATCACATCGCTACCTTCGGCTTCGCTTCGCGAAACGGTGTGCCGCTTTCCGCCAACGCCTTCAACAACGCCGAAGGTTTCCAGCGCGCACCGTAACGCTCATGCCATTCCGCAACCTGACGGTAGACTTCCTTGGTGCCGATGCCGTCAGCCCAAAACATCAGCCCGCCGCGATAGCGCGGATAGCCAAACCCATGCAACCACATCACATCGATATCGCTGGCGCGGTAGGCGCGGCCTTCTTCCAGTATCTTGCACGCTTCGTTGACCGACGCGTACAACAGCCGCCGCAGGATTTCATCGTCGGTGAAGGTGCGCTGCGCGATGCCGAACTCGCGCGCCACGTCCGCGATGACACTTTTTACCACCTCGTCCGGGTGCGGCGTGCGGTCGCCTTTTTCGTAGCGGTACCAGCCCGCGCCGGTTTTTTGCCCCTTGCGCCCCATCTCCACCAGACGATCCGGCACGTGCAGTTTGCGGAAGTTCGGGTCCGCCGCCGCGCGGCGCTTGCGTGTGTCGTAGCTGATATCGAGGCCGGACATATCGCTCACCGCGAACGGGCCGATGGGATAACCGAAAGCCACCATCACCTTGTCAATCTGCTCCGGCAGCGCGCCCTCTTCGAGCATCAGCATCATCTCGGTGACAAATGGCGCGCGCGAGCGGTTCGCCGCGAAGCCGTCGCAGGTGCCAGCGACCGCGCTGATTTTGCCGATGTCGCGCCCCACCTTCATCGCGCTGACTATCGTTTCGAGCGACGTCTTCGTGCCCTTCACCACTTCAAACAGCTTCATCACATTGGCGGGTGCGAAAAAATGCGCGCCGGCCACATCGCCCGGGCGCTTCGTCACGTTCGCCATGATATCGGTGTCGATGGCCGAGGAGTTGGTGAGCAGCAGCGCGCCGGGTTTCATCACGGCATCGAGTTTGGTGAACACATCTTTCTTGATGTCGATGCGCTCGAACACCGCTTCGATTACCACGTCCGCGTCACCGATGTCCTCGTAGCGTTCGACCGGCTGTATGCGCGCCAGCCGCGCATCCATTTCCGTCTGACTCAAACTGCCGCGCTTTACACTCGTGGCATAGTTGTCGCGCACGCGCTGCATGCCGCGATCCAGCGCGTCGCGCGCCACTTCCAGCACCTTCACCGGGATGCCGACATCGGCAAAGCTCATCGCAATGCCGCCGCCCATGGTGCCCGCGCCGATCACCGCAGCGGATTTGACGCTTTGCGGTTTGAAATCTTTCGGCGCACCGGGAATTTTCGCCACTTCGCGCTCGGCGAAAAACGCGTAGCGCAGCGCCTTCGCCTCATCCGAGGTTTCGAGTTCGCTGAACAGCCGCCATTCCGTCTTGATGCCTTCGTCGAACGGTTGCGCGACCGCCGCTTCGACGCTGGCGATGGCGTGATAGGGCGCTTGCTGGTTGCGCGCTTTTTTGGCGATGGATTTGCGCATCGCGTCGAACAGGCCCGGATCGGCTTTCGCCTGCGCCACGTGATCGGTGCGATCCCGCACGCGCGGCAACGGGCGCTTCGCGGCGATGTTCCTGGCGAAATCTATCGCCTCGTGACGCAAATCCACGCCCGGCAGGATGGCATCGATGATGCCCATCACCTTGGCTTCTTCGGCGGGCACATGGCGCCCGCTGACGATCATCTCCATCGCCGCCTTGGGGCCGATCAGTCGCGGCAGACGCTGCGTGCCGCCGCCCCCCGGAATGATGCCGATCAGCACTTCGGGTAATCCTACTTTGGCGCTCGGGACTGCAACGCGGTAGTTGCAGGCCAGCGCATGTTCGAGACCGCCGCCCAGGGCAAAGCCGTGGATAGCGGCGACGATGGGTTTGCGGGATTCATCCAGCACGTCATAACTGACGCGCGTATACACCGGACGCGGCTTGCCGAACATGCGAATATCCGCGCCCGCAATAAAGCTGCGCCCCGCGCCGATCAGCACCATGACCTTGACCGCGGGGTCCGCGTTGCCCTTGTCGACGCTGGCGATGATGCCCTCACGCACGCCCGGCCCGAGGGCGTTTACCGGCGGGTAATCGACAGTGATGATGCCCACGACACCTTCAACTTCAAATCGCACTATTTCGGGTTCGCTCATTATTTTTTCCTGTGGGTTCAACTTCATTTCTTCTTCAACACTTCCGGTATCAACCCCGTATGCACGTCACCCGCGCGGAACGGCTCTGACTTGAGAATCGCAATCACCGCCGGCAGGTTGTGCTTCAAGCCCTGTATCTCGAAAGCTTCCAGCGCGCCGATGAGTTTATCAATGGCGGCTGCGCGCGTTGGCGCGTGTGCGATGACCTTGGCGATCATCGGATCGTAGTGCGGCGTGACGTCGCGGCCTTCGGCAAAGCCGGTTTCCACGCGCACCGAGCCATCCATCGGCGGACGAAATACATTGAGCTTGCCCGGCGACGGAAAAAAGTTCTTTGGGTCTTCGGCATACACGCGTGCCTGAATCGCGTGGCCCTGGATTTTAATCTTCGCGGGCAGAATATCCGACAATTTTTCACCTGCAGCCGAGCGTATCTGCGCCTTCACCAGATCCACGCCGGTGATTTCTTCGGTCACACCGTGCTCCACCTGCAAGCGCGTGTTCATTTCCAGAAAGTTGAACGAGCCGTCGGCACCCATCAGCATTTCGACGGTGCCGATGTTGTCATAGCCGATTTTGCGTAGGATGCCGGTGATGTGTTCCGCGACGGCATTCACTTTGTCACGCGGGATGTTGGGCCCCGGCGCTTCCTCGATCACCTTCTGATTGCGGCGCTGGGTGGAGCAGTCGCGCTCGAACAGATGCGCCACGTTACCGTGCTGGTCACCGAGAATTTGAAACTCCACATGGCGCGGGCGTTCGAACAGCCGCTCCAGATACACTTCGGCGTTGCCGAAACCGCGGCTGGCCATCGAACGCGAGCGCTCGACCGTTTCGAGCAGCGCGGCTTCATCCTTGGCGGGCAACATGCCGATACCGCCGCCACCGCCCGCGGGTTTCACCAGCACCGGGTAGCCGATGTCGCGCGCCGCCTGCAGTATCAGATCATTGTCCATCGGCAACACCGGCGAGCCTTTGGACATCGGCATGCCGTGCTGCGCCGCCAACTCACGCGCTTTTGTTTTGTGTCCCATGGCATCGATCCACTTCGGCGACGGTCCGATGAAGTGCGCGCCGGCGTCTATCACGCGTTGTGCGAAGCTGGCGTTCTCCGACAAAAACCCATAGCCTGGATGCAGGCCGTCTGCGCGCGATTGGCGGATGATGTCGAGGATCAAATCCTGATTGAGATAACTCTCGCGTGCAGGGGGAGGGCCGATGGCGTAGGTTTCGCTCGCCATCGCGAGGTACGGCGCACCGGCGTCGGCTTCGGAATACAAAGCAACGGAACGAATGCCCATTTCGTTGAGGGCCCGCAGGACGCGGGAAGCTACTGCGCCGCGATTGGCGACGATGACTTTGTGGAACATGCTAATAACTCGTCGGCCATGTGCGCATCAAATGCTGCCCCACGCCTTTGGTCATGCGCAATTTGTAAACATCGAGCATGCGTATCAGGTAGTCGCGCGTTTCCTGCGGCCGGATCACGGCCTGTGTCGCGTAAACCGACGCCAGGCCCCACACGTCGATGCCTTGTTCGATTTCTTTCAGCTTCTCTTCGTAACCCGGCTCGCCAAAGCCCACGCTATGCACGATCTTGGTGGCGAATTCGGGGCTCATGAAACTGATCTCCGCCGTGGGCCAGGCGGCGATGTCGTCCGAGTGGCGGCCGCCGCCCATGCACACGTAGGCGCGACCGTAGCTCTTGCGGATGATCACCGACAGGTGCGGCACGGTTAACAGCGTCATCGCGTTCATGAAATTCATGATGCGTCCCGGTGCGCCGGCCTTTTCGGCCTCGGTGCCGATCTGGAAGCCCGGCGTATCGACCAGCAGCACGATGGGCACGTTGAACGAATCGCACAGCACCAGAAAATCGACGATCTTGCGGCACCCGTCGGCGTCCAGTGCGCCGCCGCGATACAAGGGGTTGTTGGCGACGATACCCACGCTTTTGCCGCCAAGGCGGGCCAGGGCCGTCACGGCGCTTTTGCCGAACCGTGGCTTCAATTCAAACATCGAGTCCTTATCCACCACGCAGCGGATCACGCGCTTCATGTCGTAGACCTGCGTGCGGCGCTCCGGCAGGATGTCGAACACTTTGTCCATATCCGCGCCCGAACCCGCTGGAATCGGCGCTTCCGGCGGCGCTTCGTTGTGGTGGCTCGGCATGTACGACAAAAACTTTTTGATCGCGTCGAACACTTCTTCCTCGGTATCCACCACCTGATCGACCAGACCAGTGATATCCGAGTGCAGGCGCCAGCCGCCGAGGTCTTCGGCGGTGACTTTTTCACCCAGCGCCATCGATACCAGCCCTGGACTGGACACCGCCACCGTCGCGCCTTTATGCATCACGGCGAAATCACTGAGGCACATCATCCACGTCGATGAGCCAAATGATGGGCCGAATGCAGCGGCAGCCATCGGTGTTTCGCGCGTGCGGCGAAACTGCGTGTTGTCGTTGCCAAGCAAGAGGCCCATACCGCGCGCGCCCATCGCGTCGGGCAGGCGCGCGCCGGTGGATTCGCCCAGCAGCACCAACGGCATGCCGCGCTCGGTGGCGGTGCGTTTCATGTGGCCGATTTTTTTGCTGTTGGTGTAGGAGGTGGACGCGCCCTTCACGGTGAAGTCGTTCACCACCAGACAAATGTCGCGGCCATTAATTCTGGCGTAGCCCGCGAGCTTGCCGTCGGTGGGCGTTTCATCGGCTTGCTCCGGGTAAACGCCCGAGGTGCCGAACAATCCCGACTCCATGAATGAATCCGCATCCACCAGATGCGTGATGCGTTCGCGCGCGTTGAGGATGCCTTTGGCGCTGCGCTTGGCGTACTTGTCCGCGCCGCCGCCGGCCAGCGCCTTGGCGCGACGCGCTTCGTATTCGGCGAGTAATTGTTCAAATGCCATGGGGTTCTCCAGTTCTGCGACCGCAACTTAAAATCATTTAAAAACAGATACTTACGATGTTGTCGGCAAGGCGCGTATCGCCGCCGTCAGCGCCGGCACCACTTTGGCGTAATCGCCCACCACACCAAACTTCGCATCGCGAAAAATCGCCGCGTCCTTATCGGTGTTTATCGCGACCATCGTCTTCGCGTTGCCGCAACCGGCGAGGTGATGGCTTGCGCCGGAAATGCCTACCGCAATATACAGCTCTGGCGTCACGGTCTTGCCGGTGAGTCCGATTTGCATTGCGTGCGAACACCATCCCAAATCGCAGGGCACGCGGCTGGCGCCGACTACGCCGCCCAAGGTTTCCGCTAACGTCGCGAGCACGTCGAAACCTTCGGGGCCGTTGAGCCCGCGACCGCCGGCGATGATAACTTTTGCATCTTCAAGACGCACGCCTACGCCGGATTCGCGCTTACGCTCGATCACGCGCACGCGCGATGCGGGTGCGGGGCTCAACGTGACGATTTCACCTTGGCGTTTCGCATCCACGGGCAGCGCATCATAAATGCCGGCGCGCACCGTCGCCACCACACATTCGGTTTTAAAACGCAGCGTTTCACGCACGTTGCCGCCGTGACTGGCGCGAGTGAAGTGCAGTGCGCCGTCCTGTTGCTCCACACCGACACACCCCGTTGCGCACGCGCCGTTCAGCCGGAACGCCAGTCGCGGTGCTAGATCGGCGCCGCGCGGCGTGTGTGCCGCGAGTACCAGCGCTACTGCGTGTTCGTTCGCGACGCTCGCGGCGCAGGCTGTCCAAGCGTCGCTGTTGTAACCGTCGAAAGCGCTGGGCGTGCCGACAATCACCTTATCGGCACCACGTGCGATCAGTGATTCGGCGGCGGCGATTTGCGCGCCAAGCAACAACACAATCACACGCCCCTCACCGGCAAGGCTGCGCGCAACGGCAAGATGCTCGAGGCTCGCGCTGGCGGGTTGGTCTAGCGCCATTTCGGCAATGACGAGGGTATTCATCACAGCACCTTCGCCTCGCGCAAGCGCTGCGCCAGCCGCACGCCTTGCTGTTCCGGCGTGGCTGCGTCGATGAATTCGCACTGAATCACTTTCGACGGCGCGAGCAATCGCTCACGCACGGCGCGTGATCCGGCGGCACCGACGTTTTCTGCGTTCAAGCCCAAATCACTCGCCGTCCACGACACGATGGGCTTGCGCGCCGCACGCATGGTCTCGCGCAGGCTCGGCGCACGCGGCGCGCCGATTTCGTTGGATACCGTCACCACGGCGGGCAAATCAGCCTCGACGATTTCCGTGCCATCATCCAGCACGCGCTCGACGCGCACGGTGTTGCTGTTGATCGCAATACTTTTTGCAAACGTCAGCACGGGCATATTCAGCAACTCGCCAATGCCCGCGCCCACGATGCCTGCATCGCCATCCGCAGCCTGACGTCCGGTCAACACCATGTCCACCGCCCCCAGTTTTTTCAGTGCCGCCGACAGGGAAACCGCCGTGGTGTAAGCATCGCCGTCATCCAACGCCGCATCCGCCAGCAACACGCCGTCGTCCGCGCCCATCGCGAGGCCATGTTTCAACGCATTGCGAGAGGACTCTTTGCCGAGCGTCAGCACCGTGATGCGCGTGCCGACATGCGCCTCGCGGATGCGCAACGCGGCTTCGATGGCTTGCTCGTCGAACGGGCTGACCACGTGTTTCAGTCCCGATGCCGGAGTGACTTTTTTCGCTTGTTCATCGATGCTGAACATGCTGAAGGCCGCTTCGGGGTCGGGGATGTATTTGATGCAGACGACCAGATGCATGGGGTGTGAGGCGTAAGGAGTCAGGCGTGAGGCGTAAGGAGTCAGGCGTGAGGCGTAATGACGAGAGCGGTGGTGTTGCACCTCACGCTTCACGCCTTACCCGACGGTTACCTCGGTAGGCACAATCCCATCAAAATGCTTCCTCTGATAGTTCCACGGGATCTGCGGCTGCACGCGCCCGGTTTCGTCTGTCGCGCGCGCCATGATTTTGTAGGTGCCGGGTTTATCCGCGTCCCACAGCAGCGACCAGCGTACCCACAACCAGCGTTCTACGGGTTCTTCAAGGTGGGCATCGGCCCAGGTCTTGCCGCCATCGACGCTGACCTCGACGCGCTTGATCATGCCCATGCCGCTCCAGGCGCGGCCTTGTATTTTGTGCGAACCGCGTTCGAGCGGCGAATCTTCGTCGAGCGGATTCAAGATGATGCAGCGCACGCCCATCGCGGTAATCATTTCCTTCGCCGGATCATCCGGGCCGTTGCCGTAGGTGAAGTAATGATGCTGGTAGTAACACTGCGGCAAGTGATCCAGCACTTCGATTTGTTCGAGCCACTTTACCCACCAGTTGCCCGACCAGCCGGGTGTCACCAGGCGCACCGGCGCGCCGTGGATGTGCGTCAGCCATTCGCCGTTCATCGACCACGCCAGCAGCGTGTCCGGATGCATGGCCTTCGCCATCGGCATGCCTTTTTCGTAGTTGATCACGCCCGGATCGACCAGTTTGAAATCCGAGCGGCCCACCGAGCGGTACTGCACCGCCAAGTCCGGTTGACCGCGATCAAAACCCTGAAAGCGTACCGACACAGCGTTGTTTTTGATGCCGACCTTTTTCAGCACTTCGGCAAGCGGCACGCCGGTGAATTCGCCGGCGCTCACCGCGCAGGTCGTTGTAGACTCGTTGCTGATTTCTTCCGTGCTCGGCACGGCGTTTTTCTCCCGCATGGCCGCGCGCGCATTCATGTCCTGCTGATTGATGCGCGAGGGTTTCTTGCCGCCTTTCTGTACATAGTCAAAAAAGCCCGCGTCGTTGCCTGCGCACTCGGTTACCGCACGCACGGTGCGGCCGGGAAATTTCTGTAAATCTTTCAGCGATAGCTCAATCGGCTTATCCACCAGCCCGCCGATTTGTAAAACCCAGTCGTCGGGATGCATCGGCTCCGGCACTTCGAGCTGATTCACCACGTAATACGCGTCGGTGGGCGTGAGCAAGCCTTCGAGTTGCGTCACCGGGCAGCGGCCATTGATGACACGTCCCTGCGAATCCTTGCCCGCACTGATCACGGACCGTTTGCGGTCCGGCCAGCCCATTACCCAATCGCCTTCGATTTCCGGTCTCGGCATATCAACTACCTGTATAAAATAATTAATAAAAACATATAGTTACGATAAAATTACGGACGTGTCCCGCGCTTCGACTTAGGCCCCAACTGCGAACGTAGCCGGCCCTGCATCGCGTCGATGAACTGGCACAAGTAGGGCCGTGTTTCGCGCGGATCAATCAAATCTTCAACGCCAAAGGCCTCTGCCGTGCGAAACGGCGACGCCAGTTGCCGCAACTCGGTTTCGATTTCTTTTTCACGCGCAGCGGGATCGGGCGCGCTTTCGATTTCGCGTTTGTAGGCCGCCTTCACACCGCCTTCCAGCGGCAGCGAACCCCACTCGCCAGAAGGCCAGGTGATTTTGAAATTCAGCCCGCGACGATCAATCGTGCTGCCGCCTGCCACGCCATAACATTTGCGTACGATCACGGTGAATACCGGCACACTCACTTGTAAGCCCACAAAGCGTGCGCGCATGCCTTCGCGCAGAATCGCATCCGATTCGGATTGCACGCCGACCATCAGGCCCGGAATATCCGAGAAGAAAATCAGCGGAATATTGAACTGATCGCACAGCTCGATGAAATGCGATTGCTTCCTCGCGGCCTTCACGTCCATGATGCCGCCGTAAGTCGGGTTGTTGCCGATCACGCCGACCACCTTGCCGTTCATGCGCGCGAGCACGGTGATGACCGCGCGGCCGAAGCCCGGTTGAATCTCGAACGTCGAATCCCGATCCAAAATCAGACGGATCAACTGGCGCATATCGTAGGGCTGGCGCGTCGAGCGCGGAATGATGCTCGCCAATGCGTCTTCGCAGCGGTCCACCGGATCGCCGCAGTTCACGATCGGCGGTAACTCCCACACGTTCTGCGGCAGATAGGAAAGAAATTGTTTGATCTGCGCGAAACAATCCGCTTCGCTTTCCGCCACGTTGTCGATAGTGCCGGCGGTGTCCGCAGCCACTTTCGCGCCGCCGAGTTCTTCCTTGGTGATTTTGCTGCCGAAAGCACGTTCCACCACCGGTGGCCCTGCGGCAAAAATCTGGCTGGTGCCCTGAACCATCACCGACCAGTGCGACAAAATCGCGCGCGCCGCCGGCCCGCCCGCCGTGGTGCCCATCACCGCGCTCACCACCGGCACGATTTCCATCAGATCAACCGAGCGCTCGAAGCCGTCCTGCCCGGCGCCCGGTACCACCGAGTAACCCTTGCGCCTCGTGGTATTGACGGTGCCGCCAGTACCGTCGCACAGATTGATCAACGGAATGCGGTATTCGTAGGCGAGGTCTTCAATGAAGCCGCCTTGTCCACCCTTGCGCCGGTCAGCGCCAAAACTGGTGCCGGCGCGTATGGTGTAATCCTCGCCGCCGATGGCGATGGGCCGGCCATTGAGATTGCCGATGCCCATGACGTACGGCGCGGGTTCGAACGATTTGAGCGTACCGTCAGCGTTATAACTGGCGCGGCCCGCGAGCTTGCCGACTTCACGGAACGAACCTGCGTCGAGCAATCCGGCAATACGCTCGCGCACCGTCAGCTTGCCGACTGCGTGATGCTTCGCCACGGATTCTGCCCCGCCACAGGCCTCCGCCAACGCGCGGCGCCGGTGGATATCGTCGATTTCAGGTTGCCATGTCATGGGGAACACCAGGAAAGAGTCAGCAGGCTACCGGCGAGCCGCGCTGCTGTCAAAAAGTAATCGTCAAGCCGCGCAGTGGCACGTCTCCCGGCGATGCGCGTTTATCAGCGATGCTGACTTCGGCGTGTAAGCGACTTTCCTACGACAGATATGGGACGACGCCCACTTTCCAGCGCGGACCGGCGTTGTAAAGTGAACCCACTGCAAAACGTCACACGATGCCACCCTACCTCACGGAGGCTTTTATGAAACAGACGGTTTCCACGCAATCCAGCTACGCGGCACTCTTTGATCCGGCGTTTGCCCTGGCGGTGGCGGAGCGCGCCGCGCAATGGAAGCTACCGCGCCACTTCTGCCATCCGCTGGATCGATACTCGGGAAGGCGGGCAGGCGACGATCAGGCTGCATTTGACGCTGCGGTTGACCTGGCGCCCATTCCCGAGGAGGTAATCCCCGAGGATGTGCGCGGACCAGACCCGGAAGCAGGCGACGGCCTTGATACCGATTTCGAAAACGAAGACGACCTGTAGGCTTGGCGCGCTGGCCGGGGTGCGCCGGCGGCGGGAGAGAAAGTAAACCTCAGCTTTTGCACGGTACTGACGATAATCTAATTAACCGCGTCTTTCTGGCCAAGGTAACTTTCGAGCATGAAGTAGTAACAGGTTATCAACCGAAATATCCGCTGTTGTGCGCGCCCTTTGTGCCGGGTGTACCTGATGCGGACGGACGATGACCGCCCTTGGCTTAATGTTTGGGGGCTACCTTGACCAGAAGGACGCGGCGTGGAGCAGAAGTTCGAATTGGCAGGATTTGACTGGAGAACAATCTATCGGTGAAAACTATTGCGATGCCATACCAACGCCGGTAACTACACACCGGCACTCGTCACGCTGCGTGACGAAAAATAGCCACGGAATGTGGTGATGCAACGGAGCCCCGCAAGCGTATCGCGGGGCTTCGCGCTTAGGGGCGGTTCGTTGTCAAATGCCGGAGCCCCACGGTAAATTCACATCACCCTTCAAGTACCGCCACCACCTGCCCCTCGGCCACCGGGTCTTTTTCCTTGACGAGGATTTCTTTCACTACGCCGCCGTCTTCGGTGATAACCGGAATTTCCATTTTCATCGACTCGATCACGATCAGCGTGTCGCCGGATTCCACCGTGTCGCCGGGCTTGGACTTGACTTGCCATACGGTGCCGGTAATTTCAGATTTTACTTCGATGCGCGCCATGATTTTCCCGTCGAGCCCTGTGGATTGGTACTGTGCCTATGAGTAGGAACGTGCTGAAAATTATAGCATGTGCCTTTTTCTGCTCCTGATTGCAGCGGCGGTTGTAACCCGTCACCACAGCGCTTACCATGAGCGCCTCTTTCCAACCGTCCAGATGTTCGACCATGAAATTGTCGTCTCGTTTGCGCCCTATCGTGGCGGCCCAGGGCCTGCGCATGAGCCGGATACTGATGGCCTGCTGTCTGACGATCGTGGCGAGCCTGGTGCTCGCGCAAGACCCCGCCAAGCCGCCAATGACCGAAGCGCCTTCAGCGGCACCCAAACCCAAGCCGCCCGCCGAGCTCAAATTGCCGCCGGTGGACGAGGGCGGCAAAGACCCGACGTGGATTGCGTTTCGCAATAACCTGCTGGTGGCGTTGCGCCGGGGTGATCGTGCCGCGCTGCTGAATGTCATTGACCGCAACATCGTCAACGGCCTGGAAGCGCCGCGCGGCGTGGACGCGTTTCGCAAGTTGTGGGATGTCGATAGCACGAATGACCGGCTGTTGCGCGATCTTTCCGCCGCACTGAATCTCGGCAGTGCGTGGCATGTGCCCGATCCCAAGAACAAGGCCGCGCGCGTGCTGTGCGCACCCTACGTGCCGATCAAATGGCCGCTGGATGACGTGGACCCTTACGACAGCGGCGCCATCGTGGTGAAAGAAGCGCTGGTCAAGGGCGCGCCGTCGCATGCATCCGAAACGCTGGGTGCGTTGTCGTTCGACATCATCGGCGTGCGCGATTGGGACGTGGCGGACGCCGAAAGCCAGCTCAAGCAGCGCTGGGTCAAAGTGAATCATCGCGGGCGCGACGGCTACGTGCCGGAAGAACACATCCGCAGCGCTATTGAGCATCGCGCGTGCTTTGCCAAGACCGGCAATGCTTGGCGCATGGTGGAATACGTGGTTGGCATTGAATTTCTGGGTGGTCCATAATAATCTATTCAGATTACTCTTATAATGGTAATCCGATGAAGGTAGTCTAATCGACTCTGCTATTGCGTTCATGGCAAGGATTGGAGAATGGCTCTCTCTGCAAAGTCACACCGTCCCCGAGCGCCGCGGGTTGTCGCGACCCCGCGAGGGGAGGTTTTTGATGGTGCAACCTGGTCGAAGGTGCTGATTCAGGACATCAGTGAATGCGGCGTTTTAATGATATGCACCCAGCCATTCGAATCTGGCCAGACGCTCGGACTCAGGTTGTTGCCGAGCGCCAACGAGTTTATCGATTGCACGATCGAAGTGCGCCACAGCAACAAACTGGCCACCGGTGCGATGATCGTATCCATGGACAAAAAATACCGGCAAGCCTACGACCGCTATCTGCGTCATGCCCGGATCCTGGATGAGAATCGCGGGAAGAAGGCCTCCGGAAAAGCCAGTCCGCCCGGAGCACCCCGCGCGCCCCGGGCAGACGCGACCCTGCGCGGAGAGGTTTTTGATGGTGCGGTCGGGTCAAAAGTTTTGATTCAGGACATCAGCGACAGCGGCGTTTTAATGATATGCACCCGGCAATTCGATCCCGGCAAGACGTTAGGGTTACGGTTTTTGCTGAACGCTGGCAATTCCATCGATTGCACGGTTGAAGTCCGCCATAGCAACGAGCTGGGCACTGGCGCCATGATCGTCTTCATGGACGAAAAGTACCGTAGCGCCTATGACCAGCATTTGAGGGACGTGCTTCGACGCAGCGGAAAATAACGTCAGACGATCCGCCCGGTTAATTTGCGTGTAATGCCAGCTTCGCGTCCTTCACCAGCCGTTGCCACTTGCCGATTTCGGATTTGATGTGCGCCGTGAATTGATCCGGGCTGGAACCCACGGGCGTTGAGCCATCCGCCGTGAGACGCTTTGAGACATCCGGTTCTTTTAACGCCTGCGCCATCGCTTCGGATAATTTGTTGACGATGGCGCGCGGTACCTTCGCGCCGGTAATCACGCCGTACCATTGATCGACTTCATAGCCGGGGATGCCCGCTTCGGACAACGTGGGGATATCAGCCACCGATGGCGAACGCTTGCCGGCGGTGATCGCTACCACGCGCAGGCGACCGGTGAGCATATGCGGGCGCACGCCGAACATCGTGCCGAAGCCGACCTGCACTTCATTCGACAGCATCGCGGTGACCACCGACGAGGTGCCCTTATACAGCACATGCGTGAGCTTCGCACCCGACAGGTGGCCGAACATCTCGCCCGCGAAATGCTGCAGGCTGCCGGTGCCGCTGGAGCCGAACAACAGTTTGTTCGGGTTGGCTTTCGCGTAAGCAATCAACTCCTTGGCCGATTTCACCGGCACTTGCGGGCTGTGATACACCGCATAAAACAGCGAGGTCGCCTGCGTGATGCCCTGCAAATCGCGCGTCAGATCGTACGGCAGTTTAGGATTGGTTGCCGAGTTCACCGAGTGCGACGCCGAGATCAAACAGATGGTGTAGCCATCCGGCGGCGCGTTGGCGGTGATTTCCACGCCGATTGAACCTGCGGCACCGGTGCGATTGTCCACCACCGCCTGCTGCCCCCACTTGTCGGTGAGTTTCTGCGCCAGCGTGCGTGCCGTGTTGTCGGTGCCGGCACCGGGCGTAAATGGCGAAATGAAACGAATCGGCTTCACCGGATAACTTTTTGCCGCATCGGCTTGCGCGGCAGCGAGTGCCGGGACCAGCAAGATGCTGGCGCACAGTGCGGTCAGCACGGGCATGGCATAGGGGGTTTGTTTCATCGTGAGCGGGTACCGGTTTGGGGGGGTTACGTCGGGCTGCGATTTTACACGTTCCAGCGATTGGAACCGCGGTATCGCTTGCGTCAGTGGCCATGGCGCGCTTCGCGCACCACGAACCGAAGCCGTGTCAACGCTGTGTTTGGGCCGCGCATCGGATCGGCGCCATTGAATTCGTGGCATGCCCGCAGTCCGTGGCACAATCAGACACCATGGATAATTAAATAAATGCAACACGTGCGGATAGCGCGCTGAACGGCGCTGACGCGTAAACCTTCAACATAGTACGACACCATGAACGACTTCCTGCTGTTCGTGACAGGCCCGCTGCCCGGGCCCGTACTTACTGCGACCTACAACAGTTGGCTTGCCGTGCTGTCGTATGTCGTCGCGGTGCTCGCGTCGTATACCGCCATTGACCTTGCGGGCCGTGTCCGGGAGTTTCGCACCGAACCCCACAAAGCCGCCGCGTGGCTCATTGGCGGCGCCGTGGCGATGGGTGGCGGCATCTGGGCTATGCATTTTCTCGCCATGCTCGCCTATCAGCTTCCCGTTCCGGTTTACTACGAGTTGTGGATCACGCTCGCGTCGATGGCCGCCGCGATCATCGCGTCGGGCTTCGCGTTGTACATCATCACGCACTTTGCCCGATCCGTGCCGCGGCTGGTGCTAAGCGGCACAGTGATGGGTGCGGGCATCGGCATCATGCACTACATGGGCATGGCGGCGATGCGGTTGGACGCGCTGGTGATGTATTACGCCGGGCTGTTCCTGCTTTCCGTCGTCAACGCGATCCTGTGCTCGACCGTCGCGCTGTGGCTGATATCGAGGCGTGAAGAGGCCGATATGCGCCGCAAGGCGCTGGCCGCTATCGTCATGGGCGTGGCGGTTTCGGGCATGCACTACACCGGCATGTATGCGACGGTATGCATCGCCACCGGTAACAATGTGGCCGCGGTCGCCGCGCTGGATCCCATGCTGCTGGCGGTGGCGATTACCGTCATCACGCTGCTCATCATGGGTATGGCGCTCTCGGTCTCGTTACAAAGCCAGCTCATGACGCAAGCCTTGCGCGAGCAGAATCTGCGGCTCAAAACTGAAATTGGGCAACGGCAGCAGGCGGAAACCGAACTCCAGCATCATCGCGATAATCTGCAACAACGGGTGGATGCGCGCACGCAGGAGCTGACCCAGGCGAATCGCGATCTGCGGGAGAGCGAAGCGCGCGTTCGCGCCACCTTCGATCAGGCCGCCGTCGGCATCATGCAAACAGGCCCTGACGATAACCGCGTCCTGCACGTGAACCGCAAAGTGTGCGAAATGCTTGGCTACACGCAGGACGAATTGCTGGAAATGACGAGCATGCGCCTGCGTGATCCCGATTACAGGGAGTCCGATCAGGCGCCGGATCGGGCGCAGTACACGCAACAGTTGCTGAACGGTGACATCGGCGCGCACGCGTCGGAGCTGCGGCTCCTGCGCAAGGACGGCACCCCGATATGGGTTCATCGCACAGTGTCCCTGGTGAAGGATCCGTCAGGCAAGCCGCTGTATTTCATCCGCATCATCGAGGACATCACCGCGCGCAAGCAGGCGGAGCGCACGCAAGCCCAACTCTCGGCCATCGTGGAAACCAGCGACGACGCAATCATCAGCCGTGCGCCGGACGACACTATTGTCAGTTGGAACGCCGGTGCCCAGCGCATGTTTGGTTGGCACGCGGCGGAAGTGCTCGGCAAACCCTTCAGAAGCGTGCTGTCCCAGACCGACGGCAAGCGCAGAGGGCGCTTCGAGAAGCTTTTGCTCGGGGAGCCTTCGCCGCCGCTCGAAGATATTCGCCTGCGCAAGGATGGCTCCATCATTCACGTGGAAACGACCATGTCTCTCGTTAAAGATGAGCATGGCAAAATTCTTTTTGTCTCCTGCATCATGCGCGATGTGACCGAGCGCATGAAAGCGGAACGCCAAATCGAGCAACTCGCCACCAAGGACGCGCTCACCGGACTGTGCAATCGCAGCCGGCTGATGGAACAGATGAACGCGGCCATCGCCCGTTCCGCTCGCGCCAAGACCCAATTGGTGGTGATGTTTGTCGACCTCGACCGCTTCAAGGAAGTCAACGATACGCTGGGTCATGCCGCCGGCGATGAGCTGTTGCGCGAATGCGCCAAGCGGCTGACCGACTGCGTGCGCGAAGTCGATTTGGTGGCGCGGCTGGGTGGCGACGAGTTCGTGGTGCTGCTGACGGATGTTTCGGATATCGCCATTGTGGGCCCGATCGTGGACCGCATGATCAAGCTGCTGAAGACGCCGTATCAGGTGCTGGGGCACGAGGCGAAGACCTCTGCCAGCATCGGCATCTGCGTCTATCCCGCCGATGGCAGCGATGTCACTGCGCTGATGAAAAATGCCGACATCGCGATGTATCACGCCAAAGAACTGGGCCGTGATAATTATCAGTTCTACGCCGAGCAGATGAATCAGCGCATGGTGCAGCGCCTGCAACTCGAACGCGAACTCCATACGGCCGTGGAGAAAAACGAATTTGTCCTGCACTACCAGCCGCAAATCTCCGTTGCGACCGGGGAAATCTGCGGTGTGGAGTCGCTGATACGATGGCAACACCCGGCGCGCGGGTTGCTATTGCCCGCCCAGTTCATCTCGGTGGCTGAACAAACCGGCCTGATCGTGCCCATCGGCAAATGGGTGCTGCATCATGCCTGCCGCACAATAAAAGACTGGCGCGCGAACGCGCTGGGGATTCCGTATGTCGTCGTGAATGTCTCGGCAGCGCAATTGACCGACACCTTGGTAACCCTAGTGCGAGAGGCCCTGGTGGAACACGACATCGAACCCGGCTGGCTGATGCTCGAAATCACCGAAACCATGCTGATGGACCAGGTTGAAGAAGCCATCTCTATACTGCGCCGCATACGCGAGCTGGGCATCCGCATCGCCATGGATGATTTCGGCACCGGGTATTCGTCGCTCAGCGTTTTGCAACGCCTGCCGCTTGACGCGCTCAAGATCGACCGCAGTTTTGTCAGCGCCATCGACGATGACGCCGACAATGCCCGCGCCGTCGCCATTATTGGCGCGATTATCGCCATCGCCAAAGAGCTCCATCTCAGCGTGGTGGCCGAGGGGGTCGAAACGCCAACGCAGCTTGCGTTCCTGCGCACAATGGAGTGCGATACCTATCAAGGGTATCTCTACAGCGAACCGGTGGACACGATGGTGCTTGAAGTACGTTACTCGGAGCCGGTAAGGTCCGTGCTGGAAGACAAAGACGGGCGTGCGATTACCGTGACGACCAAGGTCACCCTGGAATTGCCTGTCGCCGCGCCGGAGGCAGTAAGCATGGCGAGCCGGGATGAGAAGTGAATAAAAGCCTTCAATGGTTTGCCGTCGGTGCAACGCTGGGATGGAGCGTTGACGCGCTCGCGCAGCGGGACATTCGTGAATTCCCCACGCGCCCCGTGCGCATGATCAACCCGTATACGCCCGGCGGCTCGGTCGATCTGGTCGCCCGCGCACTCGCCGGCGGACTCTCGGAGTTGTGGAGCCAGCAGGTGATCGTCGACAACCGCCCCGGCGCGGGCACGCAGATCGGCACCGAAATCGTCGTGCGAGCCGAGCCCGATGGCTACACCATGCTGTGTACCAGCTCCGCCATCGCGATTATTCCGAGCATGTACCGCGCCATGCGTTTTGACTCATCGCGCGACGTGACGCCGGTGGTGGTGGCCGCGAATTCACCGTCGTTCCTGGTGATACACCCCAGTGTGCCCGCCAAATCAGTGAAGGAACTGATCGCGCTCGCGCGGGCGCAGCCGGGACAACTCACCGGCGCCTCCAGCGGCGTCGGCACCACCATTCATTTAAAGCTGGAAATGTTCAAGGCGGCTGCCAAAATCGACATCCTGCACGTGCCGTACAAAGGCGGCGCGCCTGCGATCACTGATCTGATTGGCGGGCAAGTCAAAGTGTTTTTCAACACCCCCGGCACGCTGTTGCAACACGTCAAAAGTGGCCGCCTGCGCGCGCTCGGCATCACCAGCGCGCAACGTGTGGATTACGCGCCCGACATCCCCACTATCGCCGAAGCCGGCGTGGCGGATTTCGAGGCGTATATCTGGTATGCCGTGTATGGCCCCAGAGCCGTGCCTGCGGCCATCGTGCAGCGCTGGAACGACGCCGCCAACCGTTATCTGAAATCATCGCAGGCACAGGAATTCCTGCGCGGTTCGTTCATGACGGCGGTGGGCGGCACGCCCGCCGAATTTGCAAAATATCACCAGGCTGAAATCAAGCGCTGGGGCGCGGCGGTGGCGGCGGCGGGGATCAAGCCGCAGTAGCCGCTATGCGCTGCGCGGGTTCACCGCTTACCCAGCGCGGCCAGCAATCCCGCGATATCCACCGCCGCCACACCGGGACTCAGCGAGGTCTGCGCGGGCGCGGAGGGCGACGTGCGATGCACCACCCATTTCGTTACACGTACATTTTTCATCGCGCTCGCCAGGCGATTCATCGGCTCCGCCATGCGTGGCAATACCGTGCGCGTGGCCTTGGCCTCGACCAGCGCGACACGCGCCGCCCCCGTGGGCACGATGAAATCCACCTCTAAACCCTGCTGGTCGCGAAAGTAATACAACTCGCGGCGCCGGCCCGCGCCGGCTTGCATTTTTACGATTTCGGCGGCAACAAAGGCCTCGAACACCGGGCCGAGAAACGGCGACCGCTCCAGTGCCTGAATGGATTCGATACCCAGCAAATGGCAAATCAGCCCTGTGTCGACGAAATAGATCTTGGGTGAACGGATCAGGCGTTTGCCGAAGTTTTCGAAATACGGCGGGATCAGCAGGATCTGCCCCGTGATTTCAAGCACGCTTAACCACTGTGCGACGGTAGGAACCGACACGCCCAGCGGCCCCGCGATATCGGTTTTGTTCAGTATCTGCCCGCAGCGGCTGGCCACCAGCGCGAGAAAACGGCGAAACGTGGAAAGATCGCGAATGCCAGTGACCGCGCGCACATCGCGTTCGAGATAAGTCTGTACATACGAGCGAAACCACGTATCCGCCGAGCGCGGCGCGGCCAGCACTTCAGGAAAGCCGCCACGCAACAGCGATACCTTGGGTGTTTCCAGCACGGACATCGGCAACAGTTGAAAGATGGCCGCGCGGCCCGCCAGCGATTCGCTTACGCCTTGCATGAGCGGCGCTTCTTGCGAGCCGGTCAAAAACCATTGCCCGTGACGCCGGGGCGCGGCATCGACGCGCGTGCGCACGTAGTTCAACAACTCCGGTGCGTTCTGGATTTCGTCGAGAATCGCGGGCGGCTTCAACTCATCGAGAAAGCCGCGTGGATCGGCGCGCACGCGCGCAATGACGTCCGGGTCTTCGAGCAGCCGGTACGCAGCCTTCGGGAAAAGCTTGCGCAACAGCGTCGTTTTGCCGGCGCGGCGCGGGCCGGTCAGTACCAGCGCGGGGAACTGCCGCGAGGCGCGCGCAAGCTCGGTTTCCAGCAGACGGGCAATGGATAGCATTTGAGAAATATAAAGTAAAACTTTATATTTCTCAAGCCTGTTATTGCCAGTAGCCTGTCCACGACCCGCCCAAAGCGACCCCGCAGCCCGAAATCCGGCACATCACGACGGGCTTTACGTTTCAGCGCTGGTGCGACGCCACACCTGCCGTGTTTGCAAGGTATTATGCTAAAAAACGCCGTTAATGTGGCGTCTTACCAAAGGAAACCAACCCATGCATTGGCTGATTAAATGCCGCGCCAGACCCGCCATCGACGAATTGCGCGTGGCGACATTGCCCGCACATACCCGATTTCTCGACGGCTACCCCGAAGTCACCTGGTATTCGGGGCCGCTGTTCACGGACGACAACAAAAACGCCATCGGCAGCCTGCGGCTGATCGAGTTTCCGGATCGCGCGGCGGCTAACGCCTACATCAGCGCCGACCCTTACACCAAAGCCGGCATCTTCGAATCGATCAACATCGAACGCTGGAAACCCACGTTTGATGTACGGCAGCGCGACTATAAACGCAAACCCGACACCATGCAGTTCGTGATCCACGCGCACGACAAAGCCGATGGCGCGGCACGCCGCCTGCCGCTGCGCGAGGCGCAACACGCGTATCTGGATCGTCACCCGAACCTCTACATCGCTCGCGGGCCGCTGCTTGACGACGAAGGCAAACAGATGATCGGCAGCCTCATCATGATCGATGTAGCCAACAAGACCGAGGCCGACGCGTTTCTGGCGGGTTTACCGTTTAATTGCGGCGGTGTTTACGAACGCGCGACGATGGAGCGGTGGCGGTTTGGGCATGTGTAGCATGTGTAGGGTGCAATAAGCGCAGCGCATTGCACCGCATGTTCACGCGCCACGCAAACATGCGGGGCAATAGGAATTGCGCCCTACGAGCTACGGGTTCTGAGCTTAGCGTGCCAGCCTGACCGACTCGCCCGTCTGCACGGCCTCCTCAATCGCCAGCGTAACCTCAAGGTTACTCCGCGCCTCCTGCGGCGTAGTCAGCGCGCAAGGTTTGCCGGTAGCCGCATAGTCCAGCCAGTTGCGCGTTTCACTCGCCAGCGGCCCCCAGAATTCACCGCCGGCCCAATCGCCCGGTGCGCTGCTGCCGAGGAAGGCCATGTTGACGCTCACCTCCGGCAGATAAATGTGCGGAATGCTTTTTTCGGTGTAGAGCAACTGCTCCATGTGATCGTCGTCGATCAGCAGCACGCCGTCTTTGCCGATGATTTCGATGCGGCCGCAGTAGCCGAGCGACGGGTATTTCTCCGGCAGGGCGAAACTCACGTTGCAGTTGACCAGTGCGCCGTCGGCGAGTGTGAGCACAGCGAAGGTTACGTCGTCGCAGTCGTAGCCCGCATCACGAATCACGCCACCCTGGCCGCGCGCCCATACTTCGGTCACGGGGTTATTGGGTAGCCACCAGTTGACGAAATCGATGTAGTAGGTGAGCGAATCCACCACCGGCGTCGCGCCGGGATCACGTTTTAACATGGCGAACACCTGCGCGCGCGAGTTGTAAAGGCGCGCGGAAATGCCGGTAATGGTGCCGAGCCGGCCCTGCACAATCTGCTCCTTGGCGAGTAGGTAGCGGCGCTTGAAACGGCGGCTGTAGCCGACGTGCAGGCTGCCGCTGGAGGTTTCGAGCGCGCGCAAAATTTTGTCGGCGTCTTCGAGTTTCAAGGCAATGGGTTTTTCTACCAGCACTTTTTTGCCCAGCGCCAGCGCCATCAGCACCGCTTCGGTGTGTTCGTGTTCGCTGGTGGAAACGATCACCGTATTGACCGACGGGTGCTCGATGGCTTCGCGGTTGCTGCTGGCAACGAACTGCGCGCCGGCTTTGTCCGCCAGTGCTTGCGCGGCGTCGCGGTTTAAATCGGATACGGCGATGAAGTTCACTGCCGGGTGTTGCGCCGCGAGGCGGGCACGCATGGTGCCGATGCGGCCCGCGCCGATGACGGCGATACCGAGTTGTTGGCGTTGTGGGGAGTGGAACATTTCTGGTTTACCTGCGTTGTAGGTATAAATGGATCAAATCAATTTTCTCTTTACCGTCGTTCCCGCGCAGGCGGGAACCCATGCAATGGCTCCGATGGCGCTGTGTTATGGGTTCCCGCCTGCGCGGGAACGACCGGTGGGGTGAGTGTGATTTCATTGTAGCCCGATCACGAGCTTACGGCACACGTGGCACAATCACGCGATGCGCACCCTCGACATTCAAGGCCACCGCGGCGCGCGCGGCCTTCTGCCGGAAAACACGTTGCCCGCTTTTGCGCGCGCGTTGTCCATCGGCGTGACCACGCTGGAACTCGACAGTGCGATAACGCGCGACGGTGTGGTGGTGGTGAGTCACGATTCGACGCTGAATCCGGACATCACGCGCGGCGAAGACGG
>CANIID010000053.1 GCA_947467315.1 Betaproteobacteria bacterium | reverse complement strand
GGTGCCAGCGAGAAAGACATGGTGCCGTTTGAAAAGTATGCCAAGGCGGCCGAGTCCCTGCTGACGCCCTCATCCGCTGCGCGCGCGCTGGCCAACGGCGCGCCGAATATCGAACGCGTGGATCGCCTGGTGCAGACCATCGCCAAGGCGAAGGGGCTGCAACTCGACGAACTCGACAAGACCGTTGCACTGGTGGATGGGTGGGTGGCGAAGAATCGGGCTGCGGTTAAATAAGACTTGATGAGAAAGGCTGCAATACCAACGCCGTCATTCTGGCGCAGGCCACAATCAAGGTAGTGCAAACAGGCGAAGCCTCTGAATTTCAATCCTTCGGATTGAGGAACGAAATGGGTTTCGGCCCCCGACTAAGACATTCGAGGGCAGGCTCTGCGCCGGAACGACGGGGCGGGGCGGGGCGATTGAAACGGGCTACTCCGCCCGTATCCCCGCGTCCCGTATCACCTTGCCCATGCGTGCCATTTCGGATTTAACCTTCGCCGCGAGTTCATCGGGCGTGCTGCCCACCGTTTCAGCGCCGATGGCAAGATAGCGTTCGCGCGCTTCGGCGGTGTGCAGATAGCGCACGCTGTCGCGATACAGCCGGGTGATGATGGCCGCCGGTGTTTTGGCAGGCGCAAAAAAGCCGGTTGTGGAAATTGACTCGTAGCCCGGCAAGCCCGATGCCGCGACCGTGGGCAATTCCGGGACCAGCGCCGAGGGTTTCTCGCTTGCGACCGCGATGGCGCGCAGCCGGCCCGATTTCACCAGCGGTGTGACCGATGATGCCGTGGCGAACATGAGTTGCACTTGGCCGCTGATCAGTGCGTTTACCGCCGGGCCATTGCCGCGATAACCGATGCCGAGCATATCCGCGCCGGTCATCGACTTGAATAATTCCGCTGCGAGATGATTCGCGCTGCCTGCCGAGCCCATCGCGTAATTGAGTTCGCCGGGTCGCGTTTTCACCAACGCGATCAAGTCTTTGACTGATTTCACCGGCAGCGCGGGATGCACCACCAGCACGGTGGGCGACGTCACCACCAGCGTGATCGGCGAGAAATCACGCACCGGATCGTAAGGCACGCTCTTGCGCACAAACGGTTGCAGCCAGAACGTGCCCGCGTAGATCAGCAGCGTGTGGCCGTCGGGCTTGGCCCGCATGACGACTTCACCGGGGATCACGCCGCTGGCGCGATTGTCGATGATGACTTGCTGGCCCAGCGCAGCGGTCAGGCCTACTGCGAGGATGCGCGCAGCGACATCCTGACTGCCGCCGGCTTCGGCGGTGACGATGCGTATGGGGCGGTCAGGAAAATTTTGCGCGGTGGCGGTTGCCGCAAACAGCAGCAATAGTGTCGTGCGAGCAAGTGTTTGTCTTACCACCCGCGCGGCTCGTCCTTCAAAAACGCCATGCCCGCCAGCGCTTCGGAAATTTTGCCACGCTCGATTTCGCCCAACGCGCGCACCGGCGGACGCGGCGTGCCGCACGGACGGCCCATCGCCGCCATCGCTGCCTTGATGCCCGCCAGGCCGTCTTTTAATCCCGACTCCCCGGCGTTTTTCAGCAGGTGATGCAACTCGGCGATTTGCTCGGAGGCGACGCGCGCTTCGACGAATTTCTCTTGTTGGCACAAATCGTAAACGTGCTTCACCAGCTTGGGCGCGATGCACGCGAGAGAGGCAAACAAACCCGAGCCGCCGAGCGCGTAGGCCGACACTGGGTAATCCTGTCCGGCGAGCAACTGGAAATCCGGACGCTTGGGTCCGCTCTGGCACATCACTTCTTCCATGAACACAAAATCGAGGCAGGCATCGACAACGCCATGCAGATTAGGCACGCGCTCGATCAGTTGCATCACGATCTCGGTCGAGAGCGTGGCGCCCACCGATTCCACCGGCGGGTTGCACACGTAAAACGGCAATTTCACCGCAGTGCCGATACGCACCAGATGTTCGACGATCATCGACGCTTTCGGATGCCAGAAATACGGCGGATGCGAGACGATGGCCGCAGCGCCCGCCTGCTCGGCGAACAGCGCGCGCTCGACGGCAATAGCAGTGCCGGCGTCGCTGATGTGCGCGATCACTGGCACGCGGCCTTTGACCTGCTTGATGGCGAAGGCAATGATCTCGCGCAACTCGGGATCGCGCAGGCTCATGTCCTCGCCCTCGGGCATGGGCACGGCCAGCGCTTCGGCGCCGTTTTTCAAATGAAACTCGATGATCTTGGCGTAGAGATCGTAGTCGATGCTTTGATCGGCCTTGAATGGCGTGATGGGGGAGTGGACGAGTCCGGGATTGAATGTGGGCATTTGGGAAAATCCTGTAAATATTTTGCTGCGGATTTCACAGACGAACACAGGTTTCTCCATACTGTCGTTTCCGCGCTGGCGGGAACCCATAACACCCTGCCACTTGAGACGGCTTATGGATTCCCGCCTGCGCGGGAATGACGACGGTGGTGTTTAATCTGCGTTCATCTGCGTGAATCTGCGGTAAAAATGTTTTTGAAGTTAGCTCTCAGCCTACCAACCCATCGGCTCAGTTTGCAGAATATTGAGTTCTTCCAGTTGCTGGCGCAAAAACGCAATGCGTTCCTTGGTGGCGGTGGGCAGCGGCGAGCGCGTGGGCCCGACGGCGCGGCCCATCAGGATCATCGCGCCCTTGAGTGAGGACGGATACTGCTCCTTGAACACATTCCACAGCCGCGAAATCTTGAACTGGCATTCGCGCGCGGTTGCCCAGTCGTGCGCTTCGAGCGACGCAAAAAATTTGTTGCACAGATTCGGCGCAATTGCGCCCGACGACGAAAACGAGCCGCAGGCACCCAGCGGGTACGATGCGAGTAAATGTTCGACGCCCATGATGATGGCGAAGCCGGGGCGCATTTTCAGTGCCACGCGGGAGATTTCCAAATACTTCTGGCTGTGGAAGCTAGCGTCTTTCATGCCGATATAGTTGGGCAGGCGTTCGATCAGCCGTGCGGTCAGCTCGCCGGTGAACTCCACACCTTCGCCGTTGCGCCATGGCGAGTTGTAGGTCAGCATCGGCAGCGACGTCGCGGTGGCGATGCGCACGATGGAATCAAAAATTTCGTCCTGCGACGGGCGGCGGCAATAGGGCGAAATCGTCAGCAGCAAATCCGCGCCGATTTTTTCCGCGTGGCGCGCAATGTCGAGCGAATCTTCTTCACTCAGTGTGCCGGTGAAGATCGACACCGGCACGCGCTTGTTCACGGTTTTCACCGCGATTTCCGCGCCGAGCTTACGTTCCGCGATGGTGAGATTCAGCGACTCGGCCTTGTGATGCGGCCACGCAATCGCCGGTGCGCCGTTGCGAACATGAAAATCCACCATCTTTGCGAAGCCGTCGCCGTCGAAGCTGAAATCCTCTTTCATCGGCGTTACCGGCGCCTGCATCACGCCTTTTAATTTAATCGGAGTCAGCATAGCGCCCTCTCTGCGGTACTAAATTATTGAATAAAAACAAATACTTACGATAAATTACTTTACCAGTCCCAAGTCGCTCATGACGGTTCGGGTACTGTTGTATTCCGCTTCGAGATATTTTGCAAACTCGCGGCTGCGCAAAAAACGTGACGCGAGATTATTCGTCTCCAACTGTTTTTTCCAGTCGTCGGCGCCGGTAGTTTTGCCGATGGCTTCTTCCCAGAATGCGATCTGCGCGGGCGTGATGCCTTTTGCGCCGAAGATGCCGCGCCAGTTGGAAATACCCACCGCATCGATGCCCTGCTCGCGCATCGTCGGCACGTTGGCGATGCTGCCACCAGTGCCACCAATGCGCTGCGGCGCAGTGACGCCAATCATGCGCGCGTTGCCCGCCTGCACCTGCGGCAGCGCCGCGCTCACTGACGACACCACGGCGTGGATGTGCCCGCCGATCACTGCGGTCAGCGATTCGGCGTTGGTTTTAAACACAACTACTTTCAATTTCTTCGCATCGATGCCCGCCGAACGCATCGCCTGCGCGGCAGCAAGATGATTTGGCCCGCCCCGCGCCACCACGCCGAATGAAATCGATTCGGGGTCGGCGCGCAACCGTTCCACCAGATCGCGCATCGATTTTATCGGTGAGTTTGCAGCGACCGTGATCACACTGTAATCCACCAGCAACAGCGCCAGCGGCGTGAAATCTGCGTAATGCAACGGCGTCACGCCAGCAATCTGGTTGGTGAATATCGTCGCCGTGGCGTAGAGCAGATAGTGCGCGTCGTTGGGATGCAGATTCAGATGTACCACCGCAAGGCTCTGATTGCCGCCGGGTTTGTTATTCACCAGCACGGGCGTGGGCACGAGCTTCAGTTCCTGCAACGACTTTTGCATCAACCGCGCATTGGCGTCATTGATGCCGCTGGCGCCGGTGGGCACGATGATCTCGACGGGTTTGTCTGGCCGCCACGCGGGCTGACTCCATGTGAGGGTCGCATAAAGGATCAGGCAGAAAGCGAGCAGCGAACGAAATAACATCGGATTACCAGATTACCAGATCACCAGATTACCAAAGCGGCTTGCGCAAACTGCCGACTTCATCAACCACAGGCCACCCTGGCCGCGATCCCAGCAGTTCGTAATACCGCGTCGCCAGCGCCAGATCCTGCAAGGCCGATCCCACCGACTTGAACACGATCATGCCTTTGTCCGGAATGGATGCGGCGCCGGTCACGATCTGCCCCAGCGTCGCGCGTTTACTTTCCGGCACAGCACCTGCCGCAACTGCTTGTCGCAATTCGCCGGCTTCTTCGAGTGCATGCAGCGTATCCACCACCACCAGGCTTGCGTCGCGAAAGCACTGCACATCGGTTTCGGCGTACTGTTTGCGCGTGTTGCCCACCGCGCACAACAAGCGGCAATCCGAGAGCCATTCGCCGTAAAGGATTGGTTCGGGCGTGCGCGCGCTGCTGGCGGAGGCGACGAGTTTTTTGCCGCGTACCGCGGCCTCGACACTGGCCACCGGCGTCACCGGCACGCCGAGTTGCTGAGTCATCTCGCGCGCAAAGCGTTCGCGGTTCGTGACCGTGGGGCTGTAGACCGCCACCGAATCCAGTGTGTAAACCGACGCCAGGCACTGCAACTGCTTTTGCGCCTGATTGCCGGAGCCGATCACGCCCGCCGTTATAGGGCCATCAATGGCGACTTTGCGCGCGATCACGCCACTGCACGCGCCGGTGCGCAAGTCGGTAATAAGCTGGCCATCCAGCATCGCCAACAGCTCGCCGTCTTTCAGGCGGTAGAGCGTCACCACGTAGCGCGTGCCGACGCCCTTGATGCCGTGATAGGCCTTCATCGCCGCGTAGCCGGATTCCGGGTCGGAGGCGAACAAGATGCGCATCGAGCCCGCTTCAAAATCCGTCACGAACTTGGGCGATACCGAGGTGCGCCCGCCGGCTTCGCGCGCGAACGCGCGTTCGAGCAGATCGATGGTGTCCGGCATGCTTAACACGCCCTTCAGCGTTTCATAGCCCAACATTACCGCCATGCGTTTTCTCCAATGGGTTTTTATTAGAATAGCAGACATGACGCCGGGCCGAGGCAGACACGCTGTGTTGCGCTTTCCGGGATCACGAGATACATTGCTCCGGCGCACGCGCGACAGTTTTCCACAGCCGATGAAGGAGTGGTTTCCATGCTGCAATCACGGTCGATGTTCCAGAAAATATGGGACAACCACACGGTCACCAAGGATGAACACAGCGGCGAAGTGCTGCTCTTTGTAGACCGGCTGATATTGACCGACACCTCGTCGTTTCATGCGTTTGATCATCTGCGCGCCGAAGGTTACAAGGTTCGGCATCCGAAAAAAATCTTCGGCGAGCCGGATCACTTCGCGGCCAGCCGCGGCCCCACGCTGGCGGATATTGCCGACGACGAACGCCGCGAACTGGTCAGCGCGCTGGGCGAAAACTGCGCGGAGTTCGGCCTCACGCATTTCGGCCTGAGTGATCCGCGCATGGGCATATCCCACGTGGTTGCGCCGGAACAGGGCATCACGCTGCCGGGCTTGTTTTTGTTGTGCGGCGATTCGCACACCTCCACGCATGGCGCGCTGGGCGCACTGGCGTTTGGCATCGGCGGACAGACCGGGCACATCATGGCGACGCAATGCATCTGGCAGCGTCCGCTGAAGAATATGCGCGTGTCGGTCGAAGGCGTGCGCGCGCCGGGCGTGGCGGCCAAGGACGTGATACTCGCCATCATCAATCGGCTTGGCCCTGCCGGCGGATTCGGCCATGTCGTCGAGTATGCGGGTGCGGCGATACGCGCCATGAGCGTCGAAGAACGCCTCACCGTTTGCAACATGTCCATCGAAGCCGGCGCCCGCAGCGGCATGATCGCGCCCGACGACACCACCATTGCTTATGTCAAAGGGCGCCCGTGGGCGCCGAAGGATGCCGAGTGGGACAAGGCGGTGGCGTATTGGAAGACACTGCCGTCGGACGCGGATGCGCGCTTTGATCACGAACTCACGCTGGATGCGGCCACGCTGTCGCCGATGGTAAGTTGGGGCAACACTGCCGCCGACGTGGTGCCGGTCACCGGGCGCGTGCCCGATCCCGCCAACGAGCCAAACGCCGACCGGCGCCGCAGCATGGAGCGCGCGCTCGACTACATGGGCTTAAAGGCCGGCGCGGCGTTGCAGGATATGGCGGTCGATCAGGTGTTTATCGGCTCGTGTACCAACGGGCGCATCGAAGACCTGCGTGCCGCTGCGGCCGTTGTGACTGGCCAAGGAAAGGGCCGCAAGGCGAAGATTCCTGCCCTTGTGGTCCCCGGCTCGGGCCTGGTGAAAGCGCAAGCCGAGCGCGAAGGCTTGCATCGCATCTTCATCGACGCGGGCTTCACCTGGGGTCATCCCGGCTGCTCGATGTGTGTCGGCACCAATGGCGACACGGTGGCGGCGGGCAAGCGCTGCGTCTCCACCTCCAATCGCAATTTTGTCGGCCGTCAGGGCGCGGGGTCGCGCACGCATCTGGCGAGTCCGGCTACGGCCGCCGCCTCCGCACTGACCGGACGCGTCACTGACGTGCGTGATTTCATGCAAGGGGGACTGTGATGCAACCCTTTACCGTGCTTACCGCGATAGCCGCGCCCTACGACCGGCTGAACGTTGATACCGACCAGATATTGCCCGCGCGCTTTCTGCTCAAGCGCCGCACCGATCCGCAGTATCCGACCTACCTGTTCCGCGATTTGCGCCTGACAGCAGACGGCAGCGAGAACACGGATTTCGTGCTGAATCATCCAGCGTATCGCGCGGCGAAAATTTTTGTCGGCAACGCCAACTTCGGCGGCGGCTCGTCGCGCGAGGCCGCCGCCATAGCCTTTGACCGCTATGGTTTTCGCTGCGTGATCGCGGTGAATTTCGGCGACATCTTTTACAACAACTGCGTGAAAAACGGCATTCTGCCGGTGCGTTTGCCCGAAGCCACCACGGCGGCGTTGCGTAATCAACTGCACACCAAGCCAGGCAGCACGCTCACGGTGAATCTGCCCGCGCAAACGGTGACTGACGCGGAAGGCAAGCAGCACGCCTTCGACATCGACGGCTTCAGCAAAAGTTGTCTGATCGAAGGCGCGAGCCAGATTGATCTGACGTTGCGGCGGCTGGATGTGATTGAGGCTTTCGAGCAGCGCTACGCCGCCACCATGAGTTGGGCTGATGTTCGATAGACTCGCCAGGAACGAAAAGCAGCGTGTAACACAATGAATTCCACAGGAGAAAATGTATATGGCACTAGCCAAACGCCCGACCACCCGTTTACGTGAATTACTCGCAGCCCCCGGCGTGGTGATCGCCCCCGGTGTGGCCGATGCGCTGAATGCGCGCATGGTCGCGGCGGAGGGTTTCAATGCGATTTACATGACCGGCGGCGGCACCTCGGCGGTGCGTCTCGGCATGCCGGATGTCGGTCTGCTCACGCTGCCGGAAATGGTCGACAACGCCGGACGCATCGCCGACGCCAGCGGGTTGCCGGTAATTTCGGATGCCGACACCGGCTATGGCAACCCGCTGAATGTGCAGCGCACAGTGATCGCCTATGAAAAAGCCGGTGTCGCCGGCATCCACCTCGAAGACCAGGAGTCGCCCAAGCGCTGCGGCCACTTGAGCGGCAAATCGCTGGTGTCTACGGCCGAGATGTGCAACAAAATCAAGGCGGCCTGTGACGCGCGCCGCGACGACGATTTCGTCATCATCGCGCGCACCGATGCACTCACCGTCGAGGGTTTTGACGCTGCGCTGGATCGCGGGCGCGCGTACGAAGCCGCGGGCGCGGATATGATTTTTGTGGAATCCCCGCTCACCATGGAACACCTCACGGCGATACCCAAGGCGTTCAAGGTGGGCACGCTGTTCAACATGGCGTCCAGCGGCAAGACGCCGTTTCTGCACAAGGACGAACTCTCGAAGCTGGGCTTCAAGCTGGCGATTTACCCTAACTTCGCCATCCTCTCCGCGATCCCGGTGGTGCGGCGCTTTCTGCGCGAGTTGCGCGACAAAGGTACGGTCGAGCATCTCACCAAGGACATGGCGACGTTCACCGAGTGGTTCGATATCGTGGGCATGGACAGCGTGAAAGCGCTGGAAGAAAAATATGGCTTGCCGGAAGAAAAACGTGCGCGCTATTGAGCGCGCCGCGCTGGCCGGTCTGATGCTGCTCGGCGCGGGCGCCGCAGCCGCACAGGGCTATCCCGCTAAAACCATCCGCGTGGTGGTGCCTGTTGCCGCCGGCGGCACCGGCGACATGCTGGCGCGCTTCGTCGCCGACCGGCTGACCGACGCATTCAAGCAGCAGGCGGTGGTGGAAAATCGTGCCGGCGCCAACGGCATCATTGGTACGGACATCGTGGCCAAGGCGCCGCCCGACGGTTACACCATCGTGGTGGCTTCCGCCGGCAACATCGCCATCAATCCAGGGCTCTATGGAGCCAAATTGACGTTCGATCCCGAGCGTGACCTGGCGCCGGTCACGCAGGTGGCCAACACCACGCAGATACTCATCATCCACCCTTCCGTGCCGGCGAAAACCGTGAAGGAGTTGATCAGCCTCGCAAAGGCCAGTCCGGGCAAACTCGATTACGTGAACGCCGGCAACGGCTCGACGCCGCATCTGAACATGGCGCTGTTTGCCAGCATGGCGGGCATCAAACTGAACGGCATTGTCTACAAGGGCAGCACGCCCGGACGCGTCGCGGTGGTGGCGGGCGAGACGCCGCTGATGGTGGACGGCCTGATGCCGTCCATGCCGCTGATTCAGAGCGGGCGCTTGCGCGCGCTGGGTGTCACCTCGCTCACACGTTCGCCGGCGATGCCCGACGTGCCGGCGATCGCGGAGACGGTACCGGGTTATGTCGGCGAAATCTGGTACGGCGTGCTGGCGCCCGCGAAAACGCCGGTCGATATCGTGAGCCGCTTGAACAGCGTCATCGTGGCGGCACTGAAGCAACCGGACGCGACCGCGCGTTTTGCCAAGCAGGGCGCCGATGTGGTGGCCAGTACGCCCGCCGAGTTTGGCGATTTCATCAAGCGCGAAATCGTCAAGTGGGCGCGGGTGATCAAGGAAGCGGGCGCGAAGGTCGATTGACGCGAGTGAGTTAGGTGTTAGAGCGTAGCAATGGCATTCCAAGGGAAACCCCTTCCCCTTCAGGGCATAGGTATCTACACATCTCAAAGAAATCCCCTCTCCCGCCCTGGGGCGGGAGAGGGTTAGGGAGAGGGTGGGGAAGCATGGCTCCCTCTCCCCCGCCCCTCTCCCGCAAGCGGGAGAGGGGAGAAGTGTGCGGACTTATGTAGATACCTATGCCCTGAAGGGGAGGGAACGAATTTAGTGATACCGTACTTACTATTAGGCGCTCTTAGTTACTAACGCCCAGCGACTTGCGCAAATCCGCCAGTGCGTCCTTGCGGGTGCGCTTCGAGCGCGGCGTGCGCTGGCCGATGGGCACGTTTTCGATTTCCGGCTCGATTTTCACCGCCACCATCACCGGCCCCGGCTCCGACAGGATGCGACCGATGGAAACCGTAAACGATTCGAGGTTGGTAAAGGCGTGCGCCGACGGATATCCGCAGCCCTTGGCAATCGTGTCGTACGCCATCGCCTTGGCGTTGGGCACCGGCTGGCCGCCGGTGGTGGCATAACACTCGTTGTCGAGCAGCAGGTGATAAAAATTCTTCGGCTTTTGCTCGGCGATCATCGCCAGCACGCCGAGGTTCATCTGGATATCACCCTCGGAGTCGAACAACACGATCTTGCGATGGGGTTGCGCCAGCGCGAGTCCCAAGGCGAACGAGGCATGGCCACCCATCGACGGATCGCCGAGCGGCAGATCGCGGTCGCGCTGGGTGCTGATTTTTTCCCATTGGCGCGTCGCGCGTCCTGAAATCACGATGGCGTCGCCGCGATGCGGCTGAAACGCCTTCAACACATCTTCCATTTTTAGCATCTCGGTCTCCTAGCGGTTAAAGCCGTGGTATTCGTCGCCGACCAGTATCGCGGCGGGCTGCCGCGTACGGCGCGCGTCCTCGAACGCGACCGAAATGCGCGGTGCGTCATCGCTGTTCTCGACCAAATAGAACGGCACTTGAAACGCGTGCAAAAAAGGCTCAGTCCAGGTGGCGGCCGAATCCTTGTTCACGCCGTGGCGCGTGTAGCCGCGGTAGCCCACGATCAGCACCACGGGAATGTTCATGTCCTTCACCCAGCCGCGCATCGAATCGCCCGACTCCATCAGGCCGGTGTTCTGGATCAGGATCACCGGCTTGCCGCCGCCGATATGGATGCCGGCCGCGCACGAAAACGCCAGCCCCTCGCGCGGCACTGCCACCAGCGTCAGTGTAGGCTCTGCCTTCATCAGCGTGTAGAGCCAGTTGGTCTCGCTGTCCGGCAGCCACACCACGTGTGAAATGCCGTTTTTCTTCAATTCAGCCAGAACGATTTCCGGACTGAGGCTTGCAGCTTCGGTCATGAGGGATCCCCTTGGTTGTGAGGCGTTGCGTGGTGCGATTTAACCATATTTCCAGCGCGTTACCGCGCGCCCGCCAGCAGCGCGGAAATTTTCGGCAGGGATCCCGGCTGCTCAAAACTGCGCGCCGTATCGAATAGCGTTTTAGCCTTGTCCGCGCCTATGACAGGCACGGCCAGACCCTCAAACTTCACCCGCAGATCATCCCAACTCATCGGATTATCCGGATGTCCGATCACGATATCAGTGTCCGCATGCAGGTGTTCTCCATCGGTGAGATACACATCGAGATGCGCTGAATGCGGCGGCTGGCCTTGCACGGCTTCGAGTTCCACCACGGGCACGATGTCCATCACGGCGGCGTCGTGCATTTTGGCATCGGTGAAATCCGTAGCCACCACCGCGTGCCCGCGCAGCGCCAGCGCGATGCAAAACGGCACGCTGAATTTGCCTTCCAGTGGCGTGCGGGGCGCCAGCTTGCCCGCGGTGATCAATGCGTTCGGATGCACCTTTGCATGCACGCGTTTGATGGTGCGTCCGGCAATTTTTCCTGCTAGCGTGCGCGCCGCCTGCGTGGAGGCCTGCGTTGCTCGGCAACTGGCGTAGGGCTTGAAAGCATTGGTGAGAATTTCCCAGCTTTGATCGAAGTCCAGCGGCAGCGGTTCGACGTCGTGATCCTGGATAAAGACATCAAGCAGTGTGGCCTGATGCGCGGCCTTCTTGCGGGGTGTCTTGTCCAATTCGCCGAGTTCATACAAATGCGTGGCCGCGACAAATCCATCGGCCGCCAGTTGCGCCGCCAGGATGCCGTCCATCGCCGCCTTGCCCGCGTGAAACGGTTTGCCGTGCGTGCCGAAGGAACCCACCAATCCGCCGGCGGTAGTGGCGGCCACGCCGAGCGCGTAGCCGATTTGCTGTTCATTCAATTTCATCAAAACGGAAGTTGCCGCCGCCGCACCCATGCGCCCGACGATGGATGTGGGATGCAAGCCGCGCCGTTGCAGGCTGCGTCCCACGCCCGTCGCGTAACCGCCGCCGAGCTTGCACATCACTTCATAGCCGGTGAGAAACGCGGCCATCGCACTGCGCTCATCGATATCATGATGCTCTGCAATCGCCAGCGCGGCAGACCAGCAGCAGGCGCTTGGATGCCCCGCGCCGCCAGGATGCGTGTCGTCGAAATCCATCGCATGCGCCATGGTGCCGTTGGCGAGTGCGGCAAGCGCAGGCGTGGTTTGACCGCCGATAAAAATGCGCGCGCTGCCGGTTGCGCTCCAGCGCTTGACGGTGGCGCGCACCGGACGCATCGGTGCATCGTTATACGCGCCGACTGCGACACCGAGAAAATCCACCAGCGCGCGTTTCGCCGCGTCGATAATCTCACCGGGAAATTTTCGTGTGGCGGTAGCGGCGATGTAGCTGACAAGCAGTTGATTGCGGCCAAGTCGCATCGCGAATGTCGATGTAAATATATGTTTTTATTGATAATTTTTCACGCTGATGGTGCTCAGTAACTCTGTGGCGCTTCACGCAAGAACACCGGCAAGTCCGTCACCGGCGGACGGCAGCCCGGCACCGCGTACATCATGTCGCCGACAAAGCCGCGGTGATACGCGGTGTGGTGATACAGATGCAGCAGCATTTCCGCCTGCGACATGCTGACCACGTTGCCGCCGATCAGCGTGATGGGCCGTCGATCAGCCATCGTTTCATCGGTTTGTTTGTCGCTCCACTGTTCATACCATTTGTCGATGGCCTGCTGCGCCTTCCACCAATCTTCCAGTGCCGGAGACTCGGCGGAGTTGCGTGCGCTCATGCCGTGATCGCGGCCTTCCAGGTGTGCCTGCCAGATCAGGTCGATAACCAGTATGTGGTTCATCGTATGCACCATGTTCTTAAACAGGCTCTTGCGCGGCTTCATTGCCTCGCCGTCGGGCAGCGCGGCGATGGCGTCAAACCAGACCTTATTCGACCAGGTGTTGTAGCGCGTGAGCATGCGGGCGGTTTTGGCGGGAATCATGGCGGGGTTCTCCGGAAGGATGGGAACAGCATCATAACGAACTTTTCGTGCGCGAGTGCGCGCGCGACCGCGGTTCAGCCGCGCGCCAGCATCACCAGCGCGCCCGCCGCTGCAACCAGTCCGGCCAGCTTGCGCGGCGTAAACGCCTCGCGCAAAAACAGCATGCCGGCGAGCGCGGTGACGATGAATCCCATTTGCCCAATAGGCAACAGCACGCTCGCTTCGCCGCGCCGCAGGCTTTCCAGCAGCAGCGGAAAGCCGATGAACAAAAACAGCGCGGCAAACGGCGCGTTACGCCAGGCGCCGGGCGACGCGGTTAAACTGTGGTCGCTGATCCACACGACAACCAGCGTCAGCGGAAAAAACACCGACGCCTGCCCCACCAGCATCGTCACCGGCGGCACCCCCGCCGCGACGCCGAATTTGTAGCAGAGATTGCATGCCGCGATGGCCAGCGTGGCGAGCAACACACGGCCGAGGGGAACACGTCCGGCGCCCTTGCCCGGCGCGCCGCCAAGCAACAACCACACCGCACCCAACGCCAGCGCGAGACCGGCTACCTTGCCAAGCGTAAGCGGCTCGCCCAGCGCAACAATCGCGAACGCGGCGGTCAATACGAAGTTCAGCCGGAAGATCGGCGCGACAACGCTCACTGTGCCGCTCGCGAGGCTAACCGCAAAATGGTACAGCGCGATGTAGATGAAAAAGCCCGCCGCCATGCCCCACGCGAAGCCCGGCGTGATGACCAGCACATCGGTGGCCCACGCGTACAGCACGATCGCCGGCGTGAAAAACACGCCCTGCACCATCAAAAAATGGATGGCCTGCACACCGGAGCCGGCGGCGCGCTTGTACACCAGGTCGGCAAGCCCGATGCACAACATCGCCGCTAGCGCGTATTCAACGCCGGGACTCATGAATGGCCGGCACCGCTGCTTGACACGGCTATTTTCCGCGGGCGCCGGCGGCAGCGGTGCGGCGGCATGGTTGCTGCGGCGGTACTGCCTGCGATGCGCATCAAAGTTTCCATGGACGCAGGATTTTAGCGCGCCCGCGCCACTCAACGTCTGGACGTAGCCGCGCTAACAGGAAAAATTTTGCGTAAACATAAACCTCTGGAAATCGCGGCATCCACGAAGGCGACCTTCGTGCTCGCGGCGTGTCAAGGCGCGGCGCGCACGCCCTTTTGTCCGGATTTTTCCACCGCTTTCTGCACGATGCCGGCGGCCTTTGCTTCGTTGACGAGTTGCGTGAGCCGGCTTTTCGCTTCCGGCGACCAGCCTTTGGCGGTGGATATCGCAAACGCTACCGTGTCGAATACGCCGATGATTTTTGAGCCCGGAAGTCGATCCGCGATTCGCTGCACGCTGTCGGTCCCGGTGGCGTACAGATCGATCTTGCCGTCGCGCAACATCTCGGTCGCGATCGTGGCGTCGCCGGCCAGTCGCACCAGCTCCGCGGATTTCAGCCGCTGGCTCAAGAACGCATCCGCCGAGGCGTTGCGCGGCACGCCGATTTTCACGCCCGCGCGATCCACCTGGTCGGGGCCGGAAAACTCACGCCCCGGCGCCGCCAGGTACACATAATCGATCAAAATCACATCCGGCATGAAATCAACGAGCTTCGCCGCCAGCGGGTTTCTGCCGGTGACGATGATGTCCCACTCGCCCTTGCCGAAGCTGGCGGTGTAGATGGCGGCGCCCGAGTAGACCACCGGCTCGAAAGGCACGCCAAGTTTGTCCGCGATGAATTTGCCCAGATCAGCCGAAATGCCGGTGGCGCCGCCGTCGGCCGCACGCGCATACAAGGTCGCGTTCGAGCCATTGATGCCGACGCGCAGTTTTCCGGTGGGAATGATTTCGGTGTTGACGTTGGTTTGCGCCATGGCGAATGTTGAGAATGCCATTGAGAGTGCCCAACCTATTGAAACCCATGGGGCGTGATGGTGAATCATACGAATTTCCCTTGTTTTCCTTGTGCAAACGGAGGGTGCTTGCCGTATTTCACCGCCGCGCCGGCTACTCCCGCCCCTTATTGCGCCGGTCGAGCCGGTGCGGATTTTCGCAAGTGTGCATCCAGCCACTTCACCATTTCTTCATCGTGATCCGGTGAAATGCGCGCGCCAGCGGTGGCCAAGGCATGATTGCCGCCGGTGATGCGGATCAGTTTTGCCGGCACGCCGGCCTTTTTCAAGGCGGCCTCCATCAGCTCGGACTGACGCAGCGGCACGCTCAGATCCGCGTCGCCGTGAAACAGCAGAAACGGTGCGGCGTCGGCGGACACGTAATTGATGGGTGAAGCGGCCGCCGCTGTTTTATAACTGGAATAACGTTCCGCCGAATTTTTATCCGGCGGCTGACTCATGATGCGCATGCCTAAAAAGAGCGCCACGGCATCCCCCGCGTCACTGGGGCTCATTTGCAGCAAGTCGATCGGCGCTGCCCGCGTGACGATACTCTGGAGCTTCGCACTTTCACGATTCACCGGGTCGGGGTCGTTCGCGTCACCCGCGCCCGCCATCGTGCCCAGCAGGCTCACCAGATGCGCCCCCGACGAGCCCCCGGCGCCGCCGATACGACGCGGATCGATGCCATATTTCGCCGCGTGGTGCCGCACGTAACGCACCGCGCGCTGCGCGTCTTCGATGGGCGCTGGATACGAAAAGCGCGGGCTGGCACGGTGCGAGACCGTAAACACGGTGTAGCCCGCCGCGATCATCGCCGGCGTGAAAACCTCCAGTCGGTCTTTCAATGCCGGGGCCGAGTACGCGGGCGACGTGTACCAACCGCTGCCAGCGATCTGCACAATACCAAACCCGTTGGGTCGCGCCGGGTGATGGACATCCATTAACAGCGCCGTCCCCGAAAACATGCCATACACGACATTCTTTTCAACACGGGCTTGGGCCATTGCTGTCGCGCTTAACGTGAGCATCAGGACGGCAGTGAGAAGGCCACGAAGAACAAATGGGAGTGATGACATGACAGCCTTTCCTTGAAGTGGGGGATATCTTGATACGTATGTTACGTGGGGATTGACCATGAATTGATGGGCAGTGTCGAGAATCGACTCGGGCTAGGCGGTCTTGATCGCTTGCTGCTGCCAGCCGAATTCCATGATGGTTGAGCGCCAATTCGTGCGGCGCTCGTTCGCCGGGTAATCGCCGGTGGCGCAGTGGATGGAGCAGCGGTTGTCCCAAAGCACCACGTCGCCGCGTTGCCACTTGTGGCGATAATCGCCGTCGGGGCTGGCGGTGCGTTTTGCGAGGTCGGTGATGAGGGCATCACTTTCGGCCTGATCGACACCGACGATGTTGATGATCTGCCCGTCGTTGAAATACAGCGACTTGCGGCCCGTCTCCGGATGCGTGGGGATCAGCGGATGCACCGCCGGCGCGCGGCCGCGTTCGGAATCTTCCATGCGCTCTTGTTGCCGCTTGAGCCGGCCGCCGTAGATGTGGCTGGCGGAACGGCCTTCGAGTTTTTGTTTTAAATCATCCGGCAGCGCCTCGTACGCCGAGTACGAATTCGAGAACAAGGTGTCGCCGCCAACACTCGGCACGTTGACCGCATACATGCCGGTCGCCTTGGCGGTGATGTAATCGTAGCTGGTATCGGTGTGCCACACGTTGCCGATGCGCACCAGCAGCGGCGATGCGGTTTTGCTTTCCTCGCCGGTCTTGGTGTTGAGGATGCGGTTGTCCATCAGCATCAGGTTCGGGTAGCGCGGGTGGTGCGCCTTTTTGGTCATGTGCGGTTTCAGTTCGCCGAAGCGCGAGCTGAAGGCCATGAAATCTTCCTCGTTCAGTTCCTGCCCGCGAATCACGATCACGATGTGATCGAGAAACGCCTGATACACCGTGCGGAACGTCGCGTCGTCCATGGACTTGATGTTGACGTCCTGGATTTCGGCGCCGATTTTGGGCGAGGCGGGGATGATTTTTATCATGATGATTTTTCCTTGATAGAACGAATACGCACTGAAGTAAAAGTCAATAAAAACATATAGTTACGTGTTATCCCTCAATCCGTACGCCCGCCGCCTTGATGATCTTGCTGAACTTCGCGATCTCGTTGCGCATGTAATCCACCATCGCTTCCGGCGTGCTGGGGGCGGGCGTATTGCCCGCAGCGTGAAAGCGCGTGACGGTGTCGACGTTGGCCAGCGCCTTGTGCAGCCCGCCGTTCAGGCGCATGACCAGCGCGCGTGGTGTTTTCGCCGGCGCGACGATGCTGTACCACGTCACCACTTCGTAGCCCGGCCAGGTTTCCGTCAGCGTGGGCGTATCCGGCGTGAGCGGTGAACGCGTTGCGCCACAAGTGGCGAGCAACGTCAGCCGACCCGTCTTCACATGCGGCAGCGCCGACGCCATACTGACAAACAACAAATGTATCTGCCCGCCTACCAAGTCTGCAATCGCCGGCACCGCGCCCTTGTAGGCCACGTGCCGGATATCGATGCCGGTGAGCATCTTCAACTGCTCGCCGCCCAGATGCGCGGTGCTGCCCATGCCTGCCGAGCCAAAATTGAGATAGCCCGGTTTGGCTTTGGCCGTCGTGACGAGATCAGCCACTGTTTTCGCGCCCACCGACGGATGCGCGACCAGCACAAACGGACTGATCGCGACCATGCTCACCTGCGCGAAGTCACGGATCGGATCGTAGGGTATGGTTTTATGCACCAGCGGCGCGATCACCATGGTCGAGCCGGCGCCGAGCAGTAAGGTGTAGCCATCGGGCGCGGCGCGCGCCACGATGTCGGCGCCGATGGTGCCCGCTGCGCCCGCGCGGTTATCCACCACCACTTGCTGTCCCCAGGCCTCGGTCAGCCGTTGCCCCATGATGCGGGCAACCTGTTCGGCGGGGCCGCCGGCGGAGGTGGTATTGACGATGCGGATGGGCTTGTTGGGATAGTCCGTATTGCTGGACAGCGGCTGCGCGTGGCTGGCCGATGCCAGCAATAGCGACACCATAAAAATATTTCCCGAACCTGTACGAACCTCACGCCACATACCCCCTCCTACTCTGCGCGTATATTCGCCTCGCGCGCCACGGTTTTCCATTTGTTCATATTCTCCGCCAGCATCGTGCCAAACTGGGCAGGCGTCCACACGGTTACTTCCGCGCCTTCGGTGGCGAGTTGTTTTGCTGCGTCGGCATCGCGCAATATCGTGTTGATTTCGGTATTGAGCCGCGTGACGATGGCGGGCGGCGTGTGCGCCGGTGCAACCAACCCCCACCACACGGTGAATTCATAACCGCGCGCGCCGCCTTCGGCAAGTGTGGGCACCGCGGGCAGCAGCGGCGAACGCGTGGCGCCGCCCACGCCCAGCGCGCGCAGCTTTTCCGTGCGCACAAAGGGCATGGCCAGCGGCATGGTCGAAAACATCAGTGGCACTTCGCCCGCCAGCACCGCAAACGACGAGGCGCCGCCGCCCTTGTAAGCCACGTGCCCGAGATCAACACCCGCCGTGCGCTTGAACAATTCGCCGCCGAAGTGGTGCATGCCCGCGATGCCCGTCGAGGCGTAGTTGATTTTGCCGGGACTGGCCTTGGCCAACACAATCAGTTCCGGCAGCGTTTTCGCGGGCAGGCCGGGATGAGCCAGCAGCATGTTAGGCCCGCGCCCGAACATCGCCACCGGCGCGAACGAGCCGAGCGTGTCGTACGGCACCTTGCGTATCACCTCGTTCATGGTGTGCGAAGTCGAGGCGAACAACAGTGTGTAACCATCGGGCGCGGCACGCGCCACGATCTCCGTGCCGATCACGCCCGCCGCGCCGCCGCGATAGTCGTAAACAATCTGCTGGCCGAATTTGGCGGTGAGACGCACGCCGATGAAGCGCGCAATCATGTCGTTGCTGCCGCCGGGCGGAAAGGCGATAACCATGCGGATGGGGCGGTTGGGGTAGGCGCCGGCGTCGGGTGGCGCGGTTTTTTGTGCCGCAGCATCTACCGCAAACAGCGCAGCGCAAACCAGAATGCCAACCGTAGGGTGGGCACGCTCTATGTGCCCACGCGGTGCGGCATGTCGCGTGTGAGGCGGCGTGGGCAAAACAAAGGGCGTTTTGCCCACCCTACCGATGGTCGCCACAGATGGTTGCCGCATCAGGCCGATTTCTCAAAACCATACAACACCTCTGGATTCTGCACCAGGATGCGATTGCGCACCGCTTCATCCGGCGCCCACGTAGCGAGCAAATCAAACAGCAGCGAATCATCCGGCTTGCCGTCGGTCGCGCTGGGGTGGGGCCAATCGCTGCCCCACACCACGCGCTCCGGCGCGGCCTTGACAAAAGCCTGCGCGATTTTTGTCGCGTCCGCATAGGGTGCGCCGACTTCGGTGTTGAAGTACGCGCCCGCCAGCTTCACCCACGCGCGCCCCGCGTCGATCAAGCCGCGCACGATGTGGTGCGATGCATCGTTGATGCCTGCCGGCAGATGCGGGTGGCCGAGGTGATCGATCACGACAGTCACCGGCAGCCGCCGCAAAATATCGGCGAGCTCGACAATCTGATCGGCCTGAATATTGAACTGGATGTGCCAGCCGAGATTGGCAATGCGTTTCGCCAGCGGCTCGATCATGTCGGGCTGCACCGCGCGCGTTTTTGGGTCGCCGAGACTGAAGCGTATGCCGCGTATGCCGGCCTCGTCAAAGCGCTTGAGTTCAGCATCGCTGATGGTCGGATGCACCACCGCAATACCACGCGAATTTTTGCCGAACTGCTTTAGCGCATCGAGCGTCACCGCATTGTCGGTGCCGTAATGGCGCGGCTGAACCACCACATTGCGCGTGGTGCCGAGACATTGTTGCAGCAAGCGGTAATCCGCCACCGTGCTGTTCGGCGGCACCGGACGCGCGGGTTGCGGTTGTGGCAACGCAAAGCGCGCGGGATCGTAAATGTGGTGATGGCAATCGCAGGCGTTGGCCGGGGCTTTGAGTTTGGGTGGGGCGGTGCCGGAGGAGTTGGGAACGGGGTGGTGTTGTGGGGTTTCCATAAATATCTCAATAAAAACCAATACTTAAAATGCATTCGGACACTTGTCCACACGTTGTCGGTACGGCGTGTGCAAACCGCCTCAATCCGCCTTCGCTCCCGATGCCTTAATCACTTTCGCCCACTTCGCCGTTTCGGCCTGAATAAACGCGGCGAACTCTTCGGGCTTGTTGCCGCCGGGTTCGGCGGCTTGCGTCATGAAGCGTTCCTTCACATCCGCAGTGTTGATGACGCGCACGGTATCGGCGTTTATTCTTGCAATCACGGCGGGCGGAGTGCCTGCGGGCGCCATCAAACCGAACCACGCGGTGACTTCAAAGCCGGGCATGCCGGCCTCGATCATGGTGGGCAGATCGGGCACGCCCGCGAGCCGCCGGACGCTGGTGACCGCGAGGCCGCGCAGCTTGCCTGAACGCACATGCGGCTGCACCACCGGCGCATTATGAAAGATCAGATCGACCTGCCCGCCCATGGCGTCGATGGTCATCTGCGCGCTGGATTTATACGGCACCTGGATCAGCTTCACGCCGGCCAGCACGTTGAAGAGTTCGCCCGACAGATGTTGCGTGGTGCCCGCGCCGGCGGAGCCGTAGAGCATTTTGCCGGGGTTTTTTTTTGCCAGCGCGATGAGTTCTTTTACGTTTTTCGCCGGCAGGCTGGGATGCAGGCACAGGATGTTCGGCGTCAGCGCCACCAGCGTGATCGGCGCAAAATCCTTCACCGGGTCGAACGGCAGCTTGTCGAACAGGTTAATGTTGACCGCAATCGGGCCGATGGTATTGAACAGGATGGTGTAGCCGTCTGGTGCCGCCCTCGCCACGCGCTCCGTGCCGATGTGCCCCGATGCGCCGACGATGTTGTCGATGACGACCGGCTGGCCCCAAATTTCGCTGAGTCTCGGTGCGAGGGTGCGCGACAGAAAGTCCGGCGCGCTGCCCGCCGGGGCGGGGAGGATGAAGCGCACCGGCTTGACCGGCCAGGTTTGCGCATGGGCGTCGGCATTGACGCCCGCAGCGATGCACACCACCACGAACGCATTGAACCATTGCTGTTTCATCGAGGCTTTCTCCAAGCGCGAGCGGAGGTTAAACAGTGTCGCGCTGCGGCACTGTATCGCCGGTGCGCGGGCCGGTCAATTTTTGGTGACGCCCAGTTCAAGCAAGGTTTTGCGCAACACCGGATACTCCGCATCGAGAAACCGGCGTGTCTCGGCGCTGTTTTTGTAATCTACTTCCCAAGCGTGTTCGAGCGCGGCAGCTTTCCATTCGGCGCTGCTGACTACTTTGGCAAAGGTGGCATCCCAGTACGCGCGCTGCGCCGCTGACAGGCCGCCGGGCCCGATGATGCCGCGATACGCCGCATACACCGCATCGATGCCTTGCTCGCGAAACGTGGGCAATGCAATCGCCTTGCCCGGTTGGCGTTGCGGCGCGCTGATGCCCATCAGGTTGACCTTGCCCGCATGCGCCAGCGGAATCGCGCCGCCGAGCGTGCCTACCCATGCGTCGATATGCCCGCCCAGCGCGGCGGTGACGCCCGGCCCGCCGGCGTACACGACGATCTTCAATGCCTTCGGGTCAACGCCCGCCGCCTTGGCGAGCATGCCGAGCAAGATGTGATTCTGATTGCCGAGCGCGGGCGAGAGACCGAAGCTGACCGACGATGGGCTCGCCTTGAGTCGCGCGATTAATTCCTTCGCCGATTTGATCGGTGAATCCGCGCGCGTCCACACCGCGATATATTCGCGCATCAAAATCGCCAGCGGTGTTAAATCCTGATAGCGCAGCGTTGATGCGCCGATGATGGGATTGGTGAGCAGCGCCACGTTCATGGTGGCGAGCCAGTGCGCGTCACCCTGATGCTGGTTGAGTGATGACCACGCGATTGATCCGCCGCCGCCGGGACGGTTGTTTACGGTGATGGCCGGCATGCCGGGCAGCGCCTGCAGGTGGCGTTGCAGTTCGCGCGCTTCGCGGTCGGCCGCGCCGCCGGCGCCGGAGGAGACGGTGATTTCTATATTGCGGGTTGGGGTCCAGGGTTGGGCTTGGAGCGGGGTTGTGGCACAAATTGCCACGCACATCAGCATCATTAGAGTGAATAGCCGAACGCAGCGGATTGTGCCTTCCCCTTCAGGGGGAAGGCGGGGATGGGGGTGGGGTTTACTGGGTGATATATCCATCAGCATTGGATGCACCGAACTTCAAGTTCGCCGGGGGCAGCCCGGCGGCGGGTCACTTTCTTTTGTACGGCCAAAAGAAAGTAACCAAAGAAAAGGCCGCCCCCGGTTCGCCGACCCCTCCCTGCGCTACTCGACGCGCCGGGCGGCTGCGGAACTCGCCCTCGCATACAACAACGGCGCGAGGACTCAGACAGTCCTCGCCGACTTCCCCCGGCACATCTGCGTTGCTCGGCGGCTCTCAGGGGGATTCGCTCGCCACATTTGCGCGATTGCAAATATCTCTTTTCTTTCAAGATTTACCCCACCACCCCAATATTCCAAGGCACAAACTCATGATCCCCCAACCCCAGTAGCTC
>CANIID010000052.1 GCA_947467315.1 Betaproteobacteria bacterium | reverse complement strand
CACGGTGCGCCGCATGGTGCTGAATATCTTTCGGTTGGATAAATCCCGCAAGGGTGGAATCAAGACCCGGCGGCTGGTCGCTTCAACCAGCGACGATTATCGTGAGCAGTTGCTTGGCTTGGTGGCTATTTGATGCAATTGCCCTGCCCCCATCCCCGCCTTCCCCCTGAAGGGGAAGGCGTTTCTTTGGTCGTGAATAATGCGAGTTAGCATCCATAACATGATGAAACCTATCCACCTCTGTTTCATGACGCTGCCTACGCTGCTGTGCTTACCCGCATTCGCGCAGCAATATCCTAACCGTGCGATACGTATCGTGGTCGGCTATTCACCGGGCGGCGGCGTGGATGTCTCGGCGCGCGCCGTCGGCAAAAAACTCTCCGAGTCGCTGGGCCAGCCGATCGTGGTTGAAAATCGACCGGGCGCATCCGGCAATGCCGCCGCCGCGATGGTGGCCAAATCACCGCCCGATGGTTACACGCTGTTCATGGCCAGTTCCATCATCGCTTTTCCTGGCCTGTTCCCGAATATTCCGTTCGATATTCACAAAGACCTCGCGCCGATCAGTCTGGTGGCCATGGGGCCGTCGGTGCTGGTCGCGCATCCTTCGCTGCCGGTACACGACGTCAAGCAACTGGTAGCGCTGGCAAAAGCAAAACCCGCGCAGGTATTGTTCGGCTCGGCAGGCTTCGGCACCGTGACGCATCTTGCAATGGAGCTGCTGATGTCTTCGGGCAAAGTAACACTGACGCATGTGCCGTACAAAGGCGGCGTACCGTCCATTGTAGGATTGCTGAGCGGTGAAGTACACGTGTTGTTTTCTTCCGTGCCCGGTGTGCTGACGCAAATCAATGCGCACAAAGTGCGCGCCATTGGCATGTCCACCTTGAAGCGCAGCAGCGCATTGCCGAACGTGCCGACGATTCACGAAGCGCTGTTCCCGGGCTATAACACTGCGTCGTGGTACGGCCTGCTCGCACCGGCCGGAACGCCGAAATCGATTTCGGATTTACTCAGCACCGAAATAGGAAAGATCATGAAAAACAATGAGATACGTGATGGATTCGTGCGCGGTGGCTTTGAGCCGGAAGGCACAACACCAGAAGCGTTTGCCGCGTTCATCAAATCCGAAATCGTGAAATACGACGAAATCATACGCAAGGCCAATATCAAGCCGCAAAGCGATTAGGCGTTGCGCTGCTGCGGTATATTGTGCGGCTTCTTGCACCGCCTGGCATCGGCAAGGCATTGCTCTGCGCCATTGCCACCATCGCACCTACCCTAGTCGAAACTAAAGATTCTGCCGTAACGAGACTTGTTGTCTATCCCTGTTGATGATGGAGACCTGATGCAACACGCACCACAAATCATTGACGATCCCGTCATCCTTGAGATTTTCTGGGAACGCTGCATCTCCATCGTGGACGAGGCCGCCGACACGCTGGTGCGCGCGGCGTTTTCCACGGTGGTGCGCGAATCCAACGACTACGGCTGCGCGGTGTGCGACAGCGACGGCGTCGGCATCGGCTACACCACCAAGGGCACGCCGCGCATGAGCATCATTCTGCCGCGCACCATCCGCGCCATCCTGGAAAAAATTCCGCTCGCGACGCTGCAAGCCGGCGATGTGTTGTTTACCAACGACCCCTGGTACGGCTCCGGCCACCTGCCCGATTTTTATATCACGATGCCGATTTTCAGACAGGGGAAACTGGTCGGCTTTGCCGGCGCGTCATCGCACGTCGCCGACATCGGCGGCACCGTCACCACCGGCGCGCGACAGGTCTACGAAGAAGGCATTTGCTTTCCGCCGGTGAAACTGTTTCACGCCGGCACGCCCGATGACGTGATTTTTTCCATCATTGAAAAAAATGTGCGCGTGTCCGATCAGGTGTTGGGCGACCTGAATGCGTTGATCGCCTCGTGCCGCACCAGCGCGAACGAAATCGTCAAGCTGATGGACGAGACCGGCATCGATGATCTGCGGCCGATTTCCCAATCGCTGAACGCGCGAACGGAACGCGTGTTTCGCCGCGCGATCGAGGAAATTCCCGACGGCACCTACAGCAGCCGCATTCGGACCGACGGCTTTGACGGCGAGGTTTACCTGCAATGCGCGATGACCGTGCGCGGCAGCGACATCGCCATCGATTGCGCTGGCACTTCGCCGCAGACCAGTCCGGGCGGCATCAACGTGGTCTACAACTACACCTACTCGGCATTCGTCTACGTGCTGAAGTGCGTGCTCGATCCGCATACGCCCTACAACGAAGGCATCACGCGACCGATCACGGTGACGGTGCCGCCCGGCAGCATCCTTAATGCGCAGTTTCCAGCGCCGGTATTCGCGCGCAATCAAACCGCGCACTACATTCCCGCCATGGCCATGGACGCCCTGTCGAAAGCCATACCGCAACGCGTGATGGCGGCGTGCGGCGCGCCGACCAACCGCACCATGTTCGGCGGGCCGGTGGGACGCGATGGTCGACCGTTTTCCTACATGATGATCAGCAGCGGCGGCATGGGCGCATGCGCGGGCAAGGATGGTTATTCCTGCACGCCGTATCCGTCGAACTCGGGTTCGCCGCCGGTGGAAGTGATTGAAAGCGTGGTGCCTCTTACCATTCGCCGCAAGGCCTTGCGCGCCGATTCGGGTGGCGCGGGCGAATTTCGCGGCGGGCTCGGCATCGAACTGGTGGTCGAAAACAGTTCCGGCCAGCCGATGCAGGTGGCGAGCCGGATGGATCGCGTGGAAAACCCGCCGCTGGGATTAGCCGGCGGCGGTGAAGGCGGCCTGGCGGGCATCTGGATGGACGACAAACCGTTCCCGCCCAAGGGACGCGGCGAACTTGCGCCTGCACACAGCATGCTCATTCATTCGCCCGGCGGCGGCGGCTATGGCCCGCCGCGGCAGCGCGACGCGGACAAACTGGCCGAGGACCTCCGCGAAGGCTTCGTCAGCACCGGGAGCGCTGAAAAAAATTACGGATGGAAACCGCAATGACCGCGGAAACAGACATTATTGTCGGCGTCGATATCGGCGGCACCTTCACCGATTTCGCCCTGCTCAAGCGCGCCACCGGCGAGTTGTATATCGGCAAACGCCTCACTACGCCCGATGATCCGGCTCGTGCCTTCCTCGAAGGCATCGATGAATTGTGCACGCGCGCCGGCGTGGCCATTCCCAGCGTCAGCCGCATTTCGCACGCCACCACGCTGGTCACCAATGCCATCATCGAACGCAAGGGCTGCAAGACCGGATTACTGACGACAGCGGGCTTTCGCGACGTGCTGCTAATGGGTCGCGAATCCCGTTATGACCATTACGACTTTCGCTTCGAACGGCCGGCGCCCATCGTGCCGGGCAGCCTGACGCGCGAGATTACCGAACGCACGGCATGGAATGGCGAGGTCATGGAAGCACTCGACGAGGCGTCTGTTCTGCGCGCAATGCGTGAACTGGCCGGGCAGAACGTCGTGTCGCTCGCCGTGTGCCTGCTGCACTCGTATCGAAACGCAGACCACGAGAAAGCCATCCGCGACTTAATCGAGCGTGAGTTTCCGCACATCGATTGCACCATCTCGAGCGAAGTCGCGCCGGAGATACGCGAGTATGAACGCACGTCCACCACGGTACTAAATGCCTACGTGCGGCCCGGCGTGAAACAGTATCTCGCGAGCCTCGACGCGAAGCTCGCGGAGCGCGGATTCGACAAACACGTGCATGTCATGCTGTCCAACGGCGGCATTTCCAGTACGGCCATCGCGCAAAAAATTCCTATCCAACTGATCGAATCGGGCCCTGCCGCTGGCGCGCTCGCCGCTGCGCGTTATGCGGATTTGCTCGGCATTGAACGCGCGCTCGCCTTTGACATGGGTGGCACCACCGCCAAGCTGTGCTGCATCGAAAACGGCCAGCCGATGCGCGCCAACCAGTTCGAGACCGCTCGGGCGCAGCGCTTCCGGCGCGGCAGCGGCTTGCCGCTGCTGATTCCCGTCATCGAGTTGATCGAGATCGGCGCGGGCGGCGGCAGCATCGCGCACATTGATGCGCTCGGGTTCCTCAAGGTTGGGCCGCAGAGCGCCGGCGCACAACCCGGACCCGCAGCCTATGCGCGCGGCGGCACGCAACCCACGGTCACCGATGCCGACGTCGTGTTGGGCTACATAGACCCCGCGCGCTTTCTCGGCGGTGACATGTTGCTGGATCACCACGCAGCCGAGCAGGCGATACAACGGCACGTGGCCACGCCGCTTGAAAAATCCGTCGTGGATGCGGCCTGGGGCATTTTCATGGTGGTCAACGAAGCCATGGTCGCCGCTGGCAAGCGTTATGTCGCCGAGCGCGCGCTCGACATTCGCGGCTTCACCCTCATCACCTTTGGCGGCGCGGCGCCGATTCACGCCTGGTACGTTGCCCGCATCCTCGGCATCCGCACCACTGTGTTTCCACTGGGCGCGGGCGCCACCTCGGCGGTGGGCTTGTGTATCGCGGCCCCGGTGATTGATCTGTCCAACAGTTACATCGGCGCGCTCGACACACTGGACTGGACACGCGTGAACAGCCTGCTTAAGGACATGGACACACGCGCGGTCGATATGCTCAAGGCCGCCGGCGCGCCGCCAGCGGAGATCGTACTGGAGCGCAGCGTGGACGTGCGTTACAGCGGACAAGGTTATGAAATCGAAGTGCCGATCACCGGTCTGGATTTGACAGCCGCGGACGCCACGGCGGTGATACGCCAATTCACGCAACGCTTCGAAGCGGCGTATACGCGGCAATACGGGCGCACCATGGCGATGGCCGCCATCGAAGCAATCACGTGGCGGGTTCGCGCCTCAGGCCGCAATGTGCCGCTGGATCTCAAAACGCAAGCGCTATCCGGCGACCCAACAGGATCAGCTCGAAATAACAGGCGCGTTTATTTCGGCCCGCAGCACGGCCACCTCGAATGCCCGGTCTACGACCGCTATGCCTTGGGCGCCGGCGCGCACGGTGAGGGACCGGCTTTGATGGAGGAACGAGAAACGACCGTGGTGGTGGGGCCGGGTGGAAAATGGAAGATCGATGCATACCATAATTTACTGGTCGACTACTGAGCGTAATGGAGTTGCACCATGAAGCTTAGCCACATATTTTCCCTCGCCTGCGCGGGCAGCATGGCCGCTGCCACCCACGACCTGTCCGCACAGGGCTATCCGGTGAAGCCCGTGCGCATCGTTACCGCCGAGCCCGGCGGCGGCAACGAATTTGCCGCACGATTGATTGCGCAAGGTTTAACCGCATCGCTGGGGCAGCAGGTCATCGTCGAAAGCCGCGGCGGCGGCAATGGCGCGATTTCAATACAAACCGTGTCCAAGGCCGCGCCGGATGGTTACACCCTGCTGGTGTTCAGCAGTGCGCTGTGGGTGTTGCCGCTGATGAAAGACGTGCCGTGGGAGCCGCTGCGGGATTTTGCGCCCGTCACACTGGCAGCAACGGCGCCCAACGTGCTGGTGGTGCATCCCTCGCTGCCCGTAAAATCCGTGCGCGATCTGGTGGCGCTCGCCCGGCGCAATCCCGGCAAGCTGGATTACGCGACCGGTACCGCGGGCGCCGCCGCGCATCTGTCGGCGGAACTGTTCAAGTCGATGGCGGGCTTGAACATCGTGCGCATCCCGTACAAGGGAACCGGGCCCGGACTGAACGCCTTGATGAGCGGCGAAGTGCACATGAGTTTCCCAGCCGCCGGCGCCGTGATGCTGCACGTCAACGCGGGCCGGTTGCGCGCGCTGGCAGTCACCAGCGCGCGACCGACGGCGCTTGCGCCTGACCTGCCCACCATGGCATCGGCGGGATTCGCCGGTTACGAGGCGGTGTCCATCTATGGCCTGTTCGCACCAGCAAAAACACCTGCACCTATAATCGCCCGGCTCAATCAAGAAACCGTGCGGGTGCTGGGCAACGCCACGACGAAGGAGCGATTTTTCCGTGCCGGCGTGGAAACGCTGGGCAGCTCGCCCGAGGAAGCCACGGCCATCATGAAGCTGGACATGAACCGCTGGGCTAAAGTGATCAAAGATGCGGGCATCCGCGAAGAATAATTTTAGGCAATCAACAGGAATCGACTATGACCCGCAACCGTGAATTGACGATGCTGATCGTGGGTGACGTTTTCGTGCTGCGCGACGACCCGCCGAGCGCATTCAGGCACGTTAAAGACTTGATGCATTCCGCCGATTTTATGTTGGGCAACCTGGAAGGCTCCATTTGCGATGTCGGCAAGGCCGTAGACAAGCCGGGCGCGCAGGCGTGGAAGGCCGACGCGCGCCAGATCAGCGCAATAGAAGCGGCGGGGTTTCATGCGATGAATGTCGCCAACAATCATATGATGGATTTCGGCACGGAGGCGATGCTGGCAACCATCGACAACCTGGAGAGAATCGGCGTCAAGCACACGGGGGGTGGCCGTAATTTTGCTGAGGCGCATGCGCCCGCGATCGTCGAACGCGACGGCTGCACGGTAGCGATGCTGGGCTACACCTGCGTGTTCCGAGACAAGTGGGCGGCCGGTACTAACACGGCGGGCCTTGCGGTCGTTGGCGCGCGCACCTCCTATGAGACACCGGCGCGGGTTTTCGAAACGCCGGGATCGCCGCCGGTCATTCACACCTGGGCCATCGCCGAGCACAAGGCGCAACTGGCCAAAGACATTACCGCCGCACGCGCACAGGCGGATATCGTGGTCTGCACTTTTCACTGGGGCGTGTCCAAGGGGCACAAGCAACTCGCCGAGTACCAGATTGAGCTTGGGCACTTCGCGGTTGACTCGGGTGCAGACCTGGTGTTCGGTCACCATCCGCATCTGCTGCAAGGCATCGAGGTGCATAATGGCTGCGCCATTGTCTATTCGCTCGGCAACTTCACCTTCGCCCACCACCAACCGCATAAGGGACACGAGTACGAAACTGGCATCATCCGTTGCCGCATTCGTGACAACAAGATTTGCGCGGTGGATTTTCTTCCCGCACGCAATGAGAAAACCCTTGAGCCGCGGGTTTTGAACAGTACTGAGGGCCGCGATGTCATCGACCTGATCAAGGCGCGGTCGAAAGAACTGGGTACCGTCTTTGCCGAGACCGACGATTGCCTGCAAGTGGTGGTCGATGCTGCGCACATCGAAAGGCCCAAAGCCGCGTGAGGCGGATACAATTGCATCCGAAGTACAACCTCAAGTTTGGCCCGCCATAAAACAGGGAGAAAGAACACATGTCCGCAGCCGCCCAAAATACCCATAGCAGCCGCATCGGCGAGCCGGTACGCCGCAAGGAAGACCTGCGCCTGATCAGCGGCAAGGGCCGCTTCAGCGACGACGTGAATTTTCCCGGACAGGCGTATGCGGTGATGCTGCGTTCGCCGCATGCGCATGCACGTATACGCTCGATGGATACGCGCAAAGCCTTGTCCGTACCCGGCGTGATTGCTGTGCTCACCGGCGCCGACTGGCTCGCCGATGGCGTCAAGCCGCTGCCGCACGTCGCCCAATCCTCGCACCCGGCAGAGCCGGCACTCGACAATCCGCCGGGATTCAGAGAATTCGACACGCCGCAATACCCGCTGGCGATGGGCCGCGTGCGCTATGTCGGCGAAGCGGTCGCGATCATCGTGGCTGACACCATCAACAACGCCAAGGATGGCGCCGAACAGATCGAAGTGGATTACGAGATTCTGCCGTCGGTCACAGGCACTTTGGCGGCCACGCAGCCCGGCGCGCCGCGCCTGTGGGACGACTCTGCATCGAATATTGGCCTGGATGCCGAAGTCGGCGACAAAACTGCAACCGACGCCGCGTTCAAGCGCGCCGCGCATATCGCAAAACTCGAAACCTGGATCCAGCGCGTCACCGGTGTGCCGATGGAACCGCGCGCCGCGATCGCGTCATACGACGCCGCCACGCAACGCTACACCCTGCACGCCGGCAGCGGCGGCGCGGTGCGGTTGAAAACCGATCTTGCGAAAATGCTGGATGTGCCCGCGGAAAAGGTTCGCGTGTTGATGGATGACATTGGCGGCAACTTCGGTACGCGTGGCATGATCTATCCGGAGTTCGGCTTGGTGCCGTGGGCTGCACGCCGCGTCGGGCGCCCGGTGAAGTGGACGTGTGATCGCAGCGAGGCGTTCGCCACCGATTATCAGGCGCGTGATCTGGCGGTTACAGCGGAACTTGCGCTGGACGCCGAGGGCAACTTTCTCGCCATGCGCGGTGTGAATATCAGCAATCAGGGATCGCATCAGACGAATTACGGGCCGCTGAAAAAAGGCGTGGAGATCATGTCGAGCCTGTATCGCGTGCCGACCGCGCACTTCGGCGCGCGCGGCGTGGTGAGCAACACCATGCTCACCCGCCCTTATCGCAGCGCTGGGCGTCCGGAAGTGATGTACGTGATGGAGCGGCTGATCGATATCGCCGCGCGTGATTTCGGTTTTGACCGCGCTGAGCTGCGCCGGCGTAATTTGTTGACGTCGGCGGAACTGCCGTACACCAACCCCTTCGGCATGATCTACGACAGCGGCGATTATCACGACGCGATGGAAAAAGCCTTCAAGCGCAGCGACTGGGCGGGCTTTGCCGCTCGTAAAGCCGAAGCCAAGAAGCGCGGCAAATGCCGCGGCATCGGCGTAGCCAATTATCTGGATACCGCCACCGGCATCCCGCGCGAGCGCGCGGAGGTCACGGTACACCCCGATGGCAAAGTGGATGTCGTGCTCGGCATCGTGTCCAACGGCCAGGGCCACGAAACGAGTTTTGCGCAACTCATCAATCATTGGCTGGGCGTGCCGATCGACGACGTGCGCCTCATCGTCGGCGACACCGATATCGTCAGCGTCGGCGGCGGCACGCATTCCGGGCGCGGCATGCGCATGGGCAGCGTGGTGATCTGGAATGCCGCGAAGGATATTATCGCTAAGGGCACGCGCATCGCGGCGCGGCTGCTGGAATGCGACCCGAGCAACGTTCAGTTCGACAACGGAAGCTTCAAAGCGAACAATGCCAATCAATCGGTGAGTCTCGCCCAAGTCGCGGCTGCCGCGCAGCAGTTAAAAGATTTGCCTGACGATCTGCGTGGGCCGCTGGCGGCTATTTCCGACGTGACCGATCACACGCCGAGTTTTCCGTATGGCTGCCATGTGTGCGAGGTCGAAATCGATCCCACGTTAGGCACACTGGAAATCGTGCATTACTCGGCGGTGGATGACGTGGGCCTCGCGGTAAACCCGATGATAGTTCACGGGCAGGTTCACGGCGGCATCGTGCAGGGCGTGGGCCAAGCGCTGCTGGAGCAATGCTATTACGAAGACAGCAGCGGACAATTGCTTACCGGCTCGTTCATGGATTACGCCATGCCGCGCGCGGATAACTTTCCGTTTTTTGATACCGAATTCACCGAAGTGCCCAGCACCACGCATCCGCTCGGCATCCGCCCGGCGGGCGAAGGCGGCACCACGCCCGCGCTCGGCGTGGCAATCAACGCCGTGGTCGATGCGCTGTCGGAGTTCGGCGTGAAGCACATCGAAATGCCCGCGACACCGGAGCGCATCTGGCGCGCCATCCATCAAAAGAATCAATAAAATATCGTTTATAAACATATACCTACATGAATAACGTTGCATCAGGTTATCACATCGGACAACCGGTTCGGCGCAAGGAAGACCTGCGTCTCATCACCGGCCAGGGGCGCTTCAGTGACGATGTGAATCTGCCGCAGCAGGCATACGCGGTGATGCTGCGTTCGCCGCACGCACATGCGCGCTTACGCGCCATCGACATGCAACACGCGCTGGCGCTGCCAGGCGTGCTGGCCGTGCTCACCGGCGCGGACATGATCCCCGACGGCATCCAGCCGATTCCGCATCAGCCGTTCAACACCCACCCCGCCGATATTCAGATGGTGAATACCGACGGGTCGGACATTTTCGCAGCCCCCCAATATCCACTGGCGCTGCACAAGGTGCGCCACGTCGGCGAAGTGGTGGCGATGGTGATCGCAACCTCCGTCGCCGCAGCCAAAGACGCGGCGGAAGCCATCGAGGTCGATTACGAAGCGCTGCCGGTGGTCACCAACACCGTCGCCGCGGTGGCGCCCGATGCACCCAAGCTGTGGGATCAGGCGCACTCCAACGTGTGTGTCGATGCCGACACCGGCGACCGCGCCGCCACCGAAGCCGCCTTTGCGCGCGCCGCGCATGTGGTCAAATTCTCGACGTGGATACAACGTGTCACCGGCGTGCCGATGGAGCCGCGCGCCGCTGTCGGGGAATACGATACCGCCACGCAACGCTACACACTGCATGCCGGCAACGGCGGCGCGGTGCGTCTGAAACACGAACTCGCCGGCATCCTCGGCGTGCCTGCCGAAAAAGTACGCGCATTGATGCACGACATCGGCGGCAACTTCGGCACGCGCGGATTTATCTACCCGGAGTTTGCGCTGGTGACGTGGGCCGCGCGCCGCGTCGGGCGCCCGGTGAAATGGACCTGTGATCGCAGCGAAGCTTTCGTCAGCGATTATCAGGGCCGCGATCTCGCGGTGGATGCCGAACTCGCGCTCGACGCCGAAGGCCATTTCCTCGCGCTGCGCGGCTCGAACATTGGCAACGCCGGCGCCCACACAGCGAATTTCTCGCCGCTGCGCAAGGGCCTCGAAATCATGTCGAGCATTTACCGCATGCCCGCCGCGCAGGTGCGCGGGCGCGCGGTGTTGAGCAACACCATGATGACGCGCCCCTATCGCAGCGCAGGCCGCCCCGAAGTGATGTACGTGATGGAGCGGCTGATCGACCTGGCGGCCACCCAATGCGGCTTCGACCGCATCGAACTGCGGCGGCGCAATCTGCTCACGCAGGCGGAGCTGCCCTACACCAACCCGTGGGGCATGATCTACGACAGCGGCGCTTATCACGACGTGATGGATCAGGCGTTGAAGCTCGGCCAGTGGGACACCTTCGCCGAGCGTCGCGCCGAAGCGCGCACGCGCGGCAAATCCCGCGGCATCGGCGTTGCCAACTACGTGGATACCTCCACCGGCGCACCGCGTGAACGCACCGAAATCACGGTACATGCCGAGGGGCGCGTGGACGTGGTAATCGGCATCGTCAATAACGGCCAGGGCCACGACACCAGTTTCGCGCAGTTGGTCCACGAGTGGCTGGGCGTGCCCTTCGATAGCGTGCGGCTCGTCGTGGGCGACACCGATATCGTCAAAGTCGGCGGCGGCACCCACGGCGGGCGCGGCATGCGCATGGCGAGCATCGTGATCTGGAACGCCTCGCAAGCCATCATTGAGAAAGGAAAACGCCTTGCCGCCCTGATGCTGCATGGCGAACCCAGCGAAATCACCTTCGGCAATGGTCGCTTTCAACTCACGGGCACAGATCGCTCGGTCAGCCTGTTCGACACCGCCGCAGCCGCCAACCAAATGAAAGACCTGCCCGCCGATCTCACCGGTGCGCTGGCGGCAGCGTCCGAGGAAGTGGTCAACACCGCGAGTTTTCCGTACGGCTGCCATGTGTGCGAAGTTGAAATCGACCCCGCCCTCGGCACACTTGAGATGGTCGGCTACGCCGCAGTCGATGACGTGGGCCGCGCCATCAACCCGATGATTATCGACGGCCAGATCCACGGCGGCATCGCGCAAGGTGTGGGGCAAGCGTTGTATGAGCAGTGCCATTACGACCCCGACTCCGGACAACTGCTTACCGGCTCGTTCATGGATTACGCCATGCCCCGCGCCGATTGCTTTCCGCCCTTCAAAACCGAGATCGTCGAAAACCCATCGCCCACGCACCCGCTGGGCATCCGCCCCGCCGGCGAAGGTGGCACCACGCCCGCGCTCGGCGTGGTGATTAACGCGGTGGTCGATGCGCTGTCGGAATTCGGCGTGAAGCATGTGGAGATGCCCGCGACGCCGGAGCGCATCTGGCGTGCCATCCGTGAGGCGAGCGAGGCGACATCGGCATGAAACCTGCAATCCTGCTGACTGGAACGGTTGCATCACTCGCGAGCGCGCTTATGTTGCAGCCAAATTTCGCAAGCGCACAACCCTATCCCGCCAAACCCATCCGCATCATCGTGCCGTTCACCCCCGGCGGCGCCACCGACACCGCCGCGCGCATCATGGCGCAGGCCTTGGGCAACGAGCACGGCTGGCGCTTTGTGGTGGAAAACCGTCCCGGCGCGAGCGGGCGCATCGGCACCGAAGTCGCCGCCCGCGCGCCGGCCGACGGCTACACACTGCTAATGGGCAGCGTTGCGCCCAACGCGATTATTCCGAGCGCGGTTGCCAACTTGCCGTACGATGCAGTGAAGGACTTCGCCCCCATTACACTGCTGGCCACTTCGGATTACATCCTCGCCGTGCATCCCTCGCTGCCGGTGAAATCGGTGAAGGATTTAATTGCGCTCACGCGCAGCAAACCGGGCCAGGTGAATTTCGCTTCGGTGGGCAATATTTCCGGCGCGCACATGGCGGGCGAGTTGTTCAAGCAGCTCGCCAAGGTCAATATCGTGCATGTGCCCTACAAAGGCCCCAGCGCGGGCGTGGTGGCCGTGTTAAGCGGCGAAGTGTCGTTTCACTTCGCCAGCGGCCCCACCGTGCTGCCCCACGCCAAGGACGGCAAGGTGCGGTTGCTGGCAAGCTCCGGCGCGAAGCGCTCCAAGTTCACACCAACCCTGCCTGCCATCAATGAAACCCTGCCCGGCCACGAAGCCACGCAGTGGTTCGCCATCATGGCACCCGCCGGCACAAGCAAAGACATCATCGCAAGACTGCATCCGGCAATTGTCACGATGGTGGGCACGCCCAAAGTGATCGAACAATTTGCAGCAGTGGGATCAGAGCCGGTCGGCGGCTCGCCCGAAGAACTGATGGCGTTCATCAAAGTTGAAATTACCAAGTGGAGCAAAGTGGTCAAGTCGGGCGTTTCGCTGGATTGACGAAAGTATCACGTGTAATTCCACTATCCGCACTTGCGATCCGCCAGCACGAATGCAAATTGACAGCCCCATCCCCCGCTCGTATATTTCCTGAAGCAGCTCACGACACCCCGCGCTAATTCCCAACCGCACCGCACGCAGTCCATAAAGGGTAACTCCATGGCCAAAGCAAAAAACGCTAACCAGTCTGGCGGCGGCAGCGCCAAAAGCCTTTCCACTTATCTCGATCAGATTCGCGACGACCCAGCCGAATTTCGTACGGTAAGCCGCAAGGTGGATCCGATGAACTTCGACGTGACCGCGATCCTGAAGCATCTGGATCAGCGCCGCGAGTACCCCACGGTGCAGTTCGACAACGCGCTCAACATGCATGGCAAGCCGTCGGCGTTTCCGCTGGTCAGCAATTTGTGGGCAACGCGCGAGCGCTGCGCTGAAGCCGTGGGGTTGTCGCGCAAGCAGGCGGGCGGCGAACTGGGCGCGCTGTTTGCCGATCTGCTCAAAAAACGCATCGAACCCAAGGTGATCAGCAGCAGCAATGCACCGGTACACGCGAATGTGTTGCAGGGCAAAAAAGCGGACATGTGGATGTTTCCTGTCGTGCGTCACTTCGAAATGGATCTCGGCGGCGTGATGACCATGGCGATGGCAGCACATGCGCCGGGCGAAGACTTTTATAACATCACCTTCGTCAAAACCTTTCCGGAAACCGGCCAGCGCGGCGGGCTGACCATCCACTCGGCGCATATGAGCCGCATGACGCGCCTGTGGAAAAACCGCGGCGAGCGTTTTCCGGTCATCAATATCCTGGGCCACCACCCCGCGTTCTGGATGGGCACGTTGAACAACACGCCGTGGGGCGATAACGAGTACGCCACGGCGGGCAGTTTTCTGCGCGAGCCCACGCGGCTTGCGCCTTCGGTCACTTGGGGCGATAAGTTCATGGTGCCCGCCGATGCGGAGATCATCATCGAGGGAGAAATCGGGCCTAACGACCGAACCATCGTTGACCCCTTCGGTGAAATCAGCGGCCAGTATCAGCCGCAGCAATTCGCGCCAGTGATGGAAGTCAAAGCCATTACCTATCGCGATGGCGCGCTGTATCAGGACATCTTCTCCGGCCACCGCGAGCACATGCTGATGGCCAGCGTGCCGCGTGAGGGCTCGATTTACAACCACCTGAAAGAACGGCTCGGCATTGTTACTGCCGTGCATCTGCCGTATTCCGGCTGCGCGCGTTTCACCGCCTATATCTCAATAAAGAAAACGGACGAGGGACATCCGAAGCAGACCGCCATCATGGCCATGGCGCACGTGATGCAGTTGCAGGTGATCGTGATTGTCGATGACGACATCGACGTGTTCAATGAAGAGCAGGTGATGTGGGCGGTTTATACCTATGTCGAACCCGGTCGCGATGTCGATATGCTCAAGAACGTGCGCGCGCCCAGCGACCCGCGCGGCCTCGGTTCAAACCGCATCATCATCGACGCCACGCGCCCGACGCATATCCCCTTCCCCACGCGATTGGGCGTGCCGGCGGATGCGATGGCGCGCGTCAAACTGGAAGAGTGGCTGGATGAAGTGAAAACCACCCGCAACGCACGAGGAGGAAAATAATGAAACTTTTCTGGTCTACCTGCCCGAAGTGCGTGAAACCCTTTGTCGTGGGTTGGGAACTGCGTCACGCCGGCGTCAAGCTGATTTGCCCGTTTTGCAATCATCGTTATCTGCCTGAACAATCCAAGGCGATTGACGACCGGCAGACGGGTTAATCCGGAGAGCCCTGATTTTGTAGAGTGGGCACGTTCTTTGTGCCCACCCTACGTTTGAACGGCGGAATATCGCCTTAAAAACTCCCTAACTGCTGCGGCTTGATCCCCGCGTCCTTCACCACCTTGGCCCATTTTTTGAGGTCCGCGGCGATGATGGCCGCGAACTCTTCCGGGGTGTTGCCCACGGTCTCGGCACCGTCGGCGATAAACCGCTCCTTGATCGCGGGATCCTGCAACGCGCGCACCGTACCCGTGCGGACTTTGGTGATGATGTCGCGCGGCGTTTGCGCCGGCGCAAGCAGGCCGTACCACTGCACCACCTCGTAACCCGGCACGCCGCCCTCGGCAATGGTCGGAATATTGGGGGCGACAGTGGTGCGTGTCAGGCTGGTGACGCCGATGGCGTTCAGCCGTCCATTGCGGATGATCGGCAACGCCTGAATGATGTTGGCCATCATCAGATGCACATGTCCGGCCACCACATCGATCATCGCCATGCCGGTGCCCTTGTACGGTACATGCGTGATTTTGGCGCCCGACATGGTGACAAACAATGCAATCGCCAGGTGTTGACTGGATCCCGCGCCGCCGGCGGCAATATTGAGTTGTGCGGGGCGCGCCTTGGCAAGTGCGATTAACTCTTTAGTCGTCTTCGCCGGCAGCGAGGGATGCGAGATCACGATGTTGGGTGAGGTCGCCACCTGCGTGATCGCCGCGAAGTCTTCGGGCTTGTACGGCACCTTGGCCATGACAAAGGGCAATATGGCGAGCGAACTTACGCCCATCAGCAGCGTGTAGCCGTCGGGTGCAGCGCGCGCAACATACTCGCCACCGATGGTGGTGGAAGCGCCACCGCGATTTTCAATCACCACCTGCCTGCCGAAAAATTCCGACAGCTTGGGCGATACCAACCGCGCCGCGATATCGGTGCCGCCGCCCGGCGATGTGGCGACCACCATACGCACCAACTTGACCGGATACTCCTGTGCATGCGCCGGCAGCCATGCGCATGGCGCCAGTAGCACGCCGCTCGTGAGTGCCAGATTCCGCAAAGCTGTATTCAAAATGCCCTCCGCGCATGGTATCGAGTATCGCGTGAGTATAATCCGCGCACCGCATTTGATACATGAGCAGCTGCCCACAAGGATTCTTGAACATGTGGAATAAGAAGTACCGTTATACCATGGCCGCGAGCAGCGTTGTTGCCGCGCTCACCGTCAACTTTGCTGCTGCTCAGCCCGCTTCGACAAGCGCAGTGCAGGCCTACCCGACAAAACCCATCCGCCTGATCCTGCCCGCCGGCCCCGGCGGCGGCTCGGACGTGCCTGCGCGCATATTGACGCAGGCACTGACCGACGGACTGGGTTGGCGCTTCGTCATCGACAACCGCCCCGGCGCCAGCGGCCGCATCGGCACTGAGTTTGCGGCAAAGGCCCCCGCCGACGGCTACGCGCTGCTGCTGGGCAGCGCCACACCGAATGCGGTACTGCAAAGTGTAGTGCCGAATCTGCCTTACGATACCTTGCGCGATTTTGCGCCGGTCAGCCTGGTCGCCACGTCCGACTTCACGCTGGTCGCGCACCCGTCGCTGCCGGTGAAAACCGTGCAAGACCTGATCACGCTGGCCAAGAACAAGCCGGGGCAAATCTTTTTTGCTTCTGTCGGCAATATTTCCGGCGCGCATGTCACCGGCGAATTATTGAAACAGCTCGCAAAAATAAATCTGGTTCACGTGCCCTACAAAAGCCCCGGTGCGGCCATGGTCGCCATCCTGAGCGGCGAAGTGTCGCTTTACTTTGGCAGCGGGCCCAGCGTGATGCCGCACGCCAAAACCGGCAAGCTGCGCCTGATCGCCACAGCGGGCAAAAAGCGCTCGCGCATGTTTCCCGATTTGCCGACCGTGGGCGATACGGTGCCGGGGCATGAGGCGGCGCTGTGGTATGGCGTGCTGGCGCCCATTGCCACACCCAAAGACATCATCACGCGCCTGAACACCGCGATAGTCACCGCAGGCAAAACCCAGAAAGTGATCGATCAGCTCGCTGCGGTCGCGATGGAGTCGGTCAACAATTCACCGGAAGAATTCACTACATTCATCAAAGCGGAGATCGCCAAGTGGGGCAAGGTCGTGAAGGCCTCTGGTACGCCCATTGAGTAACGCGTCACAAAACCTGCTGGCGCGGTTAGGCGGTATGCGCCAGATTTCCGCCCTGCGCCATCGCGGCTTCCGCCTGCTGTGGACGGCCACGCTGCTGTCTTCCACCGCGCGCTGGGCCGATCTGGTGGTCGTCGGCTGGCTCACGCTGGAACTCACCGAGTCGCCGCTGATGGTGGGCATCGTGGCCGGAAGCAAAATGGCCGGCTACATCCTCGCGCCATTCATGGGTGTTGCCGCCGACCGCATGGATCGCCGGCTGCTGCTGATCGTCGCGGCACTGGTGAACTGGGCGGTGTCGGCGATCATGCTACTGCTGTTTGTAACGGGTTGGCTTACGTTAGCGCACATTATCATTCTGTCGCTGGTGAGCAGCATTACCTGGGCGCTGGACAATCCCACGCGTCAGGCATTCGTGCCGGATTTGGTGGGCCGCGAAGACCTCACCAACGCGATTGCCCTTAATGCCGTGGCGACCGAACTAACCGTCGTCATTGGTCCGGCATTGGGCGGGCTGCTCATCCCCACGTTTGGCATCAGCGGCGCGTATTGGCTGATCACCGGCATCTACCTATTTGATCTGGTGGTGCTGTACCGGATGCAAAGCGTAAAGCAGACGGCGCCGCAAATCCACGAGCCGCCCATTAAAAGCCTGATCAGCGGTCTGCGCTATGTGTGGGGCAACCAGACGGTGCTGGTGCTGCTGGTGATTGCGTTTATGCTGAACCTGTTCGCCGCGCCCTACCGGTATTCATTCCTGCCGCTGTTTGCGCGTTACATCCTCGATGCGGGTCCGGCGGGCTACGGCATGCTGACGTCCATGGCGGGGATAGGCGCGCTGCTGGCCGGGCTATGGGTGGTTTCGATGGGCAACGTCAAACACAAGGGCCGGCTGGTGCTATGGGGCGGCTTTCTCTGGCCGGTCTCGTTGCTGCTGTTTGCGTTGTCTACGTGGTATTACTTTTCGCTGGGGCTGGTGTTGCTCGCCGGGCTGGCCCAGGCAATTACATGGACGCTGATCGCCACCCTGATTCTGACCAATACGTCGCAGCCCATGCGCGGCCGCGTCATGGGGTTGCGCAGCGGCGTGGTGATCAGTTTGCCGTTTGGCAATTTTCTGGCAGGCGCGGTGGCGGAGCGCTTCGGCGCGCCGATAGCGCAAGGGGCTTATGCCGTCGCCGCGATCGGCATCATGCTGGCCATCGTGTTACTGGCGCCCAATTTGCGCAAGCTGGAATGATTACTACATCGGCAGCTTCAGCACATAGCGCGACATAATATTGCGCTGAATCTCATTGCTGCCGCCGTAAATCGTGCCGGGGCGCGACACGTAGAATGACGTCAGCACATCGACATCCACCCCGCCGAAATCGCGGATGCCGTCGAGCACGCCTTCTTCGGCGCTCACCTCCATCAGCAGTTCGGTCAAGCGCTGCCATGCGTCCATGCTCCAGATTTTCAGCATCGACACATCCGCGCCCAGCGACTCGCCGCCTTTCACCTGCTCGACAAAGCGCCCATACAACGATCCTAAATCCTCGATGTCGAGCTTCAGCGCGGTATAGCGATCCAAAAAACCCTGGTCGGCAAACAAGCCGCGCGCACTCGCCACCTTTTCCAGCCGTTGCAGCGCGTACGCCGGACGGCGCGGGCTGCCGATGGCCAGGCGTTCGAACGACAGCAACGCCTTGGCGACGCTCCAGCCCATGTGTAACTCGCCCACCAGATTTTGTTTCGGCACGCGCACGTTGTCGTAATACACCTGACAAAACTCCGCGTGTCCGGCGAGGTTGACGATGGGCCGCAGCGTGATGCCCGGTGTTTTGAAATCCACCAGAAACAAACTGATGCCTTCCTGTCTTTTCTTGGTATCCGGATTGGTGCGCGTGAGCACATAGCAATGCGTGGCGTCCTGCGCGAGCGAGGTCCATATTTTTTGACCATTGATCACGTAATCATCGCCATCGAGCACGGCCGATGTACGCAAGCTCGCCAGATCAGAGCCGGAGTTCGGCTCGGAGTAACCCTGACACCAGATGTGTTCACCTGACAACGCGCGCGGCAGGTAGAACTCTTTTTGCGCCTCGGTGCCAAAGCGCATGATAATGGGACCGATGTGCGTGATGCCCTGATCGGGCGGACGCACCACGCCATGACGCTCCATTTCTTCCATATAAATCAACATCTTACTGGCATCGAGCCCCATCCCGCCCCGTTCCACCGGCCACACCGGGGCCACCCAGCCTTTTTGGTAGAGGATGTCCCACCACGCTTTCATTTCGTCCCAACGCGCGCGGCGCAGGATATAGCGCAGATGCGGCGGATACTCGGCTTCAAAAAACGCGCGCACCTCCGCGCGAAAAGCGTCATCGGTCAGTGCGTTGTAGTCGCGCGTCACAGCGGTTCTCCAGAGGGTTGCGCATCATTTTATCGCAGCGGATGTGTACGCGCCGTGCGGTTACAATTCTGCAAACCGCTGTTCGTTAACCTATTGCTTGAGTGCACCAATACCACACCCGTCATTCCCGCGCAGGCGGGAATCCATGCGGTGGCGAAACGAGTGAGTGTGTATGGATTCCCGTCTGCGCGGGAATGACGAGAGGAAAGTTTTTCATGCGCACGATACACGGGTGGACAACATGCGATCAATAGTCGCCATCACGGTCTTCATCGTCATCGCAGTCAGCGTCGCGGCAAACGCGCAACCGCGTGGAGACGCCAATAACTTCCCCACCCGCCCCGTGCGTCTCATTATTCCCTTCACGCCCGGTGCGATTAACGATTTCATCGGCCGCGCGGTCGGTACCAAGCTCACGGAGCTATGGGGGCAACAGGTGGTGGTGGACAATCGCGCAGGCGGCAACACCATCACCGGCACCGATATCGCTGCCAAGTCGCCGCCCGATGGACACACGATGGTGGGCCTGTCGATCATACACACCATCAATCCGAGCGTGCATGCCAAAATACCGTACGACTTGCTGCGCGATCTCACATCGATTAGCGTCATGGCGGCCTCGCCTTTCGTGCTGATTCTTCATCCTTCGGTGCCCGCGAAAAGTCTCAAGGAGCTGGTGGCGCTCGCCAAAGCCAAGCCCGGCGCACTGGCGTACGGCTCCAGCGGCACCGGCGGCGCGCAACATCTGATGGGCGAAATGCTCGCGACAATGGCCAGCGTGCAATTGCTGCACGTGCCCTACAAAGGCGGCTCGCCGTTGATGACGGATCTGATGGGCAGCCAATTACAGTTTTCGTTCATGAGCTATTCGACCGCCGGTCAGCACATCAAGGCCGGACGCCTGCGCGCGCTCGCCGTCACCAGCGCAAAACGTTCCGCCAGCACGCCTGATCTGCCCGCCATCGCCGAAGATTATCCGGGTTATGACGCAATGCCATGGTGGAGTCTGGCGGTTCCCGCCGCCACGCCCAAGGCCTTGGTCACGCGCATCCATCGGGATGTCGTGCGCGTGCTGCAGATGCCCGATATACGCGAACGCTTTACCGCGCAGGGCATGGAAATTATTGCCAACACCCCCGAACAGGCGCACGCGCATTTGCGCGAGGATATCGCGCGCTGGGCGAAAGTAGTCAAAGCTGCCAACATCCGCGCCGATTGAACAGCCGGATACAATAGCGCCACGAAACAGGAGTCACTGATGAATGCCGTAAGCCCAAAAGCCGTCGAACCTTTTGCCGTTCAGTCCACTGCCGCCGAATCCGAAAGCGCGCGGGTGACACAATGGCTCAACCGGTTTGAAGACGCCCTGCAAAACGGAGCCGCTACAACGCTGGCATCGATTTTTGCGCCGGACAGCCACTGGCGCGACCTGCTTGCGTTTACCTGGACCATTACGCCGCGCGAAGGTCCCAATGCCATTGCCGAACTGATTGTCGCGAAACAGGCCGCCACCCAAGCGCGCGGATTTGCCATCGCCGAAGGCCGCACGCCGCCGCGCCGCATCAAGCGAGCCGGCATCGATGTGATCGAAGGCATCTTCCAGTACGAGACCGCGCTGGGTCGCGGCTTCGGCGTGGTCAGGCTGCTGGCGGATGATTCGTCCAAAGCCTTTCAGCTCATGACCAACCTGCATGAACTCAAGGGCCATGAAGAAAAAGTCGGCAAGCGCCGCCCCACCGGCGAGGCGTACTCGCGCAACTTCGGCGGCACCAACTGGAAAGACCAGCGCATCGCCAGTCAAGCGTATACCGATCGCGACCCCACCGTGCTCGTCGTTGGCGGCGGACAGGCGGGCATCTCGATTGCCGCCACGCTGGGGCATCTGGGCGTGGATACGCTGGTCATCGACAAACAGCCGCGCGCGGGCGACTGCTGGCGCAGTCGTTATCACTCGTTGGCGTTGCATAACCCGACCGAGTACAACCATCTGCCCTATATGCCGTTTCCGCCAAGCTGGCCGGTGTATCTGCCCAAGGACATGGTGGCAGACTGGTTCGAAGCCTACACCTGGGCCATGGAACTGAATTTCTGGGCCGGCACGGAACTCGTGCACGGCGCTTACGATGCATCCGCCGGACGATGGAACGCCGTGGTGCGCAATGCCAGCGATGGAACAGAACGCACCGTCCATCCGAAGCATCTCATCTTTGCCAACGGCCTGGTGGGATCGCCATACCTGCCCGAGTTGCCTGGACTTAATGAATTCACGGGCGACGTGATGCACACCAGCGCCTTCACCAACGGAGCGAACTGGCGCGGCAAAAAAGTACTGGTGCTCGGCACCGGCACCAGCGGCCACGATGTCGCGCAGGATCTGCATGCCAACGGCGCGGACACCACGCTCATCCAGCGCGGCTCGACCATGGTGCTCAGCATCAATCCGAGCGCAAAATTAAGCTATGGCGTTTTCGAAGGCGTGCCGCTCGATGACGGTGACCTCTTTGTGCTCACCAACACCCTGCCGGTCGCGAAGCGCAATTTTCAGATAATGACGGCGCGCATGGTCGAATTCGATAGAAAAACCATCGACGGCCTGATCGCCCGCGGCTTCCAGTGGAACGACGGCGACGACCACATGGGTCACAACATGCTGATTCGCACCCGCTACGGCGGCTACTACCTCGATGGCGGCTGCTCTGATCTCATTATCAAGGGCGAGATCGGTCTCATGCAGTACGATCAGATCGAACGCTTTGCGCCAGGCGGCGCGCTGCTCAAGGACGGATCGATAAAACCGGCGGACCTGATCGTGCTGGCAACCGGCTTCGTCAGCCAGCAAACCATGGTGGCCAAAATGCTGGGCGAAGCCATCGCGGAAAAAGTGGGCCCGGTATGGGGCATCGGCCCCGACGGCGAAATGAATAATATGTGGAAGCGCACGCCGCAGAAGGGCCTGTGGTTCGTCGGCGGCAGTTTTACCAACTGCAGAATTTATTCGCGCGTGGTGGCGTTACAGATCAAGGCGATGGAGGAAGGGCTGTTAGCGAACAGGAGTTACAATGATAAATGACAAATTTTCAAGCAAGCTAAATAGGGCAATCAACCTCACGATGTTATGTTGAAAGGCCTACACGCGCTTGGCCTGTTATTGATAGCGTCGCTGACCACAGACCGCTTTATTGTGCAAATTATCTGATGCCACATTCCCGTCCTCAAACTATCCAAATTTTTCTTCCT
>CANIID010000051.1 GCA_947467315.1 Betaproteobacteria bacterium | reverse complement strand
TGATCGAAAACGCTTCGGCAAGACTCAGGGGCTTTTCTGTCTCCATCGCCACTCCAAAAAGACAGAAAACTACACAGCTTCGCTAAAAAGTACAAGTCCAACACCTTAACCATTTCATTCACAACGGGTTTTGATGCAATTGCCCTGCCGCCTATATCGGTTGACGTTACGCCAGCGCGTGAAGGTGCTACACTGCGCGCCGTTTAAGCCAAAGACCAGGATGTGTATGAAATGGTTGATAAAAAGCACGTTAAATTTCCCGGAAGGCTGGTCTTTGTAGGCTTTGGTTCTGTCGGGCAGGGCACGTTACCGCTGTTGCTTCGCCACATCGACATGCCGCTGGATCGCATCACCATCCTCACGGGTGACGAGCGCGGTCAGGCCGAGGCGGAACATTTCGGCATCAAGTTTATCGTCCAGCCGCTGACGCAGGACAACTACCGGATGTTGCTGGATTCGTTGCTCGACAAGGGCGATTTCCTGCTCAATCTGTCGGTGGATGTTTCCAGCGTTGCGCTGATCGAGTTTTGCTACGAGAAGGGCGCGATGTATCTCGATACCTGCATCGAGCCCTGGCTCGGCGGGTATACCGATCCCACGGTGTCGGCGTCGCATCGCTCCAACTACGGTTTGCGCGAAGACGTGCGCGCGTTGCGTGACAAATACCCCAATGGCGGGCCCACGGTGATCCCCACGCACGGCGCCAATCCGGGGCTGATTTCGCATTGGGTCAAGCAGGGGCTGATCAATATCGCGCGCGATTTGCATCGCAAGACCGATATTCCCAAGAGCAAGGCGCAATGGGCGCAGCTCGCGATGAAGCTGGGCGTGAAGGTGATTCACTGCGCCGAGCGCGATACGCAGGTAGCGAGCCCCGGCAAACAGCGCTTCGAGTTTGTCAACACGTGGTCGGTGGATGGCTTTGTGGGCGAAGGTTCGCAGCCGTGTGAACTGGGTTGGGGCACGCATGAGCGGCATTTTCCGCACGACGGCCAGCATCACGAGTACGGTTGCGACGCGGCGATTTTTCTCACGCGGCCTGGCGCTTCGGTGCGTGTGCGCTCGTGGGCGCCGAGCGAAGGCAACTACCACGGCTTTCTGATAACACATGGCGAGGCGGTTTCGATCGCGGATTATTTTACCGTGCGTGAAAAAGACAAAGTGGTGTATCGCCCGACCTGCCACTACGCTTATCACCCGTGCGACAACACCGTGTCGTCGATCCATGAGCTGGCCGGCAAAAATTGGGAATTGCCGGAGAAAAAACGCATCCTGATGGACGAAATCATCGACGGCACCGACGAGCTGGGCGCGCTGTTAATGGGCCATGCGCGCGGCGCGTATTGGTATGGTTCGAGGGTGAACATACACGAGGCGCGCAAGCTGGCGCCCTATAACAACGCCACCAGCATTCAGGTGGCTGCCGGGGTGATGGGCGGCGTGGTGTGGGCGATGGAAAATCCGCGCGCGGGCATCCTTGACCCCGATGATCTCGATTTCCGCCGCGTGCTGGAAGTGGCCAACCCGTATCTGGGTGAAGTGCGTGGCGTCTATACCGAGTGGAATCCGCTACGCGGCCGCCATCATCCGTTTCCGGAGGATGTGGATGAATCCGATCCGTGGCAGTTCAAGAATTTCCGTGTGACGTAGCGTGATCTAGCGGGGCGGCGCGCCTGCTACTCCATCGTTAGATTCAGTTTTTTTACCACGCCGCTCCAATACGCGTGTTCCTGACCGATCATGGCGGCAAAGTGATCGGGCGCGAGCAGGTAGACCTCGGCGGCTTGCGCCACGATACGCTCGGCCATCTCCGGATTGCCGAGTGCGGCGGAGATCGCGGCATGCAATGTGCTGGTGATGCTGCCGGCAGTCGCGGCGGGCGCGAATATGCCGTTCCAGGTGGACACCAGCAGGTCAGGCACACCGGCATCTTTCGCGCTGGGAATAGCGGGCAAGGCCGTCAGGCGCGTGGCGCTGGTCACCATCAACGGTTTGAGTTTGCCAGCCTTGATGTGCGTCATCGCGGATGGGCTGGTAGCAAACAGCGCCTCGATGTGCCCGCCCAATAAATCCGTCAGCGCCGGGCCGCCGCCTTTGTAGGGCACGTGGGTAATTTTTATGCCGGCCTGTGATTGCAGCACCTCGGCCGAGAGATGATTGGTGCTGCCGTTGCCCGCCGAAGCGAAACGCAGTTGTTGCGGATGCTTGCGCGCCAGCGCGATCAGCTCGCGTACGGACTGCACCGGCAGCGACGGATGCACCACCAGGATGTTCGGAAACGTGACCACGGGTGTGATGGCGGCATAGTCTTTCGCGGGTGATGGCTTGCCCAGCAACGCCGGGTTCATCGACATATTGTTGGACGATCCCCACAGCAGGGTATATCCGTCGGGCGGCGCTTTGGCGGCAAGGCCGAGGCCGATGAGACCGGTGGCGCCGGCGCGATTATCGATGAGGACTTGCTGTCCCCAGTGTTGCGACAGGCGTTGCGCCAACTGGCGCGCCACCAGATCACCGACCCCGCCGGGCGGTACCGGCAATATCAGGCGTACCGATTTCGACGGGTAGCTTTGCGCGCCAACAGTCACGGGCGCGATTAACGCGCATGCAACAAATACTGTTTGCGTTAACCGGAACATCATTATCCCGCGCGTATGCCGCGCCGCTTGATCACCGCGCTCCATTTGCGGCGTTCGGTATCGAGAAAACTTAAGAACTCCCTGGTGGAACCACCGATCAATTCGGCGCCCAGTTCGGTCATTTGTTTCCGGTAAGCGGGATCGGCGAGGATGTCGTTGAGCGCGCGGTTCAGTTCGCCGACGGCGGTTGCTGGTGTTTTGGCCGGGACCAATATGCCGTGCGCGATGGATGATTCAAACCCGCGCACGCCGCTTTCGTCAAACGTGGGTATGTCGGGCAACGCGCCACTGCGCGTGGCGCTGGCAATGGCCAAACCGCGCACCCGTCCGCCGCGCACATGGCCGATGGCGGTGAGCGTGCTGTCGAACAGCAACTGGATTTCACCGCCGATCAAGGCGGTGACGGCGGGCGCGCCGCCCTTGTACGGTACGTGGGTGATGTCGATGCCGGTGGCGTCGCGCAGCAATTCGCCCGCGAGATGGATGGACGTGCCGGTACCACCGGAAGCGAAATTCAACGCACCGGGACGCGCTTTGGCGAGCGCCAGCAGTTCGTTCACGTTGGTTGCCGCCAGCCCGGTATGGGCGAGCAGCACGTGCGGCGTTTTGCTCAGCAACACCACCGGCTGAAAATCACGTTCGGCATTGAACGGCAGCTTTGTATACAACAAAGGATTCACCGCCAGCACCGGATGCGCGACGAATAGCATGCTGTTGCCGTTGGGCGTGGCGTCGGCAATGGTGGCCGCGGCGATATTGCCCGCGCCGCCCGCGACATTTTGTACGATCACCGATTGTTTGAGCGCGCGGCTCAGGCGATCCGCGATGCGGCGCGCATTGACATCGGCTGCGCCGCCCGCGGGCGTGGCCGCGACGATGCGCATGGGCAGCCGCGCGAAATCCTGTGCGGGCGCCGTTACAGTGCATAGTGTGAACGCCGCCGCAGCTATCGCCAGTGTTGAAAAGGGTGATCGCTTCATTGCGGTAGTATACAAACTTCAAACGCAATAGAAAGGATACGAATATGGATTTGCAATTGAAAGGCAAAACAGCGCTGGTCACCGGCGCGAGCCAGGGACTCGGCAAAGCGATCGCGGTCGGCTTGGCAATGGAGGGCGTGCAGGTGGCGATTACCGCGCGCCGCCAGGAGCTGCTGGAAAAAGTCGCGGCGGAGATCATGCAAAAAGGCGGCATCAAGCCCGTGATCATTGCCGCTGACTTGTATCCGGAAAATGCGTCCGACGACATTGCCGCGCAGGCGTTGAAGGCGATGGGTCACGTGGATATCGTCGCCAACTCGGCGGGCGGCAGCCGGCCGCTGCCGTTGGATGGCTCCAAGGAGGCATGGCTCGAAGGCATGACGCTCAACTTCTGGCGCCTGCGTGAACTCACGCATGCGTTGTTGCCAAGCATGATCGAGCGCAAGTTCGGCCGCGTGATTAGTCTCACCGGCACGCGTGAGCCGCGCAACCTCAATGCCGCGCACGCGGCGAAGGCGGCGGTGCATGTGTGGTCGAAGGGCTTGTCAAAAGTGGTGGCGAAAGACGGCGTGACGGTGAATTGTTTGCAGCCCGGCAAACTGCGCAGCGAACAAATCGACAAACGCATGCCCACCGAAGAAGCGCGCCGCGCGTGGGCCAAAAAAGAAGTGCCGATGGAGCGTGTAGGCGAGCCCGAAGAGCTCGCGGACCTGGCGGTGTTTCTCGCCTCGCCGCGCGCGGGCTATATTTCCGGCAACGTCATCGCAGTGGACGGCGCTGCACGTTTCTTTGCTTTCTAATAGATATCGTAAGTAATTGTTTTTATTATGTTTTTAAGGAATCGCCTGGCGGGTATGGTGCATGGCATGCGCTATGCCGATTTGCCGCCGGAGGTGATTCATCAGGTCAAGCGCGTCACACTGGATACGCTGGCTTGCGCGTACGGTGCAACGCACAGCGAGCCAGCGCGTATCGTACGCGAGATGGCGCGCGAGTTGGGCGGCGTGCCGGAATGCACGCTCATCGGCTCGGCGGAAAAAACATCCTGCACGCTGGCGACGCTGGTGAACGGCACGCTGATGCGCTATCTCGACGGCAACGACTATTACTTTGGCCGCGATTCCGCGCACCCCAGCGGCAACCTCGCGCCCGCGCTGGCGGTGGCGCAGCGCGCCGGACGCAACGGGCGCGATCTGATCACGGCGATGGTGATCGCGTACGAAGTGCAGTTGCGGCTGTGCGATCTCACCGGCGTGTCGGAGCGCGGCTGGCATCCAGGCACGCATACGCAATTTTCCAGTGCGGCACTCGCGGCGCGATTGCTGTCGGATGATGTGGCGGTGACCGCCAACGCCATTGCCATTGCCGCGAGCCACAACAACACGCTGGCGCAATCGCAGCGCGGCCACATTCCGATGATGAAGGCGACGGCGGAGGCGATGATTTCCAAGGGCGGCGTTGAGGCCGCGCTGCTCGCCGCCAACGGTTTGACCGGGCCCGAGGAGATTTTTGAAGGCGCGGCGGGTTGGAGCAAGATCGTTGCCGATGGCTTGGACGCGGATGCACTGACGGCATCGTGCAATGGCCGCTACAGAATCATGCATGCCTGTTTCAAGCCTTATGCGGCGGTGGCGGGCGCGATGGCGCCGATACAGGCGGCGATCGATCTGGCAACGCAGCACGTGATCGATGCCGGTGCAATCGAGCAGATCATCATCAAGCTGCCCGCGAATGCCGCAAAAAAAGCCTCCGGCGATCCGAAGAAACTGGTGCCGCGCGACAAAGAAACCGCCGATCACAGTTTCCACTACTGCGTGGCAGTAGCGTTGCTGGATAAAGCCTGCGGCGAGGCGCAGTTCAGCGAGGCCAGACTGAACTCGCCGCAAATGCGTGAATTGATTGCGCGCACGCGTATCGAATCGGACGACGCCTTAACCGCGTTGTATCCTGGGTCGTCCGGTGGCGGCGTGACATTAAAGCTGCGCAGCGGCGAGAGTGTCGAGAAATCGTATCCGTATCCGCCGGGGCACCCGCGCAACCCAGGCAGCGATGCGGATATCGAGCGCAAATTTTTTGAGTTGTCGGGCGATGTGCTCACCCGGTCTGCCGCGCAGGCCGTGATTGATGCGACTTGGCGGCTGGAGGCTTGCGAGAATTTGAAACTCTTTCCTTCGAGATCAAGCCCGCCATGACGCCGCTATTGAAAATTGCCGTTAGCGTCTTGATGATACCGGCGGCCGCCTTGGCGCAGGATCGAGCGGAGCCGTTCCCCGCAAAATCGGTGAGACTCATAGTGCCGTACGCTGCGGGTGGCCCCAACGACATCGTGGCCCGCGTGCTGGGACAGAAATTATCCGAGCGCTGGAAGCAGCCGGTGATTATCGATAACCGTGGCGGCGCCAATGGCGTGATCGGCGCCGAGTTGGCGGCAAAGGCGCCTGCCGATGGCTATACCTTGTTTCTCGGAAACGCCGGCGTGATGGCGAGCAACCCGGCACTGTATAGCAAGCTGCCGTATCACGCGGAAAAAGATTTCGCCGCGGTCAGCCTGATGGTGCAGGCGCCGTTGCTGCTGGTGACGCATCCCTCCTTCAATATCAAGACCGTGCCGGAGTTGGTGACTCACGCCAAGGTGCGTCCCGGACAATTGAGTTTCGGGTCCGGCGGGGCGGGTGGCGTGGCGCATCTCGCAGGCGAACTGCTCAACTATCTGACCGGTATCAAAACCGTGCATATCGCCTACAAGGGCGCGGCGCCCGCGATGACGGATTTGCTGGGCGGGCAGGTGGCGTTTACGTTTACCGGGCCATTGGCGGCTTTACCCAATATCAAAGCGGGCAAACTCACGGGCGTGGCGGTGACCACTAAAAAACGTGTGGCTGCATTGCCGGATATTCCGGCGGTGGCGGAAACCGTCCCCAACTACGAAGTGCGGGCGTGGTACGGCATCGTGGTTCCGGCGCGCACACCCAAGTCCATCATCGATAAAGTCAACCGCGATATCGCCGTCGCCATGCAACTGCCGGAGGTCGTGCAGCGCTTCACCAGCGATGGCAGCGAGATCGTCGGCGGCACGCCCGCATCGTTCGCAAAACTCATCAGCGAGGAAATTGCCCTGTGGACCCAAGTGGCTAAACAGGCGCAACTCCGTCTGGATTGACGATCACGGCACGGGCATCTTGAAGCACGCTGAGCGGCCGCCATCAGCCGGTATCACAGCACCCGTCACGGTGCGGGATTCATTCGACGCGAGGAACACCGCGATGGCGGCGATATCTTCCGACTCCGCCACCGAGAACGGATACAGCTTGCGCTGCACGGCCATGCGCGCCAGCACCGCCGCGGAGGGTTTGGCTGCCGTGGAATCCTTGTTTTCCCAGCGCGCGATGGAACGCTCGGTGCGCACGGTCGCCGGCGCGATGGCGTTGGCGCGGATGCCGTCGCTCATGTATTCGGCGGCCAGTGTTTGGGTGAACGACACAATGCCGCCCTTGGCGGCGGCGTAGGCCGGCTTCTCCTGGCCGATCAGCGCAAGCCAGGTGCTGAAGTTGATGATCGATCCGCCACCGCTTGCGATCATATGCGGAATGCCATGGCGGCAGCACAGAAAAGGATGCCGCAGATTCAGTGCGATGGTACGTTCGAACACGGCGAGATCCATCTTATGCACCGGTACGTCCTCCACCAATGAACCGCCCGCGCAGTTCATCAGGATGTCGAGCCGCCCGTAGCGCGCCGCCGCTGCGTCGATGGCGCGCTTCACGGAGTCGTCCAGCGTCACGTCGGTTTCATAAAATACCGCATCGCCACCCGCATCGCGTATCTGCTGTTCCGTGGCGCGCCCGAGTGGGGTGTTGATTTCAGCCAGCGCCACTTTCGCGCCTTCGCGCGCGAACGCGAGCGCGCTGGCCTTGGCAATGCCGGCGCCCGCGCCGGTGATGAATGCGACTTTTCCCGATAACCTCGCCATGATTTGTTCCCTGGGTGTCAAAAAAACGGTCTACTCCATGCGAATACCGGCGGCCTTGATGACCTTTTCCATGCGTGCTGATTCGCTTTTGAATTTCGCGTCGAACTGCTCGGGCGTGCTGCCTACCGGTTCCAGGCCGGATCCCAGCATGCGTTTTTTGGCTTCTTCGGTTTGGATAATCCGCGTGATTTCGCGGTTGAGCCGGCGCACGAGGGCATCCGGCGTTTTAGCGGCTGCGAACAGGCCGTAGATGCCGACGGATTCATAACCCGGAATGCCCGACGCCGCGACCGTCGGCAATCCGGGCAACAGCGCGAAGGGCTCTGCGCTGGTCACCGCCAGCGTGCGTAAGCGGCCCGTCCTGGCGTGTTCGATCACAGCGTTGGGCACGGCGAACAGTATTTGTACCTGGCCACTGATCATGTCGATCATCGCCGCGCCGGCGCCTTTGTACGGAATATGCGTGATCCTGACACCGGCCATGTGCTTGAACAACTCGGTGGCGAGGTGTGGCGTGCTGCCAGTGGCGGTTGATGCGTAATTCAGCGCATCAGGTCGCGCTTTCGCCAGGGCGATCAATTCTTTTACCGATTGGGCTGGCACCGAAGGGTGGACCGTGACCACCAGCGGCGCGCTCGCTGTCCACGAGATTGCCGCAAAGTCCGTCAGCGGATCGTAGGGCATTTTTTGCATCAGCGCGCCGGTCGCAAGCGCCACGCCGTGCGACAACAGTGAATACCCATCCGGCGGCGCCTTGGCGACGATTTCCGCCGGAATAATATTACCGGGCCGGTTATCGACAATCACGGTCTGGCCCAGGAAGCCCGTGGCGCCCTGTGCGAACAGGCGTGCCATGAAATCGAAAATGCCGCCGGGCTGGTTGGCATAGATACGGATCGGCTTGTGCGGAAATTCCTGGGCAAGCGTGCAGGTTGTGCTGAAGGCACTCATCGTGAGCGCCAGTAGAACCGCTGCGTGTCTATTTTTCGCTCGCATGGAATCTTTCAATCAACGCTGCAACGGCCGGTATGCGAATTTCAGACTCGGGACGCTAATCCAGCCGCACATTGACCTGCTTGACCACGCTTTTCCAGCGCGTGTCTTCGGTTTCGAGGAACTTGCGGAAGTCTTCCGCCGAACCGGTGGTGATGTCCAGCGTCACCGCGTTGAAGCGCGATTTCACGTCGGCGCTGTTCAGTGCCTTGTTGATTTCACCGTTAAGCAGCGTGACGATTTCTTTGGGTGTGCCGGCGGGCGCGAGTACGCCGTACCATTGATACGCGACGAAATCCTTCACGCCGGCTTCCTGAAAGGTCGGCACATTGGGCAGCAGCGGGTGGCGCTGCGCGCTGGTGATGCCGAGCGGTTTAAGTTTGCCGGCGCGGATGTGCGGCATCGACGCGGGGGCTGCATTGATCACCAATGGAATTTGCCCGGCGATGGCGTCAGCGAGCGACGGGCCGCCGCCTTTGTACGGCACGTGGTTCAGCGTGAGGCCGGTTTTCAGGCGCAGCCATTCGTAGGTCATGTGCGGGCCGCTCGCGAGGCCGGTGGTGCCTACGGCGAATTTCGCGGTTTGCGCGGGCGACAGCGCGAGCAGTTCCTTCATCGTGCTGACACTGAACGACGGGTGCGCGCTGAAGGTTTGCGGCGAGGTCGCGAGCAGATTCAAGGGCGCAAAATCCTTGATCGCGTCATAGGGCGGTTTCGAGTACACCAGCGAGTTGATGCTGTGCGGCTGATCCGCGAGGATGATGGTGTAGCCGTCTGGCGATGCCTTGGCGGCAATCACTGTGCCAATCAAGCCGGTGGCGCCGGGCCGATTGTCGATGACGAAGGTTTGGCCGAGCGCTTCGGCGAGCTTCTGGCCGATGGTGCGGCCGGTGAGATCAGAGCCGCCGCCGGGCGGGTAGGGCACGATCATGCGCACCGGGCGCGAAGGATATCTTTCAGCTGCGACAGTCGCGGTTGCGTTGCAGGCCATGCTCGCGACGGCGAGCGCCGCAAGGAAAAGTTTCAATTGCGATCTCCAGGGCTATTCTGCGCAGCGGTTAATCCGATACCAGCATCGCACGTGGCGGCGCGATGCGGCGAAACACAATATCGCCGTACCATGCATGGGCGTTTTCGCCGGTGTTGTCGGTATCGGTCATCACGGCGATGGCGGTGATGCGGCCAGGCTCCGTGCCGAAGGCGCGCTTGTAATCTTCGTAGACGTTGCGCGTGATGTCCTGCCATTGGCCGACTTTTTCGCGGCCTGATTCGGCAACGATCATCTTGATGCGCGAGGTGTGCAGGTTGGGCAAAATCTTATCGCGTGGCGCGCGGTTCTCCCAGATATACATCAACGTCGCGTACGGCAATGCCTGCTTGGTGAACAGGCGCGCGTTGTCGAAAAACATGCGGTCATCAAGCGGCAACGAGTCAATGTCGCCGGCGAAGCTCACCACCACGCGCACCGGAGAATCTTCGAGATGCTTGGTGGTGTTGTCGGCGGTCTTGATCAGGTCATCGACTTTCCATTGCCAGTTCAGCAACGGGTAGAGCTGGGGATCCACATCCAGCCGGTGTACCAGGCCGGATGCCGAGTTATCCGCGCGGGCTTTGACGGCGGTGCGACCGTCGGTATCGACGAGTTTGTATTCGGTGGATTTCTTGAAGCGCGAGATAGTCCACTCGCGCCAGCCGTTGGGCAAGGTGTCGCCGGGTTCGTTGTCGGAAAACAGCTTGACGTACGGCAGCGCGATCTCCGTTGGCGGTTCGGATACGCTGGCGCAGCCGGATACTGCCAGCAAGGCGATGGCCATGAACAACAATCGCAGCATCTTCCTCCCGATGAATTTCTTATCGTGGCACGGGTGTGCGCGCGCCATTCTAGCAACATCGCCGCCGTCGCATATGGTGAGTGGTGGTGTGTGCGTAACTACATGTTTTTATTGACTATTTTTGCACAAGGATTTCGCGCGCCAACGGCGGGTTGGCGGCGAAGTAGCGCTTGATACCGGTGAAGATGGCTTCCGCCATTTTGGCTTGATAGGCCTCGTTGTTGAGGCGGCGTTCTTCATCGGGGTTGGTGATGAATGCGGTTTCAACGAGTATCGACGGCATGTCCGGCGATTTCAACACCGCGAATCCGGCTTGCTCAACGTGATTTTTGTGCAGCTTGTTAATGCCGCCGATTTCGCCGAGTACCGCCTTCGCGAGTTTCAAGCTATCGTTGATTGTGGCGGTCTGCGACAAATCGAGCAGCGTTTGCTTGAGATACGGATCGGGCACATCCAGATTCACGCCGCCGATAAGATCGGCTTCATTCTCTTTGCGCGCCAGCCAATTGGCGGCGGCGGACGTCGCGCCCCGCTCCGACAGCGCGAACACCGATGAGCCGCGCGCTTCGGGGCTGGTGAAGGCGTCGGCATGCACCGACACAAACAGATCGGCATTCGCGCGCCGCGCTTTGATGACGCGGGTATGCAGCGGCATGAAGTAATCGCCGTCGCGCACCAGCAGCGCGCGCATGTTCGGTTCCTGATCGATGCGCTCCTTGAGTTTGCGTGAAATCGCCAGCGTAATGTTTTTCTCCCACGTGCCGTTGCTGCCGCGCGCGCCGGGGTCTTCGCCGCCGTGGCCGGCGTCGATGGCAATGGTGATGACACGTGTCTGACGCGACGGCGCCGCGCGAGTGCTTTTCTCGGGCGGGCGGGCGGCCGGCTTTTCCGGCGAGGGGCGCGCTTCCACCGCGGGCGGCGCCACGGGCGCGGTCGCAGCGACCTCGGCCGGACGCTCGCGGTTATCCAGCATCGCCATCAGCGGATCGGGCGGTTCCAGCGGATAGATATCAAGTGCCAGCCGATGACGATAACCGGCCACCGGCGCCAGCGCGAACGCCTGCGGTTTGACTTCGGATTTGAGGTCGAACACCAGCCGCACCACGCCCGGCTTGAACTGCCCCACGCGCACGGATTTGACGTAGGGATCATTGGCGCCGATTTTATCGGCCAGGCCGTTGAGCACGGCATTGAGCGCGACGTTTTCAAGATCAATCACCAGCCGCTCAGGGTTTTTCAGGCTCAACAGTTGATGGCGTATCGGCTGCGACGATTCGAGCGTGATGCGGGTGTAGTCGGCGGCGGGCCATACGCGTGCGGCCGATATTTGCACGGGCGTAGATGACTGGGCGAACGCCGTGGCGGCATAGCCGATGCAGGCCAGCGCGATCAGGCAAAGGATGAAGGGAGCGAAGACGGAATCGCGCGGGCGCAACATCCATGTGAATGGCGCCCCCGAGGCACGGACTACAACGTTTGCAACCTTTTCAAGCACGAGTGACCTACCTCCGAGTCAGCGAAAATCGTCACGTTTCTCCCCGATCCCGCCACGTGCAACACCACTCTCAAGTCTGCTGCCGGCAAACCGGCGGCTTTATTCGATTTTTCCGGCCACTCCACCAGACACACCGACTGCGGGTTGAAGTGCTCCCGGAAGCCGGCTTCCCCGAGTTCTTGTGGGTCGCTGAACCTATAAAAATCAAAGTGATACAAGTATAACCTAGAAACTTCATAAACTTCAACCAAGGTGAAAGTCGGGCTTTTAACCTTGCCTTCGTAGCCCATTCCGCGCAGCAGTCCGCGCGCCAGCGTGGTCTTGCCGGCCCCGAGTTCGCCGATCAGATAAATGACCATGCCCGGCGCAATGCACCCTGCCAGCGCGCAGCCCAAGGCCAAGGTGTCGGCTTCGGCGGGCAAGGGGCGGGTAAACTCGGTCATATGCAAAGCTCAGGCAAGATGGATCTCAGTACACTCGCGCGCGACATCAAACAATGGGCACGCGAACACGGTTTTCAACAAACCGGCATCGCCGATTGCGATCTGTCGGCGGCGGAACCGCGTTTGCTGGCGTGGCTGGAAAAAGGTTGGCATGGCGACATGGATTATATGGCACGCCACGGCACCGCCCGCAGCCGACCGCCCGCGTTGGTGCCGGGAACATTGCGGGTCATTTCCGCGCGCATGGATTACCTGCCCGAGGATGCCCGCGCGATGGAAGACGTGCTGTCCGAGCCGGCGCGCGCGGCGATTGCGCGTTACGCGCTGGGGCGCGATTACCACAAGGTATTACGCAACCGCCTGCAACAACTCGCGGATCGCATTACGGCAGCGGTGGGCGAGTTTCAATATCGCGTGTTCACCGACAGCGCACCGGTGATGGAAGTCGAACTCGCGGTGAAAGCGGGCATCGGCTGGCGCGGCAAGCACACCTTGTTGTTAAATCGTGACGCAGGGTCGTATTTTTTTCTCGGCGACATCTATACCGATCTGCCGCTGCCGGTGGATACCGCTACGGGCGAGCACTGTGGTACGTGCAGGAAGTGTATCGACGTGTGTCCCACGCAGGCCATCGTCGCGCCGTATCAACTCGATGCGCGGCGCTGTATTTCGTATCTCACCATCGAACACAAAGGCTCGATACCGGAAGCGCTTCGCCCGCTGATCGGCAACCGCGTTTACGGCTGCGATGATTGCCAGATGGTGTGCCCGTGGAATCGTTTTGCGCAGGTGAGTGGTGAGCCGGATTTCGCCGTGCGTAACGGCCTGGATAACGCCACGCTGGTGGAATTGTTCGCGTGGAGCGAAAGCGAATTCAACGACAAGCTGGCGGGCAGCGCGATACGACGGATTGGGTATGAGCGCTGGCTGCGGAATCTGGCGGTGGGGATGGGGAATGCGTTGCGTACGCTCGGTGATACGCCGCAGTCACGCGTAATACGGGAATCGCTGCTTACGCGCGCCGATCATGCCTCTGCATTGGTGCGTGAACATGTGGTGTGGGCATTGCAGCTTACTCGGCCCTGATGCCCGCGTCCTTGATGACTTTCCCCCAGCGCGCGTATTCACCACGCAGAAACGCCGCAGTTTGATCGGGCGTGCGCGTTTCCGGTTCGCCGCCCATCGCGCGCAGGCGCGATTGCACATCTGGCGGGGCCATCACCTTGACCGATTCTGCGTGCAGCCGCTCGATGATCGCGCGCGGCGTGCTGGCAGGCGCCATTAGCGCGTACCAGTTCACCGCTTGCAATTCCGGCATGCCGGCCTCGGCGGACGTGGGCATGTCTGGCATGGATTGGGAGCGTTTGGCGTCCATCACCACGATGCCGCGCATGCGCCCATCCTTGACGTAGTTCATGCCGCTCGCGACGATGGTGATGACCATGTCCACGTCTCCGCTCATCGCGCCGACCAGGCCGAGGCTCGCGGTCTTGTAGGGCACGTGGGTGAATTTCACCTTCGCCAGGCTTTCGAGGAGCGCTGCGGCGATGTGATTGGCCGAGCCTACGCCGCCGGAGCCGTAGGCGATTTTGCCGGGCGCGGTGCGCGCGAGCTGCGTGAGCTCGCGCAGCGTTTTCGCCGGCACCGATGGATGCAGAAACAGCGCGTTGGGAATGGTCGAGAGCAGCATGATCGGAACGAAGTCCCGCATCGGATCGTAAGTGACCTTGCGATAGATGAGCTGGTTGGTGAGCAGCGGCACGGCGCCCATCAACAAGGTGTAGCCGTCCGGCGCGGATCGTGCCGCGGCATCGAACGCGATGTTGCCGGCGGCGCCCATGCGCGCCTCGACGACCACCTGCTGGCCCAGCACCGGAGAAAGCTGCTGCGCGACCACACGCGCCATCAGCTCGGAGCCGCCCGCGAAGCCGACGAGTATGCGTACCGGCTTCACGGGATACGCTTGCGCGTTGGCGCTGGTCGTGCAGAGGCACAAGGCGCCAGCAACGAGCATCGGGTAAAACGACGCCCAAAGCAGTGGCGACTTGTTCCTTGTGACGGGTGTCTTATGCCGCATAACGTGCCTCGCCTGTCATTAGCCATGCGCTTCGTCTTCGTATTGGAAGTAGATTCTTTCGCCGTGACTGCTCTGCATGGCGCTTCAGCCATTATGCGGCGCTTTTCAGGTCGGCGATGCGATAAGTGCGTGTATGTGAAAAGTAGAATAAAAACAATGGGTTATGTCATGGTCTCAATAGGGTGCGGGTAGTGGCGTAACATAACTGCACAAGGGCGAAAACGCCCGGAACGCTCGGAGGAGATGCACATGAAACTCACTAAAGTTTTGTCGGGTGTAGTACCGCTCGCGACATGCGCCCTGCTGACGTTCGCGGCGCAAGGGTTTGCGCAGCCTTATCCCGCCAAACCCGTGCGCATCATCGTGCCCTTCGCTGCGGGCGGTGGTACCGACGTGCAGGCGCGCGTGCTCGGCAAGCATCTGCAAGACCTGACGGGGCAGCCGTTCATCGTGGACAACCGCGCGGGCGCGAGCGGCATTATCGGCGCGGAGATCGTCGCCGGTGCGCAGCCGGATGGCTACACCGCGCTGATGAGTACCGCGACGCTGGCGATCGTGCCGACGTTCATGGGCAGCACGATGAAATTCCAGCCGATGCGGGATCTGGCACCGGTGATACAGGTGAGTACCACGCCGATGGTGCTGATCGTGCATCCGAGCGTGCCGGCGCGTTCGGTGCGCGAATTCATCGCGCTGGCGAAATCGAAGCCGGGCATTTTTAATGCCGCGATCAACGTGCCCGGCAGCACCAGTCATTTATCGGCTGAAATGTTGAAGCAATACACCGGCGCCAAGTTCACCGGCGTGCCGTATAAAGGCGGCGGGCTGTCGATGGTGGCGACCATCGGCGGTGAAACGGATTTTCAGTTCGCCGAAGGGCTGCTGGCGATGCCGCAGATCAACGCAGGCAAGGTGCGCGCGCTGGCGGTTACCACGCCGGAGGCAGTGAGCTTTTTTTCCAAGCTGCCGACTATGCATTCGATCTTGCCGGGATTTATTTCCGACAACTGGTTCGCATTTTATCTGCCGGCGGCAACGCCTAAAGATATTGTAACCACGCTCAATACCGCTATTCGCAAGGCGCTGGAAGTGAAGGACGTGCGCGCGATCTTCGATCGTGACGCTGTGGTCGTCAGAGGCGGATCACCCGAAGACCTTGCTGTGCATCTGAAAAGCGAGACGGCGCGCTTTGCCGAGATCATCCGCAAGGGTAATATCACGATGCAGTAAAAAACGATTAACCACAGATGAACACCGATGAACGCAGACAAGATCAAGCGCCAAGACGCCTACAACCAACGGAATCGACTATTTGAAGTTATCTATGTTTCTCTGTGTTCATCCTTGGCGACCTTGTTTTTCACGGGTTTAACGTTCGCACAGGCGTACCCGATTAAACCCATCCGACTGCTGGTGCCGTTTCCCGTTGGCGGCGGCGTGGACGGCGTGGCGCGCATTGCATTTGCGCGCGTGGCCGAACAGATGAGCCAGCAGATTGTGATCGACAATCGCGGCGGTTCCAGCGGCATTGTGGCCACCGAACTGGCGGCGCGTGCCCCGGCGGATGGCTACACGCTGTTTTTCGGCGTGACTTCCGCGCTGACGATTTTGCCGCATTACCATCGCAAGCTGCCGTACGACGCGGTGCAGGATTTCGCACCGATCAATCTGATCGCGGCGGCGGCTTACATCCTGGTGGTGCATCCCTCGGTGCCGGCGCATTCAGTGAAGGAATTGGTCGCGCTGGCCAAACAAAAGCCCGGCACACTGAATTTTTCATCAGCGGGCAACGGCACGACCTTGCATCTGACCGCCGAGTTGTTCAAGAGCATGGCGGGCATCAACATTGTGCATGTGCCGTATAAAGGCGCGGCGCCCGCGCTGACGGATTTGTTGAGCGGGCAGGTGCAGATGACGTTTAATCCGGCTTCGGTGGCCTTGCCGCAGATCAAGAGCGCGCGGCTGCGCGGGCTGGGCGTAACAAGCGCTAAACGATCTGCGCTCGCGCCGGACTTGCCCACGGTTGCTGAAGCGGGTGTGCCGGGCTACGAATCAACGGGATGGTATGGCGTGCTGGCGCCGTCGCGTACGCCGGCCAGCATCATTGCGCGGTTACATCGCGAACTCACAAACGCGATCTCCGACAAAGACGTGCGCGAGCGATTCTTTGCCACCGGTGTGGAGCCGATGGGCACCACGCCTGAGCAGTTCGCCGCGTACATGCGCGATGAGTACGTGAAGTGGGGCAAAGTCGTGAAAGCCACGGGTGCCAAGCCGGAGTAATTGTACCGTACTACATATTTATTCCATCCCCTTCAAGGGGAGGCAGAATCTACATTCCCTCCCCTTCAAGGGGAGGGTTAGGGTGGGGATGGGGTAACGTGTTTCACCCCACCCCCATCCCAACCTTCCCCCTGAAGGGGAAGGAGTCTCAGAGTGTCGCACCGAGCGTTTCCTAACATAGTAAAACTGAGTCAAGCGAATAAAGTAGCCCACATAAAAATGTCAAAAAAACATATACTTACGACATTGAGGCGGATGTGCTGGTGATCGGCGGCGGGCTCGCGGGCTTGTGCGCGGCCATCGAAGCGGCGAACGCAGGTGCCGACGTGGTGCTGCTGGAAAAACTCGGCGAATGCGGCGGCAGCAGTGCGCTGTCGGGCGGATTGCTGGCGTTCGCGGGCACGGATATGCAACAGGCTGCCGGCATCAGCGACAACGACACATTGCTTTACGACGATCTGCGCCGCGCCGGCCAACAGCAAAACGATGAGGCGCTGGTGCGCACGTACGTTGCCAACCAGAGCGCCGCGTACGACTGGCTGAAAAAACTCGGCACGACGTTTACCTCGGTGGAACTCGCTGCGGGCCATTCCGCACCACGCGCGCATTCGCTGCGCTCACAGGATTTCATGGCGTTGATGGCGCAACGCGCGCGCGGCACGGGCCGCGTGAAAATGATGTTCAACGCGGCGGCTGAAAGATTGCTACCAGCCAACGACACCGCGCGCGTGGAAGGCGTCGCGGCGCGCATCGATGGCAAGGCCGTGAACATCCGCGCGCGGCGCGGCGTGGTGCTGGCCGCCGGCGGCTTCGCGCGCAACGCGGCAATGGTGAATCTCTTCGTGCCGCATCAGGCCAAATGCGTGGTCTACTGCGGCGCGGGCTGCGATGGCGACGGCGTGCGCATGGCGTGGGCGCTGGGCGCGGGCTTGCGCGATGTGGTGCATATCAAGGGCACCTTCGGCTTTCATCCGGACACCGGCAAGACGCCGGGGCGCGACTGGAGCAAGCACTCGGTGTATCGCGGCGCGATACTCGTCAACAAACACGCGCAGCGCTATGTTGATGAATCGAAATCCTACAAGCTATTGGGCGACGCGGTGCTCACACAAGCGGATGCGCTGGCGTTCCAGATTTTCGATCAGGGTGTGATGGACACGTCGAGCGACACCGCGCCGCTGTTCAAATTCAAAGAGGCATTGGCGCTGGGCCGGTTGCTTACCGAGCCCACGCTGGATGCGCTGGCGCGCCGCGTCGGACTTGATCCCGCGGCGCTCACCGCGACCATCGAGCGTTACAACAGCTTTGTGCGTGCTGGCCGCGATGACGATTTCGGGCGTACCGGTTTGTCGTCCGGTTACGGCAAACTCGTCGAGTTGAAACGCGGGCCGTGGTATGCGTATCCCTCGACCAGCGGCTTGATCGCCACGTATTGCGGCGTGACGGTGGATAGCGAAACTCGGGTCATCGATGTGTTCGGCGAACCGATTGCGGGCCTGTTCGCGGCGGGCGAGATGACCGGCGGCTTTCACGGTGTGGCGTACATGACCGGGTCGTCGCTGGGCAAGTGCGTGATCTTTGGGCGCATCGCGGGGCGCAATGCGGTTGCTGGCACGGCATGAAGGTTGAGTTTATTCTGGGGGGAAATCATGTTTAAAAACATATGCTTATATTCGACTCTGCTGTTGGTTGTCGCCGCCGGTGCGCACGCTCAGAGCTATCCCGCAAAAACGGTACGCATCATCGTCGGCTTTCCGCCGGGCGGCGCCACCGACATCGCCACGCGCGCGATGGCGCAAAAGCTCACCGAAAGTCTGGCGCAGCAGGTGATCGTCGATAACCGGCCGGGTGCGGCGAGCAACATCGGCGCGGAACTTGTGTCGCGCGCTGCGCCCGACGGCTACACGCTCTTCATGGGCAGCGTGTCGCTGTCGATCAATCCGTCGCTGTATGCCAAGCTGGCGTACGATCCGCTGCGTGATCTGGCCGCGGTGGCACATGTGGCCACCACGCCGTTCATGCTGGTGACGCATCCGTCGATGCCGGTTAAAAACGTGAAAGAATTTATTGCCTTCGCCAAGGCGCGGCCGGGTGACGTCAACTACGTCACCGCCGGCGCGGGCTCCGGCGCGCATTTGTTCATGGAACTGTTCAGCTCACTGGCCGGCGTGAAGATGACCAGCGTGCATTACAAGGGGCAGGCCGCCGCGACCACGGATGTACTCGCTGGCCAAGTGCCGGCGCAGTTCGACAACATCCTGACGCTTGCCCCGCTGGCAAAAATCGGCAAGCTGCGCGCTTTGGGTGTCAGTACCGCGCAACGATCGCCACTCGCGCCGGAGGTGCCGACAGTCGCCGAAGCCGGCGTGCCGGGCTACGACGCGGATGCATGGTTTGGCATCTTTGTGCCGGCAGCAACCCCCAGGGACATCATCACGCGCCTGAATGCGGAGGTGATGAAAGGCCTGCAAGCCGCGGATATGCGCGAACGCCTGCGCGGCTTCGGCGCCACGCCGGGCAGCGGCACGCCGGAGCAATTTAGCGCACAGTTTCGCAATGAAATCGCGAAGTGGGCGAAGGTGGTGAAGTCGGCGGGTGTTCGGGTGGATTAGCGATTATTACAATTTGTTTGCGATCGTGATGCAGGCGGTCGTGGGCGTCAAGGTAGAATGCCGCCCATTCGCTGCCTTGGCGATATGTCCACTGCTGCATTAGTGGCACGCAAGTCGAGGTGATAATTGTGCTGGTGTTTTTTTGAAATGTCCTTTGCCAATGGTGCTGTGTGCTGCGTGCCTTGCACGCGGGCAGCATTTGCGCCATTGACAGCGCGCACCAGGCAATCGCGTGAGCGCCGCTACTGAAGCTAGATCGACTCAATCCGAGGCCGAAAATGCAGTCGCGTCCGCGCGCGCGCGCGCACGCAGCAGTCCGCGGTGGTATTGGTTGTATTTTCTGCTGGCCGCGCTTGATGTGATTACCGTGCTGGTGAGTTTGGGTCTGAACCATCGGCTAATGACTATTTACGAAGAATCGGTGTCGGTCAATCAGGAATGGGCGAGCCGTCTCTCCAGGTACGCGGATATCGCCGCGCTGGCAGGGGAAGTCAATGCGCCGGGCAACGATGTATTTGATACGCGCGATGTGACCCGTGAAACCGCGCGCATGAACAAGGCGTTGAAGGCTTTTAACCATGAGCTCGGCTCGGCGCGCGATGAAATCGCGGGGGTGTGGTCCGCCGAGGCTAAATCGTTGCTTGGCGATTTCACCGAAATCGACAAGTCCATGAAAGAGATGGTGCTGGAGGCGGGATTAATCTTCGGTTATTTAGACCGGAAACAGCCCGACAAGGCCGGCGAGCGCATGGCGACAATGGATCGCAAATATGCGTCGGTAAACGCCGCTCTCGGACGTTTGAGCCGCCATGTCCGGACGATTCAGAAATCCCATTTTGACCGGCAGGTCGAAACCGCGCAGGCATTGAAGCGCATCGAATATGTGATCTCCGCGCTGGTGATTTTGATGATTATCGGCGCGCTCTATTACGGCAGTCGCGTATTAAAAGCGATGCGCACCGCAGATGCGGAGCGAGAAACCTACGTCGAGATGCTTGCACGGGCGCGCATGGAAGCCGAATCGGCGAATCGCGCGAAATCGCAGTTTCTGGCCAACATGAGCCACGAAATTCGCACACCGATGAACGGTATCATCGGCATGAACGAACTGCTGCTGAGAACGCCGCTCAACGATACTCAGAAACGTTATGCGGAAACCGTGGGACAGTCCGGCGAGATGATGCTGGCAGTCATCAACGACATCCTGGATTTTTCCAAGATCGAGGCGGGCAAACTCGAACTCGAAGTGTTCGACTTCAATTTGCGCGAGTGCATCGAAAAGGCGGTTGACCTGTTCGCCGAGCGCGCCCAGAGCAGAAACCTCGAACTGGTGTACCGCATTGCGAACGACGTTCCGTCACGTGTGCGCGGCGATCCGGTGCGGCTGCGGCAGATACTTTCCAATCTCGTCAACAATGCCATCAAATTTACCGAACGCGGTGAAGTGTTTGTGGATGTCAGGTTACACCCGCACGAAAAGGCGGCCGGCGGCAATGATGCCGCGGCAATACATTTCTCGGTGCGCGATTCCGGTATCGGCATTCCCCAGGATGCACAGCAGGATTTATTCAAGCCTTTTATCCAGGTGGATTCGTCGACCACGCGCCGATTCGGCGGTACCGGGCTTGGCCTTGCGATCTGCCAGCAGTTGACGCGCATCATGGGTGGAGAGATTGGGGTGAGCAGCGCCGCCGGCGTAGGTTCCAATTTCTGGTTTACGATCACGCTGCGGGTAGACCCAACCGCGCGCACGCACACCTACATACTGGAGGAGCGTTTGCGCGGCTCGCGCGCGCTGGTGGTGGACGACAACGCCAACAATCGCACCGTCATTCATGAGCAAGTGGTGTCGTGGGGTATGCGCAACGGCAGCGCCGAGAACGGCATGCAAGCGCTGGAAATGTTGCGTAACGCGGCGTCGCGAGGCGAGCCTTACGATCTCGCGGTGATCGATATGATGATGCCGGGCATGGATGGACTCGAGCTCACGCGTGCGATCCGCGCCGACCGTGCGCTGGCGCACACGCAGTTGATCATGCTGACGTCGCTCGGCGCTGCCGGAGAATCACGCGCCGCGCGTGCCGCCGGCGTCGGCATCTATCTCAGCAAACCCGTGCGTGAGTCCGATCTGTTTAACGCGATCAATGATTTGTTGTCGGGGCATGAGCGTGCCGCCGAACGAACGGTGCCGGCGGTGGATGCGCCAGCGGCCGCGTCTACCGTTGCTGCTACACGCGGCCGCGTGCTGCTGGTCGAGGATAACAGCGTCAATCGTATGGTGGCGCTCGCCATGCTCCAGCAATGCGCGCTCGACGTGGACGTCGCGCATGACGGCGCGCAGGCAGTGGAAGCGCATGGGCGCGGGGGCTACGCCCTCATTTTGATGGATTGCCACATGCCGGTAATGGATGGGTTTGAAGCGTTGCTGAAGATACGCGCAGTCGAAGCGGGCGCGAAGAAGACGGTGACGGGAACACCCGCGCGCACGCCGATCGTTGCGCTGACGGCCAATGCCTTGCAAGGTGACCGGGAGCGGTGCATCGCAGCCGGTTTCGACGATTACCTCGCCAAGCCGTATCGCATGAACGATTTGAAAAAACTCGTCGCAGACTGGATCAAGTAGTCTCGGTAGCGCTTGCGGGTTACTTGGTGACTGTCTTGCCGACGGTTTTCCCCTGCGCATCTTTATGCACCGTGGTGTTGCCGGTGGTGGTGGACTTGCCCACCGTTTTGCCCGAGCTGTCCATCGTCCGCGTGGTATTGCCCTGCGTGACGGATTTGCCGACGGCCTTGCCTGATTTGTCGTAGTGCCTGGTGGTGTTGCCTTGCTTGACGGACTTGCCTGCGCTGCTGCCCGTTTTGCTGGTGTGCCGGGTGGTATTGCCTTGCGTGGTCGAGCGGCCCGCGCTACTGCCGCTGCTGGTGGTGTGTTTACTGGTGGTGGTTTTCGAGGTGCTTGAGGCGGCCTCCGTGTCAGCCGACGCTGCAATAAATGCTGCCACCGTTATGGCCAATACTGCCGCACTCATCATTTTGTTGCGCATGTTCTCTCCCCCGGTTTGTAATGAGGGCATTATTTGTTAGGGGCGTAGTCGGGTCAATGAAAAACTTTTTATAATAAAAACAAACACTTACGTTGATTTTGCTGTTGCCGTTGCGTCGATTCCCGCCAGTCGTCCGAACACTGCACCCTTCAACACCGATGTCGCACCGGTGTACGTCTTGTAATACAACCCGACGACTTCACCAGCGGCGTATAGCCCTTTGATCGGCACGCCATCCTGATTGAGCACTTGCGCGCGCGTGTTGACTTTGAGTCCGCCGAAGGTGAGCACGTT
>CANIID010000050.1 GCA_947467315.1 Betaproteobacteria bacterium | reverse complement strand
TCGCCAGCGCGATCAACTCCTTGACGTTTTTCACCGGCAGCGCGGGATGCACAAACAGAAAAAACGGCGCGCGCGTGGCCAACGATATCGGCGCGAAATCTTTCAGCGGATCGAACGGCACGCCGCTGCGCAACAACGGCAACAGCCAGATTGAGCTGCCGTAATACAGCACGGTGTATCCATCCGGCTGCGCCTTTGCAACGATCTCGCCGGCGATAGCGCCTGCCGCACCGCCGCGATTTTCGATCACCACTTGCTGGCCCAAACCCTCCACCAGCGCCTGCGCAATGATGCGACCGGCGACTTCGTTGCCGCCGCCGGGTTCAGGGGCGAGCATGCGTAAGGGCTTGGTGGGGTAGTCCTGCGCGCACGTAAACGAAGCGCCTGCGGCAAAAATACCCAGCAACAGGTGTGCGAGCACTCGCGATGCTACGTTTCCGCCATGGCGGCCATGAATATAAAATCATTTATAAACAAATACTTAGCTAAATTTAGACGCGTAAGGACCGATACTTTTCCGCCAACTGCCGGCGACACGGATCGACGCCTCTGTTTCAATTATAGGCGTCTACCATGGCACCAAACACCGCCGCAAGATTGCACGCCAACGCCCGAATGTGCTATCGTAAACCATGCCTAAGATATTGCTTTTATTGAAATTATTTGCATTGACGCTGGTTTTCACAACGGCCCAATGGGTTCCATTGGCCTCCGCCCAATCGCTCCGTACCTTGCCCGCCAACGGCCAGCGCGGCGTCACCGGCGAGCAGCGCCCCATGCCTGCCGTGGTCATCAATCGCACTGCCGCCAAGCTGGCGCCCGGCGGCGTTATTTACGACACAAACAATCGCACGATTTTGCACCAGAACCTGCCTGCCGACGCCGATGTATGGTTTCAGCTCGATATGCACGGCGATATCCAGCGCCTCTATATCCTCACGCCCGAAGAACGGGCGCGCCTGGATCAAGCCAAGAAATAAACCTCCCAGAGCAGTTGCGTGGCCAAAGTCTATATCAAGACGTTCGGCTGCCAGATGAACGAGTATGACTCGGACAAAATGGCAGACGTGTTGCGTGCTTCCCATGGCATGCAGCCGACGGAAAACCCCGCCGAAGCCGATCTCATTTTATTCAACACGTGTTCCGTGCGCGAAAAAGCGCAGGAGAAAGTGTTTCACGATCTCGGTCGCGTGCGCGATTTCAAGCGCGACAATCCCAATGTGTTGATCGGCGTCGGCGGCTGTGTCGCCAGCCAGGAAGGCGCGGCGATTATCACGCGCGCGCCGTATGTGGATATGGTGTTCGGCCCGCAAACCCTGCACCGGCTGCCGCAACTGATCGACGCGCGGCGCAAAACCGGCAAGCCGCAGGTGGATATCTCGTTCCCTGAAGTTGAGAAGTTCGATCATCTGCCGCCGGCGCGCGTTGAAGGCGCTACCGCGTATGTGTCGATCATGGAAGGGTGCAGCAAGTACTGCACCTTCTGCGTGGTGCCGTACACGCGCGGCGAAGAAGTGTCGCGCCCCTTCGATGGCGTGCTCACCGAAGTGGCCGAACTCGCGTTGCAGGGCGTGCGCGAAATCACTTTGCTCGGGCAAAACGTCAATGCGTATCGCGCGAAAACCGAGAATGGGGAAGCCGCCGACTTCGCGCTGCTGCTTGAATACGTCGCCGAGATTCCCGGCATCGAGCGCATCCGCTATACCACCTCGCATCCGAAAGAATTCACGCAACGCCTGATCGACGCGTATGCAAAAATTCCGTCGTTGGTCAACCAGGTGCATCTGCCGGTGCAGTCGGGTTCGGATCGAATATTGGCGGCGATGAAGCGCGGCTACACCGTGCTGGAATACAAATCCATTATCCGGCGCTTACGTGAGCAACGTCCGGATGTGTCGATATCGTCGGACTTCATCGTGGGATTTCCCGGCGAAACCGATGCCGATTTTGAAGCCACGATGAAGCTCATCGACGACATCAAATTCGACGGCTCGTACAATTTTGTTTACAGCCGCCGTCCCGGCACGCCGGCGGCCGATCTGGCGGACGACACGCCGGAAGCGGTGAAACTCGCGCGCGTGCAGCGGCTGCAAAGCGTGGTGGATGAACAGCTACAACAATTTAGTCTAGCGATGGTCGGCACGCGCCAACGCGTGCTGGTCACCGGCCCGGCGCGGCGCGAAGGGCAACTCTCGGCGCGCGCGGATAACAATCGCGTGGTCAATTTCGAGGGGCCGGTGTCGCTGATTAACCAGTTCGTTGATGTTACGATCAGCGAAGCGCTGCGCTACTCCCTGCGCGGCGAACTCACTGCGGGCGCTCCGACCGTCACCTGAAAATTACTTGAAAAACAATACCTTAGATATCAGCTTTACCCCGGTCAATAATCAGCGGCTGGCGAATTTGTGTGGTGCGCTCGACGAGAATCTGCGTCAGATCGAAAACGCCTGCGACGTCACCATTGCACGCCGCGGCGAACACTTCACCGTCACCGGCGCGCCCGAAAAAGCGCGCGTCGCGTCGCGCGTGCTCGAATCGTTTTACGCCAAAGCCAACAACGCGCTGCATCCCGAAGACCTGCAACTGGGTTTGGTGCAGGCCGCGCATACGCCCAACACGCACAGCGCCACCGGCGAGCCGGTGCTGATCACGCGCCGCAGCGACTTGCAGGGACGCACGCCGCATCAGGTCGAATATCTTAAAAAAATTCAGGCCCACGACATCACCTTCGGCATCGGGCCGGCGGGCACCGGCAAAACCTATCTCGCGGTGGCGTGCGCAGTCGATGCCTTCGAGCGCGACGCGGTGAAGCGGCTGGTGCTGGTACGTCCGGCGGTCGAAGCGGGCGAGCGGCTGGGGTTTTTGCCCGGCGACCTGGCGCAGAAAGTCGATCCGTATCTGCGCCCACTCTACGACGCGCTGTACGATTTGATGGGCTACGACAAAGTAGCAAAAATGTTCGAGCGCGGCGCGATTGAAGTCGCGCCGCTGGCGTTTATGCGCGGGCGCACGCTGAATCACGCGTTCGTGATTCTCGACGAGGCGCAGAACACCACGCCCGAACAAATGAAAATGTTTCTCACGCGCATCGGTTTCGGCAGCCGTGTGGTGGTGACCGGCGACGTGACGCAAATCGATCTCGCGCGCGGGCAGAAAAGCGGCCTTATCGACGCGCACGAAGTGCTCAAAACCGTGCGCGGCATTGCGTTTACCTACTTCGGCGCGGAAGACGTGGTGCGCCATCCGCTGGTGCAGCGCATCGTCAACGCCTATGAGGGGCGGAAAACCGCGGGGGGGCGCAAGAACACCGACGTGCAAACGCCCAAGGATTCCGATCCGGCATGAAGGCAAAGCGGTGAAGCGGTGACGGCTGTGCCAATATCACGATCGCCCCAATTAAATCTCGCCGTGCAGTACACGGTTTCCGCCGTCGGCAAGCCGACCCGCGCGCAGTTTCGCCGCTGGGTGCGCGCCGCGCTCGAACACGACGCGCGTGTCACGCTGCGCATTGTCGGGCAAAAAGAAGGCCGTCTGCTCAACCGCGCCTACCGCAACAAGGATTACGCCACCAACGTGCTCACCTTTGTGTTCAAAGACCATGCGCCGTTTGAAGGCGATCTCGCGCTGTGCGCACCGGTGGTCGCAAGCGAGGCGCGAGCGCAGAAAAAGAGCCTCGCCGCGCATTATGCGCACCTCACCGTGCATGGCCTGCTGCATTTGCAGGGCTACGACCATGAAAACGACCGCGACGCACAGGTGATGGAACGGCGCGAAACACAGATACTCGCCAAACTGGGGTATGCTGACCCGTATACCTGCTGACCATGCCGAACGATCCCGTCGAAAAACCCTCCGTGCTGGACCGCATCTCCGCCATGCTGATGCGCGAGCCGGAAAGCCGCGAGCAATTGATTACACTGCTGCGCTCCTGCGCCGAGCGCAACCTGCTCGACGCCGACGCGCTGGCGATGATCGAAGGCGCATTGCAGGTGGCCGATATGCAGGCGCGCGACATCATGGTGCCGCGCATGCACATGGACATGATCGACATTTCGGCGTCGCCGGCGGAATTCATTCCCATGGTGATCGAGACCGCCCACTCGCGCTTTCCGGTGGTCGGCGAAAACAAAGACAACGTAATCGGCATCCTGCTGGCCAAAGATTTGCTGCGTTACTACGCCGGCGAAGAAGAGTTCAACGTGCGCGAAATGCTGCGCCCGGCGGTGTTCATCCCCGAGTCGAAGCCGCTGAACATATTGCTCAAGGAATTTCGCGCCAACCGCAATCACATCGCGATCGTGGTCGATGAATACGGCGGTGTCGCCGGCATGGTCACCATCGAAGACGTGCTGGAACAAATCGTCGGCGACATCGAGGACGAGCACGACATCGACGACGTGGATGAAAAAATCGTGCAGGAGCGCGGCGGCCAGTTCCGCGTCAAGGCCTTGACGGAAATATCTGATTTTAATGAGTTTTTTAGCACCAACTACGATGACGAAACGTTCGACACCATCGGCGGCTTCGTGCTCCACCGGTTTGCGCATATCCCCAAACGCGGCGAGCAGATCAGCATCGATAACCTGACGTTCAAGGTACTGCGCGCCGATAGCCGGCGCTTGCATCTGTTGCAGGTCGTGAAGAAAAAAGTCTGATGATGAGCGCGCCTGCGCCAGCGCCAGCCGCCGCGCGCGGCACGTGGTTCCAGTCTTATGCCTGCGCACGCATCGCGTCTTTCGTCGCCGGCACATTGACGGTACTCGGCTTTGCGCCGTTCCATCTGTTCCCGCTACCGCTGCTCACACTGGCGCTGCTGTTCGGGCTGTGGGTCAACGCCAGCACGCCCCGCCGCGCCTTCGCACTCGGCTGGTATTTCGGCCTCGGCCTGTTTCTCGCGGGCGTGTCGTGGATTTACGTCAGCCTGCACACCTTCGGCGCCATGCCGTTGCCGTTGGGTGCGGCGGCCACATTGTTGTTTTGCGCTTTTCTGGCGTTGTTTCCGGCGCTGGGCGGTTATGTCGTCGGGCGATCACGCACCAGCGATGCGGTCAAGCTGGCGCTACTGGCGCCCGCCGTCTGGATGTTGATCGAATGGCTGCGCAGTTGGATCTTCACCGGGTTTCCGTGGCTCTCGGTGGGCTACTCACAGGCGCCGCTGAGTCCGTTGGCAGGCTTCGCCCCGGTGGTGGGCGTGTTCGGGATTTCGTTGATCGTGGCGGTAATCAGCGGTTTATTGGTGCTGCTGGTGATGCAGGCCACGCGCAGACGGTTCGCCGTGGTTATCATCGCGGTGCTGTTGCTGCTCGGTTTCGGCCTGAAACAAATCGAGTGGACTGAGCCCACCGGCACCCAAACCACCGTCAGTCTGCTGCAAGGCAACGTGGCGCAGGACATGAAATGGCGCGAGGACGCCATGCTGGCCACGCTCGACGCCTACCGCGCGATGGCGCTCGCCAGCAAGAGCCAATTGATCGTGATGCCGGAAACCGCGCTACCGCTGTTTTTGCATCAGGTGCCGCCCGCTTATCTTGAGACGCTCGCGGCTCATGCGCGACAAAACAAAGGCGATATTCTGATTGGTGTACCGGAACGGCTGCAAAGCGGTGAGTACTTCAACAGCGTGATTTCGCTGGGCAGTTCCCCGCAACAGGGTTATCGCAAGAACCATCTGGTGCCGTTCGGCGAATTCATCCCGCTGCGCCCGCTGCTCGGCTGGATCGTCGGCGTGCTGGCGATACCGTTGCAGGATTTCTCGCGCGGCGAGCTCGATCGTGGGCCGTTGGATATCGCTGGCCAGCGTGTGGCCATCAACATCTGCTACGAAGACGTGTTTGGCGACGAAATCATTCGCCAGTTGCCGGAGGCCACGATGCTGATCAATGCGAGTAATGTGGCCTGGTTCGGCAAATCCATCGCCCCGGCGCAGCACGTGCAGATTTCGCAAATGCGCGCGCTGGAAACCGGCCGCTATATGCTGCGCGCCACCAACACCGGCGTCACCGCCGTGATCGATACCCACGGGCAAATCGTCAAGGCTGCGGAAGGATTCACCACCGCCACGGTCACGCATACCGTGCCCGGATACCGCGGCGGGACACTTTTCGTGCTGTGGGGCAACTATGCCACGTTGCTGCTCGCGGTGAGCCTGTGGTTGATCGCGGCCTTCTCGGGAAAACCCAAGGCGCAACCGCCGACGTTGCGTCAACCTGCGTCGCGCAAGCCCGCTTCGCAAACCACGCGCAAGCACAAGAAAGCATCGCCCCCGCGCAGCCCCGCGCCGTAAGTTTCCCTGTAAAATTCGCGGTTTACGAATGAAACCCGCGATGCAGACCTTCCAGCAACTGATCCTCACGCTCAATCATTATTGGGATCGCAATCACTGCGCCCTGTTACAGTCGTACGACATGGAAGTCGGCGCCGGCACCTTTCACACCGCGACGTTTTTGCGCGCCATCGGCCCGGAACCGTGGAATGCCGCCTACGTGCAACCCTCGCGGCGCCCGAAGGACGGGCGCTACGGCGAAAACCCCAATCGCTTGCAACACTACTATCAGTATCAAGTGGTGCTGAAGCCCTCGCCCGCGAATATCCTCGATCTGTATCTCGGCTCGTTGCGCGAAATCGGCATTGATCCGTTGCAGCACGACATCCGTTTTGTCGAAGACGACTGGGAATCACCCACGCTCGGCGCGTGGGGCCTCGGCTGGGAAGTGTGGCTGAACGGCATGGAAGTCACGCAGTTCACCTATTTTCAGGAAGTCGGCGGCATTCCGTGCAAACCCATCATGGGCGAAATCACTTACGGCCTCGAACGGCTGGCGATGTATTTGCAGGGCGTCGAAAGCGTGTTCGATTTGCAATGGGCGCCGGGCGTGAAATACCGCGACGTGTATTTGCAAAACGAAATCGAGCAATCGACGTACAACTTTGAACAGGCCAACGTGGACATGCTGCTGCAACAGTTCGGCCAGTTTGAATCCGAAGCGAAGCGGCTGTTTGAAGCGGGCCTGGCGTTGCCGGGTTACGAAATGGTGATGAAGTGCTCGCACAGCTTCAATTTGCTGGATGCGCGCGGCGCGATTTCGGTGACGGAACGTGCGGCGTACATCGGCCGCGTGCGGGCACTGGCACGCGCCGCTGCGAGTGCCTACTACCAATCCCGCAAGCTGCGCGGCTTTGAGCGCGCCAGCGATGAAGCCGTGCAAGCATTTGTTTCTAAAGAAGATTTAGATGAAGTGCAGGCTATCCGCCGGGGAGTCGCATCATGAGCGCCCCGCTGCTGATCGAGCTGTTGACGGAAGAATTGCCGCCCAAGGCGCTACAGCGCTTGGGTATCGCGTTCGCCACCGTGTTGCGTGACGAACTCGCCGCCAGCGGCTTGCTCGAAGCCGACTGCGCAATGGATGTGTTCGCCACACCACGGCGGCTGGCAACGCGGCTATCGAACGTACGCACCAAAGCGCCGGATCGTCAAATCGAAGAACGGCTGCTGCCGGAAAAAGTCGGCTTGGATGCCGCAGGCAAGCCGACCGCGGCATTGCTGAAAAAACTCGCCGCGCTGGGTCGTGACGAAAGCGCCGTGGCCTCGATCAAAAAAGCCAGCGACGGCAAACTGGTGATGCTGTTCCTGCCGCAGTTGGCCGCCGGGCAAACCTTGCAAGCGGGTCTCGCGTCGGCGCTGGAAAAAACCATCGCGCAACTGCCGATTCCCAAGGTGATGAGCTACCAACTCCCCAACAGCACCGAGACCGTCAAGTTCGTGCGCCCCGCGCATGGCTTGGTGGCGCTGCATGGTTCGGAAGTTGTTACCGTGACAGCGTTGGGTCTGACGGCTGGACGTATCACGCACGGCCATCGTTTTCTCGGCGCGCGCGACATTGAATTGAAAACAGCAGGCGACTATGAATCGCGCCTGAAAGACGACGGCAAGGTCGTCGCCAGCTTCGATGCGCGCCGCGCTGATATTGATGCGCAACTCAAGGCCAAAGCCGCCGAGTTGAGCTGCACACTGGGTGAATACGAGACACTGCTCGACGAAGTAACGGCGCTGGTCGAATGGCCGGTGGTCTACGTCGCCGGCTTTGAAAAGGAATTTCTGTCGGTGCCGCAAGAGTGTTTGATCCTCACCATGCGCACCAACCAGAAATATTTTCCGCTGTTCGACAAATCCGGCAAGCTCACCGAGAAGTTTCTGGTGGTGAGCAATATGGCGGTGGCCGATCCGGTGAATATCATCGAAGGCAACAAGCGCGTGGTGCGCCCGCGGCTGGCCGATGCACGGTTTTTCTATGAGCAGGATCGCAAGACGCGCCTTGAAACGCGCGTGCCGGGCTTGGGCAAGGTGGTTTATCACAACAAACTCGGCACGCAGCTTGAGCGCGTGCAACGCATGCAGTTGCTGGCCGGAAAAATCGCGCGCTCGATTGGCGCCGACCCGTTGTTGGCGGAGCGCGCCGCTTGGCTCGCGAAAGCCGACCTCCTGACCGGCATGGTCGGCGAGTTCCCGGAGTTGCAGGGCATCATGGGCCGCTACTACGCGCTGCACGACAACGAACCACCGCAGGTGGCGGACGCGATTGCCGAACATTATCTGCCACGCTTTGCCGGCGACCGTCTGCCCGAAAGCCCGGTGGCGTGTTGCGTGGCGCTGGCCGACAAGCTGGATACGCTGATCGGCATTTTTGGCGTAGGCATGATACCGACCGGCGACAAAGACCCGTTTGCGCTGCGGCGACATGCGCTGGGCGTGATTCGCATCCTGGCGGAACGCAAATTGCCGCTGGATTTCGCTCATCTGCTGACGCTCGCGCATGAGACCTTCGCCAAGGGCGTGTTGATCGAGAGCCATGATCGCAAAGGTGTCGCGGTCGCGAACGCGCTGGAAGCGGGTGGCTTTGTCGCCGAACGCGCCAAGAGCTATCTGCGCGAATTGGGCTACGGCGTGCTGGAAATTGAATCCGTGCTCGACCTCTCGCCGAAGCCGCTCGAATATGTGAACCGGCTCGAAGCCGCGCGCCAGTTTCTGGCGCTGCCGGAAGCCGCCGGGCTGGCCGAGGCCGACAAACGTATCCGCAATATCGTAAGCAAGTCGGGCGTGGCTGCCACGGCGGTTAAAGCAGACGCCGCGCGGTTGGTAGAAAATGAAGAAAAACAATTACTTAGCCTGACGCGCACGCTGCGAACGCAAGTGGATACGCTGGTCGCGCAAGCGAAATTCAGCGAAGCGTTGCTGCTCACCGCGCAACTGCATCAACCGGTGACGCAATTCTTCGACAAGGTGATGGTCAACGTCGAAGACCCGGCTTTGCGCAACAATCGCTTCGCGTTGCTGCACGAAGTCGGCAATCTGACGAATCAGGTGGTCAACATTTCCAAACTCGCCGCATGAAGCGGAGCGTATGAAGCTAATCGTTCTCGATCGCGACGGCGTAATCAACTACGACAGCGCCGCGTACATCAAGTCGCCGGTGGAATGGCGCCCCATTCCCGGCAGCCTCAACGCGATTGCGAAACTCAATCACGCCGGCTTTCACGTGGTCGTCGCCACCAACCAGTCGGGCATCGGGCGTGGATTTTTCGATATGGCGGCATTGAACGCTATCCACGCCAAAATGCATCAGGCGCTGGCGCAGGCCGGCGCGCGCGTCGATGCGATCTTTTTCTGCCCGCACATGGCGGACGACCACTGCCGCTGCCGCAAACCCAAAACCGGCATGTATGAAGACATTGCGCATCGGCTGAACACCAGCCTCGCGGGTGTGCCCATGGTGGGCGACAGCATTCGGGATATTGAAGCCGCCACGGCGGTACGGGGCTCACCCCTGCTGGTATTGACCGGCAACGGCAAAAAAACACGACGCGCTGGAAATCTGCCGCCGGATACGCAGATCTACGCGGATCTCGCGGCCGCCGTGGACGCCCTCGCGGACTAAGCGTGCCTAACCCCGTGCTGGCTTTCCTGCGATCCTGCCTGTTTACCCTATTCCAGTTTGTCATCACGCCGATATTCGCTGTCATTTCGCTGCTGACGTTTCCGCTGTCGCGGCTCACGCGCTATCGCATCATCACCACCTGGTCGCGGCTGATGACCGGCGCGGCAGCGCTGATCTGCGGCGTGCGCTATCGCGTGATCGGCACGGAAAATATTCCGCGCGAGCCCTGCGTGATCCTGTCGAAGCATCAATCCGCGTGGGAAACGCTCGCCTGGCAGACGATATTTCCGCCGCAGGTGTGGGTGATGAAGCGAGAGCTGTTGTGGATCCCGTTTTTCGGCTGGGGACTAGCAATGTTGTCGCCGATAGCGATCAATCGCGGCTCGGGCAGCAAGGCGTTGCGGCAGATGGCCGAACAGGGCCGCGAGCGGCTGGCGGCCGGTTTTAATATTGTGATATTCCCCGAGGGCACGCGGGTTGCGCCCGGCACGCGCGGCACGTACCATCCGGGTGGTGCATGGCTGACGGTGAAGACCGGCGCGCTGGCGCTGCCAGTGGCGCACAACGCGGGGGAATGCTGGCGCAAGAATGCGTTTATCAAGCGCCCAGGATTAATTACGGTGAGCATCGGCAAGCCCATCGCCTCGCAAGGATTAACGGCTGCGGAACTGAATCAACGCATTGAAGGGTGGATCGAAAGCGAAATGCCCAAGCTGACATCTTATGAACCAGATACGCGCGCAGCTTGAGCTGCCCTTCGCGTCGCCATCACCCAGCCCCGTGGTGGCGTGCTCCGCCGTGCTGGATGGTCAGCCCATCAGCTATGTGTTGCATCGCAGTCACGGGCGGCGGCGCATCTCCTTGTCGGTAGACGAACGGGGCTTACGCATCGGTGCGCCGTTGCGTGCCTCGATGCGCGAGATCGAGACCGTGTTGCGCGATCACGCGCGCTGGGTGGTGCGCAAACTCACGCAGTGGACCGAAAAACGCCCGCCCGGCCGGCGCTGGGAAAGCGGGGAAACACTGATGTATATGGGCCGGCCTTTGCAATTGAACGTCGCTGCCGGTACGGAAAACATCACGCCTCAGGACAGTGCATTGCAAGTATCAATCCCGCGCGTGCAGCCGGAAAATATCGCCGCGCTGGTCCGCGCCTGGCTGCGCACACAGGCCTTGTCGGATTTTGCCACACGGATCGAGCGCTATCGTGTGGCCATGGCGGTGGTGCCGGCGGATATCCGTTTGTCGAATGCGCGCACGCGCTGGGGCAGTTGCCACGCCAGCGGCCGCATTTTGCTGAATTGGCGCTTGATTCAAATGCCGGCGCGGCTGATCGATTATGTGGTGGTGCATGAATTGGCGCATCTGCGCGAGATGAACCATTCGCCGCGCTTCTGGACGGTCGTGGCCAAGGAAATTCCGGATTACTTGGCGCGGCGCCGGGAAATTCGCCGTGACGCGCATCAGTACATCCTCGATTGAGCTGCCGGGTTCGCAGGGCATGCTAAACTTTTGGTCTACAACTCACTCACCGCCGGATCACCCATGCGTACGCTTTGCCTGACCTTCGCACTTGTTCTTGCCATGGCGCTCACGGCGTGCGGCTATAAAACACCCTTAACCTTGCCCAAGCCCGGTGCTGTAGCGCCCAAGCCCGCGCCTGCGCCAGCGGCCACGCCCGATAGCGCCAAGCCGGAATCGAAGTGAGCGCGTTCGCCTATCGCAACGGCGGCCTGCACGCGGAAGACGTTCCGCTGCGCGAGATTGCCGCGCAACACGGCACGCCGTGCTATGTGTATTCGCGCGCGGCGTTGACCGCAGCTTATCGTGACTTTGATACCGCGTTCACCGGCCACGATCACTTGATCTGTTATGCGGTGAAGGCGAATGCCAATCTGGCGATTCTCAATCTGTTCGCGCGCCTCGGCAGCGGCTTTGACATTGTTTCCGGTGGCGAACTGGCGCGCGTGCTGGCGGCGGGCGGTGATCCACGCAAGATAGTTTTTTCCGGCGTCGGAAAGACTGCCATCGAAATTCGCGACGCATTAAATGCCGGAATTCTATGTTTTAACGTCGAATCCGCATCCGAACTGGAGCGTATCAACCAGATCGCCGGTGCATTGAACCGGCTCGCGCCGGTCAGTCTGCGCGTGAATCCTGATGTCGATGCCAAAACGCACCCTTACATCGCCACCGGCCTGAAGGAAAACAAATTCGGCGTTGCCTACGACGATGCCTTGACACTCTACCAGCGTGCGCGCGGCCTCAAGCACTTGAAAATCACCGGCATCGACTGCCACATCGGATCGCAACTCACCGACGTAGCGCCGTTTACCGCGGCGGCCGAACGTGTGATGGCACTGGTGCGCAGCCTGCACGCCGACGGCATTGCGCTGTCGCACATCGATTTGGGTGGCGGGCTGGGCGTGCAGTATCAGGCGGAAGAAAATCCGCCGTCGATCAATGCCTACGCTGCCGCCATACTCAAGGGTGTTGCGGGCCGCACCGAGAAACTGCTGTTCGAGCCGGGACGCTTTCTCACCGCCAACGCCGGCGTGCTGCTCACTCGTGTCGAGTACCTCAAGCGCGGCGACGAGCGCAATTTCGCGGTGGTGGACGGCGCGATGAACGATCTGATGCGCCCCGCGCTCTACGATGCGTGGCATGACATTCTGCCGGCGGCGCAAACGACCGATCAGCCCGAGACCTGGGAAATCGTAGGTCCCGTCTGCGAGAGCGGAGATTTTCTCGGACGCAACCGCCGCTTGGCGATTCACGAGGGAGATTTACTCGCGATACGTTCAGCGGGCGCCTATGGCATGAGTATGAGTTCCAACTACAACACGCGCCCGCGCGCGGCGGAGATCATGGTCGATGGCGCCGCCATGCATGTGATTCGCAAGCGCGAAACCGTCGCAGAATTGTTTGCGAACGAGACACTGCTGCCGTAGATCAACGGTTTGAATGCAGCAGATCATGTGTGATCGAGTAAAAAATCCGTGTGGTCATCGTCGTTGCAACGCTGAACGGTGTTTCAATTTGTACTAAGTGTTGTACGAATCACACAATCCACAACATCATCCCCAAAAAAAGTCAATAAAGTTGTTGCCTTTTTTTTGTGCTGTGGAATAGAATTGGCGCACCATGCATTGATTCGCTGGTGCATCACGCGGTTTACCGAGTATGCACCGGCAGAATGAAGCGGCAAGATGCGCAACGTTCGACGAATTGTGGATGGGGTTACGGAGAAACATCCGTAGCAAACGATGCCAAAGTTAACCTAAAGGAGACTCACATGGCAGCGAAGAAAAAAGCAGCAAAGAAAAAAGTAGCTAAGAAAAAAGTGGCGAAAAAGAAGTAGTCGCAGTAAATTGCAACGGGGACTGGAACTTTCAGTCCCCGTTGTTTTTTGTGCTGCCGGTTTCACACCGTCCCGCCTCCGCGTTTCTTCCGCTCGCCGATTGTTGGATTGTCGTCGCGCAAAATTGTTCGCTACTGCACCCGCACGAACCGGCGACGCCCCGTACAGCGAGACCTGATTGCGTTGAAGACTACGCACGGAACGATATAAATTATCGTTTAAAAACATACACTTAATACGAATTTATACCAGCGCACCGCATGGCGTGCTGGCGCGGCTACGCGACCGGGATTGTGCGGGAACGATGCACGTATGGATGGTGCAGTACAGCAATCGGCACAAGCCGCACAGGAACGCTCAAGGATTCAGTTGCCGGTACACCGCGTGCGCAATCCGCAACAATTCGGTTTTCTCGATTTCACCCGACAACGCATAACCGAGTTTTTGATCGACCCAGTAAAACACGCCGATGTTTTTTTCCTGCGCGAAACGAAAAGCGGTTTCGCGTGATCGATCCGCGTCGGCGCGCACAACCAAGGTCAGTCGCAAACCTTTCGCGTCCTGATACATGAATTGCGCGATGGGCGCGCGCTCATCCGGCGACCCCGGCAACAATCGCCCGCCGACCAGCGCATAACCCTGCTCATTCAATTGCGGCACGCGTAACTGCGTGCCGATGCGCTTGGACAGCCACGCCACCAGATGCGCCTCCTGATCGGCGCCGACTTCGACCGGGTGCCGCACCTCCGGGCTGTACACCACATGCGCGATCGCCGCCTGCCGCGCAAACGCGGGTGCGCCGCGCCCGCTCTCACCGGGACTTTGCAGGGCGCGCAATTGCCAGCCGATCAGCCCGCCGAAGACGATCCACGCCAGTACCGCTGCATAGCGTAAATGCGGCAAGTGCGGCCACCGCTGAAATTTCGATCCGCCGCGCTGCATGGCCGCTGTCAAATGCGCGGGCACGGTTTCGTCGAGCGCGCCGTCGTACGCATCGCGCAGCGATTGATTCTGCCGCTGGTAACCGGCCAGCCGCTCGGCTTCCTGTGGCTGCTCGCGCAGATACGCTTCCGTCGCCGCGCGCGCGGACTCGGGCAGTTGCCCATCCACATGCGCCTGCAAGTCGGCTTCGGAAATATCCCGCTGGTTCATTTAATCACCTTTAGTACACCCGTCGCCGCCGCTGGCGCACCGCCCAGCAAGACGCGCAAGCGCTCGCGCGCGCGGAAAAGCCGCGACATCACCGTGCCGACAGGTATGCCCAGCGCACCGGCGGCTTCGCTGTAACTCAGTTGTTCCAGCGCCACCAGCAATAGCACCTCGCGTTGTTCGTCGGGCAGACGCCGTAACGCGGCATCGAGGTCGGCAACCTCCAGCAGTTCGACTGGGCTGCCGCACGCAGGTACATTGAACGCCTCGGTGTCGAGGGGAATGGTGGCGTCGGCGATACGCGCACGCACCTGATTGACGTACACATTGTGCATGATGGTAAACATCCAGGCGCGCAGATCGCTGCCTTCGCGCCACAGATGGCGCTTCATCCACGCCCGCTCCAGCGTATCCTGCACCAGATCATCGGCCATCAAACGGTCGCCCGTCAGCGCCCGCGCATAACGTCGCAGACGCGGAATCACCGGAACCGCTTGCGTGCCAAAATCCTCCAAACCGGCCTCCTATCACGGTGCCTTACCGCTGCTAACAGCGGCCAGGCGGTTTTATTCCTCAAGCGGTGACTCAGACCAGAAACAGCGTCGCCAACCCCAGGAATATGAAAAATCCGCCACTGTCGGTGATGGCGGTAATCATCACGCTGGCGCCCATTGCGGGATCGCGCCCTAATTTGTCCATCGCCATCGGGATCAATACCCCCATGGACGCCGCCAGCAACAGGTTGAGCACCATCGCCAGCATCATCACCAGCCCGAGTTGCCAATTATGGTAAATCAGGAAAGCAAACACACCCACCACGCCCCCCCAGATCAGGCCATTGAGCGCGCTCACGCTCAACTCCTTGATAAAGAGTTTGCTCGCGTTAGCGCGCGTGATTTGCCCCAGCGCCAGTGCGCGCACGATCATGGTTATCGTCTGATTGCCGGAATTGCCGCCGATGCCGGCGATGATCGGCATCAGCGCTGCCAGCGCCACCAGTTTGCCAATAGAGCCCTCGAACAGACCGATCACGCGTGACGCTACAAACGCAGTAATCAAATTGATCGCCAGCCACGCCCAGCGGTTTTGCACGCTCTTCCACACCGACGCAAAAATATCCTCGTCCTCGCGCAGACCGCCGGCACTCAGAATTTCGTTGTCGGTCTTCTCGCGCATGAAGTCGACCACGGCGTTGACCGTCATGCGCCCCACCAGCGCGCCGGCATCGTCCACCACGGGCGCCGACACCAGATCGTAGCGCTCGAACGCCGCAGCGGCGTCTGCCGCATCCTCGTCGGCATTAAAACGCACGAAGTCGCGCGTCATCACGTCACCCACCGCCACATCGGGGTCGGTCACGAGTAAACGGTTGATCGGCACCAGGCCCTTCAATTGCTCGGCGCGATCGACGACGAACAACTGATCGGTATGATCCGGCAATTCATCCAACCGGCGCAGATAGCGCAACACGACTTCGAGCGTCACGTCTTCGCGGATCTGCACCATATCGAAATCCATCAGCGCGCCGACCGTGCCTTCGGGATAGGACATCGCCTCGCGCAACTGTTCGCGTTCTTCCGGCGGCAACAGGCGAAACACATTTTCGATAACCTCGCTCGGCAGATCAGGCGCGAGGTCGGCGATTTCATCGGTATCGAGCTGGCCAGTGGCGGCGACCAGCTCATGGTCATCCATGTACTCGATCAGCGTCTCGCGCACCGCGTCGGAGACTTCGAGCAGAATTTCGCCATCGCGGTCGGCTTTGACCAGGTCCCACACCACCAGCCGCTGCGTCAGCGGCAGCGCCTCAAGGATATAGGCAACGTCGGCAGGATGCAGCGGGTCCAGCAGCAGCCGCAGTTCTTCGCGAACTTTCTGGCGCTGCGCGCTTTCTTCAGGCGACGTCGGCACACCCGACGCGTCAGCCGCGTCCATAGCCAACTCCACAAGCTCATCATGCCTGTGGAGCAAGGCGGTCGCGCGCTCAAGCGCGTCGTGGACGTCGTGGGCGTCGGTAATGGTGTTGCGGTCCGGTTCCATAGCGGAGCAACGCGCTTTCACCCCCCGATGGAGCCGCGCGAGCTGCGTCCGATTCTATGGTTATGCGCTTGTTTTGTCTAAGTTTTTTTGCCGGCACCGACGGCTATGGTCGCCAGCATGGCATCACGTTCCAGCCGCCATTCTTGCGCGTACTCGCACTGAGCGTAGTCGCGAAAGTAAGGGCCGCCCAGCGTGTAGTGCACCAAGGCCGCATCCGCGCGCGCTGCGTCGTAACCCACCAGATGATTCCAGCAGCTGGGTAGCTCCCCAATCAGACCATCATCAGCCAGCCACTTAAACTGGTGCAGCTCCAGCCCTGACGCCGTGTTTACGTACTCGGGCGTTAAGGCTATGCATTTTGCGTTATTGAATAGCATCACGCTGGACCAGTTTTTCTTGTTGTACCGGGTCTGCGGTTCGCCCAAAAACTTTTTTGTCTCTTTGGGCACGTGATCATGCTTGACCACCATCACCGCATACCGGTCATCGCGCAGCGCCCACAGACTGGCAATATCATCCAGCATCAGCATGTCGCAATCCATAAACAGCGACCAGCCGTCATACCTGGCAAGATGCGGCGTTAGGAACCGTGAAAATGAAAAATCCGTGCTTTGCAGCGGGTGACGCTTACGGGTCAGCACCCCTCGCAACTGGCTCAACATCAGTGGCGCGGTAATCACCGGCTGCGTGGCGCGCGCGTTGATGCTGTGAGCGAGAACACCATACGCAACGGCCTCACGCGGGTCATAGCCGATAAATACATTAATCATGTGCCGGATTTCACATTATGGATTGAACAATACCTCCTGGCGGATTCCATTGTATCCGATCCCTCGACGTGCCCGCCCGCGCTAGTTTAAACAGCTCCGGATCGCGGTTTTTGCGATAATCCGCATGGGCATATTTGACGTGTGTAAAACCATCAATGATCACTCCGACAGCGGAACAATTGTTCTATCAGGCGTTGGCGAAGCAGCAGGACAATGCCATTGCCGATGCCGAGGCGTTATACAGAAAAGCACTGCAACTGGCGCCGGCCCGTCCCAGCATTTTGCTCAATCTGGCAGTGGTGCTGATTGGGTTGCAGCGACATGAGGAAGCAGAAGAAATCGCCGTCCGGTTGCTGCAAGCAGATCCGCATGACGAAGAATCGCTGCTGCTACTGGGCGCCTGCCAAAGCAATCTGGGCCGAAAACACGATGCCCTCGCCACGTTTGAGCGCGTCTTGAAAGTCAACCCGCTCTTAGTCGACGCATGGAACGACCGTGGCAATGCCCTTCTCGATCTACAAAACCCGGATGCCGCACTGGAAAGCTACGACCACGCACTGCGCCTTGCACCGGATCATGCGGATGTCTTGAATAATCGCGGCAATGCGCTGCTTGAGCTGGGTCGAGGTGGCGATGCACTGGATAGTTACAACAAAGCGCTACAAGAAAGGCAGAATTTCGCGTTGGCTTACAATAATCGTGGGAACGCATTGCTGAGCCTGAACCAAACCCACTCCGCAATGAAAAGCTTTAACGCTGCAACCCAGATTCAGCCGGATTACGCTCGCGCGCATTGGAACGAGAGCCTTTGCAGACTGTCGCTTGGCGATTTCGCAGCAGGATGGGAGCAATACGACTGGGGATGGATTGACGGCCAGCGCGGACCCAAGCTCGCCTTAGGAAAGCCGTGGTGGGACGGGCGCGCTGTGGACGGAAACCTGTTGGTGTGGGGAGAGCAAGGTATTGGCGACCAGATACTGTTCTCCGGCATGCTACCGGAACTTGCCAGATACGGGAAATCGGTGACGGCTGCAGTAGACCCTCGCTTGGTTACGCTGTTTCAGCGCTCCTTCCCGAGCCTCAAAATAGTCTCCAAGGATGGCGCGTTGCATAACCTGCCATTCGATGCCCATGTTGCTCTAGGCGACATTGGACAACATTTGCGCAAGAGCTGGAGCGATTTTCCGGCGAACCGAAGTGCTTATCTGCTTCCGGATACTACTCGTGCGCGTCATCTACGCGAACGGCTTACGGCAAAAAACATTATCTGCGGCATTTCGTGGATCAGCAGGAACAATGTATACGCCGCACAAAAAAGCATTCGCTTGCCGGATCTGCAACCGATCCTCGCGCTGGAGAACTTCCAATTCGTCGACCTACAGTACGGCGACACCGCTGGCGAGCGCGAACGCCTCGACTACGGCCACGCCCTGCATGTAACCCACCTTGACGATATCGACAATTTCAATGACATTGACGGACTTGCGGCCTTAATCGGCGCTTGTGATGTCGTGCTCACCGTCAGCAACACAACCGCTCACCTCGCGGGAGCTTTGGGCAAGCCCACGTTGCTACTGCTACCCCACAGCGTCGGGCGCCACTGGTACTGGCACGAAGGAAGCAACACCAGCCCATGGTACCCAAGCGTCAGTATCGTCAGGCAATCGACCATCGGCGATTGGGAAAGCGTAATTGCTCAAGCCAAAGCCATGTTGGTCGATCGCCAACCTTTGGGATAATGTTACTTCTAACATTGGCCCGTTACAATTTCGCCTCGTAACCGTCTCGCTAATTTCTTTCCTCAATGTCCAAAGCCAAACGAAATTCCTCTAGGAATAAAGCAGGTCACCGACCGTCACCGTCCGCAGGCAATCGGGACATTGTGCCCGCGCCATCGCATCTCATGCAACAAGCGGTCGACGAATATCAACAAGGCGACTGGAACAACGCCGAGGCGCGCTGCCGATTACTCCTTCGTAACCCGTCGAATTATTCCCGGCTGGATAATTTTGATGCTCTGAACATACTGGGAATTATTGCAGCGCAATCCAGCAGAATAGAAGACGCCATTGAATTCCTGCGGCGTGCGTCGTTGATAGAGCCAGGGGACATTGCTGCACATATGAATCTCGGCCATCTACTCCGACAAAACCAACGGCCCGAAGCGGCCTTGGAATGCTACGAAAAAGCCATTAAGATTCAGCCTGCTTTTCCCGATGCCTATTATTTCCGCGGTCTTGCGCTTGCCGATATTGGCCGCAAGGAGCCTGCGATCGAAAGTTACAATCAGGCGCTGGCGCTTAACCCTCACCATGCCAACGCACACAATGATCGAGGTATCGCACTTGCCAGCCTTGATCGCCACGAGGCGGCACTGAAGAGCTTTGACAATGCGATTGCCTCCAAACGCGACTACGCAGAAGCCTACGGAAATCGTGGCGCCACGCTCATGGCTCTCAAACGTTATGAGGAGGCCCTGGAAAATTTTGATAAGGCGATCTCGTTAAAAATAGACCTCGCGAGCGCTTACTTCAATCGCGGCCTCACGTTGGATGCGCTAAAACGGTATGACGAAGCGCTGGATAACTACGATCAGTCGCTTAGACTCGCCCCTGAAAACACAACAGCATGGATGAGCCGTGGCATAGCACTTTACCGGAAAAAACTTTACGCGGCGTCGGCGGAGAGTTACAGGCATGCGATATCACTAACCCATCGAGACGAGCGGGCACACAATAATCTTGGCATCACGCTCGCCGCGCTCAACCATTTTGATGCCGCGCTCGACAGTTATGATGAGGCAATCGCTATAAACCCTGGGTTTGCCGAAGCGCATAACAATCGGGCGGCGGCCCTCACCGTACTAAAAAAATACCCGGCGGCATTGGAAAGCTATGAACAGACGCTCAGGCTCCAGCCCGACTATGCCGAGGCGCGCAAGAATATGGGACTGTTATGTTTTGCCTTGGGTGATTTCCAGCGTGGCTGGTCCGCGTACGAATACCGGTGGACACCCGAGCAGCTGCGGCAAAACACACTGAGACAAGGCAAACAAAGGTGGCAAGGCAATAAATCGGACAAGAGGCTATTTATTTGGGCCGAACAGGGGATAGGAGATCAAATACTTCACGGAACTATTTTGCGGGATATTCTGGATTTCCCACAGCACAAAACCGTGTCCTTAAACAACAAGCTGATTCCCTTATTCAGACGCTCCTTTGCAGATATTGAATTTATGAGCAAAGACAACGACGTCGACTTCGAGGATTACGATGAGCAGATCCCCATTGGAAGCCTCGGTCAGCTTTTTCGAGCATCGCCTGCAGGTTTTGAGATTGCCAGAACGCCCTATCTTATTCCAGACAAAAAGTTGTCCGCACAATTAAGCGCGCGGATTAAAAAACCCGGGAAATTAATGTGCGGCCTTTCCTGGACCAGCGTTAATCCTGCATTAGGCGATGATAAAAGCCTGTCTTTGAACAAAGCACTTCCGTTTCTATCGCTGGCCAACGTGAATTTCGTCGACCTGCAGTATGGCGACACCAGCAACGAGCGGCATGAGATCAAGAAAAACCATGGCATCGACATTGTTACAGTAGACGACATAGACAACTTCAATGATATTGATGGCCTGGCGGCGTTGATAGATGCATGCGACTTGGTCATTACGATAAGCAATAGCACAGCCCACCTTGCCGGAGCGTTGGGGAAAAAGACCTTGTTACTATTGCCCGCCGGTCGTTCCAAGCTCTGGTATTGGTACTCTCCAACGGGCTCGTGTCTCTGGTATCCATCCGTTGAGGTATTCGAGCAAGATAAACCCGGCGTATGGGATGATCCGGTAGCCTCTGTCGGCCGCTACCTGGAAAACAGCATCAGGTAAGGCCAGAGCGCTCCAATCATGATTCCCGCATCGTTTGATACGCATTTTCAAGATGCGCAACAAGACGTGGCGTGTCGAACAAAGCGAACCCCTTGCGTCCCTGCTCAAGGTACTGCCTAAGGCCGGCACGACGTTCCGGCGCAAGCGCTATTTGCACGGCGAGTTCTTCGAAGTCGGTAGCTGTCGAGGTAATCAACTCTGACAGCCCTACCGCATTAAGTACACTGCCAGCGACTCGGGACGCAAAGGTATCGCCGACACGCGTGACCAGCGGGCAACCCGCCCACAAGGCATCGCTTGCCGTTGTATGCGAGGTGTAGGGAAAGGTATCGAGGGCCAGATCGGCGATGCGGTAACGCGCAAGGTGAGCAGCAAGGGGCTGGCGTGGGGCAAAGACAATACGCTCGGCGGACACACCATGAGCTATCGCATTCAGCCGTAAGTTCCGGGTCGCGTCCTCGCCGGTTTCAAGCAACCACAGCACACTGCCTGGCACGCGGTGCAGGATGCGCATCCATGCGCCAAAGGTCTCCGGCAATATTTTGTAAGCCTGATTGAAACAGCAAAACACCACGCCCGCATCCGGCAAGCCGCACTCGGCCCGCGTTGGCGCGGCGCCGATCTCCCGCTTGCGATCATTCGGCTGGTAGCAATCTGGCAACCGATAAACCTGCTCGGCGTAATTCTGTTCGGCGCCCTCGGGAATAATAAAGTGATCTGCGAGTATCCAGTCCATGCACTCCGTTCCCATCGTTCCCGGAAATCCCAGCCAGTTGACTTGCACCGGCGCCGGACGATACGCAAGGATAGGCGTCCTCGCGCCAAGGGTGTAGCCCTTCAGATCAATCAGTATGTCAATGTTGTCGGCCGCGATACGCCGGGCGGCCTCTGCCTCTGACACGCCGGCAATGTCGATGAAAGCATCGCAGGCGCCTCGAATACGCTGGCGAATTGCGCTGCCGTCGTCCGGTCCGTAGGAATATGCCGTCACGGTGAAACGCTCGCGATCGTGAAGTTCAAATACTTCCGCCATCAAATAGGCGGTGGCGTGTTCGTGGTAATCCCACGAGAGGTAACCCAATCTGAGGTTCCGCGCCCCCCCAGCGTTGCCATCACGCCACTGCTGATAATCACGGATACCGCCATACGGCGGGCATTCGTTATTGCCACCCGAATTTTGGATGATCCAGCCAAACTCGCGGCGCGCCCAGGCTCGCGCGCAAGCGAGTTGTTCCTGCGGCGTGGTGGGAATCGACAGCGCGCTGAAAGGCGTGACCCCGATATCCTCTCCGCAGCCTAGCGCATTGCGAGCCTCGTCCCACAACTTTTCGATGCCTTCCCAGTCGCACAGATGCTGGCGCACGTGCGCAAGCCCCGCGGATGCGGCGGCGTGCTGTGGTTGCTGCAACAGCAATTGCTGATAGGCCTGCCTGGATTCATCCAGATGACCGCTGATCCGCAGCACTTCGGCGAGCTTTAGTCGTGCTTGCGCGCATTTCTCGTCAACCTTGACAGCCTGTCGCAGCAATGCACACGCTTCGCCGTACTGCCCTTGCAGCGCGCGTAAAATACCCAGATTCAGAAACGCCGAGGGATCACGCGGAGCCGCGCGCATGGCCCGCGAATAACATTCGGCTGCGTCACCCAGATGGCCTTGCATCCTGAGGACATTGCCCAATCCGTTAAGGGCGATCGCACTGTCTGGGTCGATAGCCAGCGCTCGACGTAAAGCTTCTATCGCATCGCCCAGCGCCACTTTACGCCGGTATACTTCGGCGAGATTAATCTCCGCTTCG
>CANIID010000049.1 GCA_947467315.1 Betaproteobacteria bacterium | reverse complement strand
AGATCGCCATCAACGAATATATCGCCTTGCACAACGCGAACCCCAAACCTTTCATCTGGACCGCTAAGGCAACTGACATTCTTGCCAAAGTCACCCGTGCCCGGGCGGCCTTAAATAAGCGCACTTCTATTTGACGCACTACACTAGCCCCTGCTCGGTGAGCAGGTCTCGATCTTCTTCCGTAAGCGAGGCGCCCTTGATGCCTTTACGCTGAAATCCGGTTTGTGCCTGATACAGCCTGAAATCGACGAGACGCTTTTCGGCTATTGCTTGTTGGTAGGTGTAGAGAAACGTGGGCGCGGAACCAGTGCAGTCAAAAATGCGAAAGGTGTCGCGGTCAATGAAGTGAGCGGGCGTGGCGGTAAGGCCGACCATGCGCGCGTCGAAATAGTCGATGACTTCGGTGAAACGGTTGAATATGGAGCGGTGCGCTTCGTCGAAAACGATCAAGTCAAAGAACGCCGGGCTGAATTGCTCGAAGCAGCGGCCCATGGTTTGCTGTGTGGCGACGTAGAGGCGCTTGTCTTTATCGATGTTGGCGGTGTGTATGCGCACGCGCGGTTCGTGCGGTAGATGCGCCTTGAAGCCGTCGTTCAACGCCTGCTGGACCAGTGCGTCGCGATCAGCGAGAAACAAAATCTTTTGCGCGGATAAGCTACGCAGGAAAACATCAATAAGGCCCATGATTGTTCGGGTCTTACCAGTGCCAGTAGCCATCACAAGCAGTGCGCGGCGCTTATTCGCCGCAAACGCTTCACCGACGCGGCGTATCGCTTCATGCTGGTAGGCGCGATCCACAATCGCGGTGTTGATAGTCTCGGATGCGGATGGTTTGGCGTTTTCGCGTATGAAACGTAGACGCGCAAGGTCGTTCGGCGAAAACATGCCCGCTACTAAACGAGGGTGCTCTGCACCAACATCCCAGAAATAGGTCAACAGGCCATTGGTCATAAAGCCGAATGGCACAAACGACTGACGCTTGGCGATTTCTGTGACGTAATGTCGAAGCTGTTCTTCACCAACGCGTGGATTGCGCGACGTGCGCTTGGCTTCGACGACCGCAATAACGTCACCGGACGGATCGTAAAAACAGTAATCGGTGACGCCGTTCCAAGGCTCCGCGTCGTACCCATCCACCGGGACTTCGAGCCGTACCTGAGTGTGGTCCGCGAGATTCCAGCCAGCCGCCGTTAAACCCGGATCGATGAACAGGTAACGCGCTTGCGCTTCGTTCAGGGAATATGTGTTGGTCGGTTCGCTCATCAGCTTGTTGCTATTACGCGTTTCTCGGTTTTCCGACAGAGCAAAGAGGCGCCCCATGTCACCCACAGTGGGACGAAGATCATAACACTATGATTTTATTGCCATCTTTGGCCTTCTTGCCTTTAACCACACCGTATTTCAAACGTGACTTCAACTCGAACGAGCCCCACTAAATTGGGATATCGCCAGTGAATGTCCGCAGAAGATGTTACGACTGGAACCCGGATAACTATTTCTGCTTCACCAAAAACCCCAGCAAAATCCGGTTGAACACCTCCGGCTGTTCCCAGTAAGGGCTGTGCCCCGCTTCGCGCACGATATGCACTTCGGCGTGCGGCATGTGTTGCGCCTGCATGCGCAGCAGTGAGGGCGGGGTGTAGAGATCGGAGTCGCCGGTCATCAGCAGCGTGGGGTGTTGGATCGATTCGAGCCGGGCCCATGTCAGGGGTTGCGGGCGTTTGGGTGTAATGCGTTTGCCCGGAATCGCCTGATGCTCCAGCGCCAGCCACGCGGCGTGGCCCTCGGGGTTGCCGGCGCGGTACGAGGGGGAAAGTTCCTGAAAGTCGTGCGGCAGCGTGGCGAAGAAATCGGGGCGCAGCCGCGCGTTGACTGCCACATAATCGGCGTCGGTGATGCCCATGTACGATGAGATCACCGCCAGACTGCGGACCTTGCCGGGGTATTCCAGCGTGTAGTCGATGGCGAAAAATCCGCCTTGCGCGGCGGATACCAAATGCACGGTGTCGAGCTTCAGATGCTGAATCAGGCGATGCAAGTCGTCCGACCCTACACCCGGATTATTCAGGTCGCCGGCGTCCGAACGGTAATAGCCGCGCCGTGAATACGCGATGACGCGATAGCCCGCTTGCGCGAGCACCGGTTGCTGATACACCCAGCCTGCCGCGCTGTGGGTGCCGGCGTGCAGCAAAATAATGGGATCGCCGGGGCCACCGGTATCCCAGTACCACAGCTTTGCGCCGTCCACCTCAACCCAGCCTTCCTGCACCGGCGCCTGTGGCGGCATCGGAACCGGCGTCCACATGGGTTCGGGGGCTGACTTTGTCACGGGTTCGCTTTACTGCGCTGACGGTGTAAAGGCGTCACTGAAAAAGTCATCCGCCGGCAGTTTGCATTGCTCGGTGAAATCGCTCAACGCCGATTCAATCACAATCGGCGCACCGCAGGCGTAGACCTGATGACCCGACATATCCGGAAAATCCTGCATCACCGCGCGATGCACGAAGCCGGTGCGGCCGGTCCAGTTGTCTTCGGGCGTGGCATCGGACAGCACCGGCACATAAGTTACGCCATGCTCGCGCGCCCAGCTTTCGGCGAGTTCATGCCGATACAAATCGGCGCGCACGCGGCAGCCCCAGTAGAGCGTGATCGGGCGCTGGATTTTTTTGTGCACGGCATGTTCGATGATGGATTTGATCGGCGCGAAACCGGTGCCGCTGGCGAGCAGGATCAGCGGCTTGTCGCTGTCTTCGCGCAGGAAAAAAGTGCCCAGCGGACCTTCCAGCCGCAGGATGTCTTTTTCTTTCAGCGTGTTGAATACGTAATTGCTGAACGGCCCGCCGTAGTTGCGCAGATGCAGTTGTAGCACGTCGTCGTCGTGCGGCGCATTGGCGATCGACAGGCTGCGGCGCAGGCCGCTCTTGGTGAGGATATCGATGTACTGGCCGGCGAGAAATTGCAGGCGCTCGTTGGCGGGCAGGCGCAGGTGAATCATCGTCACGTCGGGCGCGAGGCGTTCGAGTTTTTGCACGCGGCACGGCAGGGTGCGCACCTGGATATCCTTGATCGCGCTGATTTCACGGCATTCGATGACCACGTCGGTGAGCGGCTTGGCCTGACAGAACAACGCGTAGCCATTCTTTTTGTCGGTGTCGAGCAGCGCCGAGTTGTTATAGCTGCCGTAATCCACCGTGCCATCGAGCAGTTTGCCTTTGCAACTGCCGCAGGCGCCGTTGCGGCAACCGTAGGCGATATTGAAGCCTTCGCGCAACGCGCCATCGAGGATGGTTTCGTCGCCGCTGACGGTGAAAACGTGGTTGCTGGGTTTGATCGTGACTTGGCAGGGCATGGAGTAAAATGGTCTGATATATGAAACGGTTACTGATTATCGGTTGTGGCGATGTCGGCTTGCGGTTGGTTCCGTTGGCGTTGCCTCGCTACCGCGTCTACGCACTCACGCGCGACCCGGCGCAATGTGCCGCGCTGCGCGCCTTGGGCGTGACGCCGGTGCTCGGCGATCTGGACCAGCCGCAAACGCTGTCGGCCATCGCGGAGATTGCGCAGGATGTGGTTCATCTGGCACCGCCGCCGGCGCAGGGGGTTATCGATACGCGCACCGCGCATTTGATCGCTGCATTGGGAAAGAGTCATCGGAAAAATAAAAACAGTCGAAGCACTTTACCACAGCACTTTGTCTATATAAGCACCAGTGGCGTGTATGGCGATTGCGGCGGCGCGGTGGTGCCGGAAACACGCCCGGCGCATCCGCAAACCGCGCGCGCGCAACGGCGCGTGGACGCGGAGCGGCGCTTGCGCGCGTGGGGCGTGCGCAGCGGCGTGCAGGTGTCGATACTGCGTGTGCCCGGCATTTATGCCGATGACCGGCTGCCGCTGGCGCGGTTGGAGCGCGGCACGCCGGCGCTGCGCGATGAGGACGACAGTTACGTCAACCACGTGCATGCCGACGATCTGGCGCGCATGGTGATCGCGGCGCTGAATCACGGCTCGCCTGGACGCACGTATAACGCGGTGGATGATCTGCCGCAGAAGATGGGTGATTATTTTGATCTGGTGGCGGATCGTTATGGCTTGACGCGCCCGCCACGAATTGCGCGCAGCGAGGCCAAGCGGGTGATTCCTGCAAATCTGCTGTCGTTCATGAGCGAATCGCGGCAGTTGTCGAATCAGCGTATCAAGCACGAACTGCGCTTTCGCCTGCGTTATCCGAGTGTGCTGGAGGGCATTTCCGCGCCCGGTAAGCGTAGTGGGTGATGGCGGATGTTGCCCAACGACGTGCTGCTGGTGTTGACGAATCTGCCGAATCGGGAGGCGGCGGTGAAGCTCGCGAATGCGCTCATCGAAGAAAAAGTCGCGGCGTGCGTCAGCATCCTCGCCGCTTGCACTTCGGTGTATCGCTGGCAGGGCGTGGTTGAAAATGCCGAAGAAATTCCGCTGCACATTAAAACCACCGCCGCGCGCTATGCCGCGCTGGAAGCCGTGATCCGCCGCCTGCACCCTTACGAACTTCCGGAGATCATCGCAGTCCCATTGGCGCACGGTCTGCCCGGCTATTTGCAATGGGTGCATGATGAAACGCAGGACACACAGGAAGCCTGATGCGAGTATTATGTAAGTATTTGTTTTTATGGTATTTTTTGTGCTTCGCCGGTGTGGCATCGGCGGCGCAGCCGGAGTTGCTTGATCCGGAAAAAGCGTTTCGTTTTTCCGCGCGCGTGCTGGATGCGTCGAATATCGAGGTGCGTTACCAGATCGCTGAAGGTTATTACTTGTATCGCGAACGCTTTGCGTTTGCGGCTGAACCTGCTGGCGTGAAGCTGGGTGCCGCGCAGATTCCCGAGGGCAAGCACAAAAAGGATGAATTTTTCGGCGACGTGCAAACGCATCGCGGCGAGCTGAAGATCATCGTTCCGGTAACTGCCGCGGCGGACGGCAAAGTGGCGCTGACGGCGACCTCGCAAGGCTGCGCTGATGTTGGCGTGTGCTACGTGCCGATGGACAGCAAGATACAACTGTCGATGGCGGGTGGCGCGGCGACGGTGGGCGTGGCGAACGTGGATACGGGCGGCGATCCGCTGGCGCGACTGATGGGTCAAGCCGATAGCGGCAAGCCCGCAGCGCCAGCAGTGACTGCGGCGACCACGGCCGTAGCCGACGATTCGCGCATCGCCGCGATGTTTCAGGGCGGTTTCTGGCTGCTGCTGGTGAGCTTTTTCGGCTTTGGGCTGCTGCTGTCGTTCACGCCGTGTGTGCTGCCGATGATACCGATCCTGTCGGGCATCATCGTCGGGCGCGGCCAACCGGTCACGCGCATGCACGGATTTTCGCTGTCGGTGGCGTATGTGCTGGGCATGGCGATTGCCTATGCGGTGGCCGGCGTGGCGGCGGGGCTTTCGGGCGCGATGCTGTCGGCGGCGCTGCAAAACCCGTGGGTGCTGGGGAGCTTTGCCGCTGTTTTTGTAATCCTTGCATTGTCGATGTTCGGCGTTTACGAGTTGCAGTTGCCCGCGGGCTTGCAGGCGCGCCTGGCGGATGCGTCCAATCGACTGCCCGGCGGCAAATACACGGGCGTGTTCGCGATGGGCGTGCTGTCGGCCCTGATCGTCAGCCCGTGCGTGGCGGCGCCGCTGGCGGGCGCGCTGCTCTACATCAGCCAAAGCCGCGATGGCGTGCTCGGCGGCACAGCGTTGTTCGCGATGGCGTTGGGCATGGGCGTGCCGCTGCTGGCGGTGGGCGCGTCGGCGGGCGCATTGCTGCCCAAGGCCGGGCCGTGGATGGATACCGTTAAACGGTTTTTCGGCGTGCTGCTGCTGGCGGTGGCGATTTACCTGGTGTCGCCGGTGATTCCGCTGGCGGCGCAGATGCTGGCGTGGGCCGCGCTGCTGATTGTCAGTGCGGTGTTTCTGCGCGTGATCGATCCGCTGCCGCCGCATGCGCACGGTTTTCAGCGTTTCAGCAAAGGCGTGGGCGTCATCGCGCTGCTGGCGGGCGCGGCCTACCTGGTGGGCGCATTTTCGGGCGCGAAGGATATTTTGCAACCGCTGTCCGGGCTGATGGCCAAGGAGGGCGTTGCGCCCGCCGGGTCCATCGGGACCACCGGGCGCACCCCGGGCGCACCGCTGTTCAAGCGCGTGACCACCGGCGCGGAACTGGATGCCGAACTCAAAGCGGCTGCCGCGAGCGGCAAGCCGCTGCTGCTCGACTTCTATGCCGACTGGTGCGTGTCGTGCAAGGAGATGGAGCACCTTACCTTTACTGACGCACTAGTAAAGCAACGGCTGTCCGGCATGATCAAAGTGCAGGCGGATGTCACCGCGAATAACGCCGAGCATCAGGCGCTGCTCAAGCGCTTCCGCCTGTTTGGCCCGCCCGGCATTGTATTTTTTGATAAAAATGGCAAAGAAATCAGTGGCTTACGTGTTATTGGTTTTCAGAATGCAGAAAAATTCGCAGGTGTGCTGGATGAGGTGCTGAAATTCTGAAATGCCCAGTAGTTGCAGCCTTTTATCCTCTATCTTCTTCTAATTGACGGTAAAGCTTGTCTAAACGGATGATCAGGGTTGCGCTGTACGCGTTTGTTGCGCTAATAGCATTAGGGGCCGGCCTGTGGGCGAGCAGTTCGCGGCAGACCGCGGTGCCCTCAGTAAATAGCGCGCAGGTGTTGTGGGCGCTGAGCCTGCCTGACTTGAACAACCAGCCGCAGCGGCTGGAACAGTGGCGCGGCAAAGTGGTGGTGGTGAATTTCTGGGCGACCTGGTGCGAACCGTGCCGTAAAGAGATACCCCTGTTCGTTAAAATGCAGGAAAAACACGCCGCGAAAGGCCTGCAATTTGTCGGCATCTCCATCGATCAGGTGGATAAAACATCAGAATTTGCACGTAACTTCAAGATTAACTACCCCACCCTGATCGGCACCTTTGACGCGGTCGAAGTCTCGCAGAAGGCTGGCAACCAGCGGCGGGGATTGCCCTTTACGGTGATCCTCGATCGCAAAGGCCAGATCGCCGCTACCGAATTGGGCGGTGTGACACAGGAAAAGCTCGACGCGCTCATTGCGCCGTTGTTGTAGTCATTGTGAGCGCCAAGTCAAAATTCACTAAATTCAGCTAAAGTGTTAGTATCTTCGGCCTAGTTTTAACCAACAGCGGTGGAGGGCGGTTATCCCATGTCCGGCAAGACCCACAAAACGATACTGCTGCTTAACGGCCCCAACTTAAACCTGCTCGGCACCCGCGAGCCGGAAATCTACGGTGGCGATACGCTGGCTTCCATTGAAGCTCGCATGGTCAAGCTGGCGGCGGCAGGTGGTGCCGCGCTCACGGCTTATCAAAGCAATGCCGAAGCCGATCTGGTGAATCGCATCCAGCAGGCGGCGCGCGACGGCGTGGATTTCATCATCATCAACCCGGCTGCCTATACGCACACCAGCGTCGCCATGCGCGATGCGTTGGCGGCGGTGCGCATTCCGTTCATCGAGGTGCATTTGTCCAACGTGTTCGCGCGCGAGGCCTTCCGGCAACATTCCTATTTCACCGATATCGCCGTCGGCATCATCAGCGGCTTGGGTGCGAAGGGCTATGAGTTAGCGCTGGCTTACGCGCTGGCGGATAGCACGCAACGTAAGTAAAAAAGGATTAAAAACATGGACTTACGTAAAGTTAAGACCCTGATCGATCTGGTCCAGCAATCCGGTATTTCCGAACTGGAAATCCAGGAGGGCGAAGAGCGCGTGCGCATCAGCCGCGGACCCATCGCCGGGCAGGTGCAGCCGATGATGGCGACGCCGATGATGTATTCCGCCGCCGCGCCGGTAGCGCCGGAGGCGTCCGCGCCGGCTGCCGCTGCAGCACCTGCCGAGCCGCAGGGCTTTGTCCTCAAATCGCCGATGGTCGGCACCTTCTATCGCTCATCGTCGCCGGGCGGCAAGCCATTCGTCGAACTCGGTCAAACGGTGAAAGCGGATGAAACCGTGTGCATCATCGAAGCGATGAAACTGCTCAACGAGATCGAAGGCGGCGCCGATGGCGTGATCAAAGAAATCCTCGTCGAGAACGGGCAGCCGGTGGAATATGGCCAGCCGTTGATGGTGATCGCGTAGTGTCGTATCGCGTCGTTTCGCCTCCCGCTTTCAAGCCGACCTGACCCTATGTTCGGAAAAATCCTCATCGCCAACCGCGGCGAAATTGCCTTGCGCATCCAGCGCGCGTGCCGCGAAATGGGCATCAAGACCGTAGCGGTGTATTCCGAAGCCGACGCCGAGGCCAAGTATGTGAAGCTCGCTGACGAATCGGTGTGCATTGGCCCGGCGGCATCGAGCGGCAGCTATCTGAATATGCCGGCGATCATCAGCGCGGCGGAAGTGACCGACGCCGAGGCGATTCATCCCGGCTACGGCTTTCTCTCCGAAAACGCGGATTTCGCCGAGCGTGTCGACAAGAGCGGCTTTGTGTTCATCGGTCCGCGCGCGGAAACCATCCGCATGATGGGCGATAAAGTCAGCGCGAAAAACGCGATGAAAAAAGCCGGCGTGCCGGTGGTGCCCGGCATCGATACCGCGCTGCCCGACGACGCGAAAGAGATTACCAAAATCGCGCGCGAAATCGGCTACCCGGTCATCATCAAGGCGGCCGGCGGCGGCGGCGGGCGCGGCATGCGCGTGGTGCATACCGAAGCGGCGCTGCTCAACGCCGCCAATACCACGCGTGCCGAGGCGCAGGCGGCGTTTAATAACCCCATGATTTATATGGAGAAATTTCTCGAGCGCCCGCGCCACATTGAAATCCAGGTGATCGCGGACAAGCACAAGAACGCGCTGTATCTCGGTGACCGCGATTGCTCGATGCAGCGCCGTCACCAGAAAATCATCGAAGAAGCGCCCGCGCCCTTGCTCAACCAACGCGCGCGCCTGCGCACCGCCGAGCGCTGCGCGGAAGCCTGCCGCAAGATCGGATATGAGGGCGCGGGCACGTTTGAGTTTTTGTATGAAGGCGGCGAATTCTTTTTCATAGAAATGAACACGCGTTTGCAGGTCGAACATCCGGTCACCGAACTCATTACCGGCCTGGACATCGTGCAGATGCAAATCCGCATCGCCGCTGGCGAAAAACTCGCGCTCCGGCAGCGCGATGTGGTGCTGTCGGGGCACTCCATCGAGTGCCGCATCAACGCCGAAGACCCGTATAAATTCACGCCGTCGCCCGGACGTATTACTTCGCTGCACATGCCGGGCGGACCGGGCATCCGCGTCGATTCGCATGCCTACAGCGGCTACAACGTGCCGCCCAACTATGATTCGCTGATCGGCAAAATTATTGCGTACGGTGACACGCGCGAGCAGGCGATTGCGCGCTTGTCGATCGCGTTATCGGAAACCGTGATCGAAGGCATCAAGACGAACATTCCGCTGCATCAGGATTTATTGCGCGACGCCGCGTTTCTGCGCGGCGGCACCAGCATCCATTACCTCGAAGAAAGACTCGCCAAACTGGTGAAGGCCGAGTAGCAGACGATGCCGTGGATTTCTGCCACCCTGATCGTTGATGCCCGTTGTGTCGAGGCGTTGTCGGACGCGTTGATTGATCGCGGCGCGCTGTCGGTTGAAGTCACCGATGCAGCGGCGGGCACCGCCCGCGAGCGCCCGCTGTTCGCTGAGCCCGGCAGCGCGCCGGCGCTCAATTGGGCTGTCAACCGCGTAGTGGCATTGTTTGCGCAAGGCGCGCACATGGCAGACATCGTGCCTGACGCGCTGCGCGCGGTAGCGCTGCCGCATTCCACGCCGTACGGCATTGATCGCATCGACGATCAGGATTGGGTGCGCCTCACGCAAGGGCAGTTCACTCCGGTGCAGGTGACGCCGCGCTTGTGGGTGGTGCCGACCTGGCACCAGATCGTGGATGCGAACGCCATCAACATCCGCCTCGATCCGGGGCTGGCGTTCGGCACCGGCACGCATCCGACCACGCGCTTGTGTTTGCGCTGGCTCGACCGGCACATCACGCCGGGCGCCAGCGTGATCGACTACGGTTGCGGCTCCGGCATCCTGGCGATTACCGCGATGAAACTGGGCGCTGCGCGCGCGCAAGGCGTGGATATCGACGAGCAGGCGCTGATCGCCGCGCGCAACAATGCGCTGCAGAATCAAACCGCCGTCACTTTTTTCGCGGCGGAAGATGAATTGACGTCACAGGCCAGCGTGGTAGTCGCCAATATTTTGGCCAATCCGCTCACCGTGCTGGCGCCGTTGCTGGCAACCCTTACCGCGCCCGGAGGCCAGATCGCGCTGTCGGGCATACTCGCGCCACAGGCGGACGAAGTGCGCGACGCGTACGGTCCGTGGTTCGACATGCACACCACCGAACCCGAAGACGAATGGGTGCTGCTTGCCGGAACCAGACGCTGAGAGCAGGCAAGGACGATTATGTCGATGGTAACCACCTGTACGCATTGCGCGACGAGCTTCAACGTGGAAGCGGAAGTGTTGTTGTCGCGTGATGGTCGCGTGCGTTGCGGGCAATGCAAACAAATTTTTGATGGCTTCCTGAGCGCTACCACGCGCGAGGAATTCGAAGCCGCCGCGCCTGGCACGGCGAGCCCCATGCCCGAAGGGGTTGCGCCGCCGCCTGCCGCATCTGCCGCGCTGCCCGAAGCGTTCGAGGCGTCCGATACGTCCGATACGTATTGGCCCGCGATGCCTGGGGTGCCAGAAGTGCCCACGCCGCCGATGCCCTTGGAAATCGCGGCGGCGGCCAGCGGCGATTATTTTGACGTCGCAGACACTCCCGACGCGGCGTCGGATGCCGAAGTGTCCGCATTGCCGCTGCCCGCGCCGATAACACAAATTGCGCCAATAACGCCAATACCGCATCGCGCACCTGACGCCGAGCCGGATCAGGATACGTTTGAAGCCGCATACGACGCCGAACCCAAGCGGAGGCATCGCGGTTGGGCAGTCGCGGCGACGCTCGCGGCACTGCTGCTGGCGGGGCAGGTCACCTATCGTTATCGCAGCGAACTCGCGGCGCACGTCCCAGTGGTGAAGCCCGCGCTGGCGCAGGTGTGTGCGTGGGCGGGCTGCCGCGTGCCGCCGCTGCAACAACCCGCGTCGCTGAACATCGAGGCGTCTGATTTGCAGGTCGTCGATAAAACCCGGCCGCATCTCGTACAACTCACCGCCACGCTGCGCAATCGCGCGGACATTGACGTGGGCTATCCCGCGTTCGATCTCGTACTCACCGACAATCGCGAACACGCGCTGGCGCGCCGCGTGATCGTGCCGAAAGATTATTTGCCCGGCGCGGCGGCGAATGCAGCGCAGCCGGCGCAAGCCACGATCGCAGCCCATGCCGAAGTGACCGTTCGCGTCGATATGGATGTCAGCAGCTTGCCCGCCGCCGGATTCCGGCTTAACCTCACGTCCGCACCCAGCAACTGAGCAGCGTTTTATGTCGAATCCCGATCATCTCAAGTATCACGAGTCCCACACCTGGCTGAAAATCGAATCCGGCGATACCGGTCTCGTGGGCATCACGCATCACGCGCAGGACCAGTTGGGCGACGTGGTGTACGTGCAACCGCCCGCCGTGGGCAGCACCGTGACACAAGGCGAGGCGTGCGGCGTGATTGAATCGGTCAAAACAGCGGCGGACGTTCACGCGCCCGCGTCGGGTATGGTGACCGAGATCAACCCGGCGCTCGCCGATACGCCCGAGGCGGTGAACAGTGATCCATACGGCACCTGGCTGTTCCGTATGACGTTCAGCAATGCGCAAGAGTTGGCTAGCTTGCTCGACGCGGCCGCGTATGAGAAGGTATCCGGCTGAAAGTAAACAACGCGCACCCGGTAATATTCGTACCGGCGAACGCACGACACATCGATTCTTGTTTTTTCAACGCTGAGGAGCATCACCATGGCAGGCGTAACATTAGGCGGCAACCCCATCACCGTGAACGGCAACTTCCTCAAAAAGGGCGACGCTGCTCCCGACTTCACGCTCACCGGCAAGGATCTGAAAGAAGTTTCGCTCAAGGATTTCGCCGGTAAAAAGAAAGTATTGAACATCGTGCCCAGTCTGGATACGCCGGTGTGCCAGACCTCGACCAAAAAATTCAACGAAAAAGCCGCGGGCATGAGCGACACCGTGGTGCTGACCATCTCCGGTGATCTGCCGTTCGCGATGGGCCGTTTCTGCACCACCGAAAATATCGCCAACGTGACACCGCTATCGACATTTCGCAATCGCGATTTTCATGCCAACTACGGCGTGGATGTCGCCGATGGCCCGCTGAAAGGGCTCACCGCGCGCGGCGTGGTGGTGCTAGACGCCAATAACAAAGTCCTGCACGCCGAACTGGTGCCGGAGATCAAGCAGGAACCCAATTATGATGCCGCCTTGGCGTCTCTTAAATAACCTTTAAAAACAATTACTTAATGTGTTTATCGGCATGCGGCGCCATGCCGTCGCGCGCCGGGATGTCGTGCCCAGGCCTGTTATTAGAAGCGACTTATGATCGAGCCAGAAAAATCCCAGCCTGAGAGTTCCGCAGAAGCGGAAAGCGCACACAAAGGCAAAACTGGATTGCGGCGCGTGTGGAACGCCCTGTTTTATTCGCTCGATGGCTTGCGTGCGGCGTTCAGACACGAAGATGCGTTCCGGCAAGAGGTGTTTCTGGCCGCGCTGCTTATCCCGGTCGCGCTGTGGCTCACTGTTGGCGGCGTCAGCAAGGCGCTGATGATCTCCAGCGTGTTGTTGGTGCTGATCGTCGAACTGCTGAATTCAGCGGTTGAGGCCACCGTCGATCGCATCTCGCTGGAGAATCACCGGCTTGCCAAGCGCGCCAAGGACATCGGCAGTGCGGCGGTAATGCTGTCGCTGCTGAATGTAGTCGCCGTGTGGTTGTTGGTGTTGCTGGGATAGCCGCCGCACGGGGTTGTTTTGCGAGAATTAGGTGGGGCCATGTACGTGTCATAAAATCGCAACGAACGCTGGATAAAATCGGCCAATAATCAACATCTTATTGGCTGAAGTTGAAGATAATCCAAGCTGCTGCAGACCGTTTCCACGACGCGCTGTTTGGCGCGCTCTATAGCCGCTCGCTGATCTACAACGCCTGCTGGGAAGACCCGGCGGTGGATCGTGCGGCGCTGCAACTGAAATCCAGCGATACCGTGCTGGTGATTACCAGCGCCGGCTGCAATGCACTCGATTACGCGCTGGCGGGCGCGGGACGCGTGCATGCGGTGGATGCAAATCATCGACAAACTGCGCTGCTGCAACTGAAACTCGCAGCGGCGGCTGTGCTGAACTATGAAGATTTCTTCGCGTTGTTCGGCAATGGATTTCATCCGCGCTTTGGATTCCTCTACCGGCGCGGCCTGCGCATGCTGCTGGCGCACGACGCGCGCGATTTCTGGGATGCGCACACGCACTGGTTTCACGGCGACGCGCGGGGTGTGGGTTTTTATCATCGCGGACTCGCCGGCATGGTGGCCAAGGCGTTCCAGGGCTATTTCCGCCTGAGACCGCGCCTGAAATACGCGCTTGACGAACTGTTCACCGCGCCCGATCTGCCATCGCAGCGCGCGATGTATGACCGCGGTGTCAGCCCCCTGTTGTGGCGTCCGGGCGTGAACCGCGTGCTGTCCTCGACCGTTACGCTGAGCATGCTGGGCGTGCCGCGTGAGCAACATGCGGAAGTGCGGCGCCAGCATGCGGGCGGCGTGGCGGGTTTTGTGCGCGAGTGCGTGGATTACATCGCGCGTGAACTGCCGTTGGCGGACAACTATTTCTGGCAACTTTATCTGCGCGGGCGTTATACCCGCGATTGCTGTCCGGAGTATCTCAAGGCCGAAAATTTCGAACGCCTGAGAATAGTCGCCGCACAAACCGTGATTCCACACACCAACACGGTCACCGGGTTTCTGCGTGCGCACGCCGAGCCGATTACCCGGTTCGTGCTGCTGGATCACATGGATTGGCTGGGCGCGCACGACGCTGCCGCACTTGCGGAAGAGTGGGAAATGATCCTGGCGCGCGCGGCGCCGGCGGCAAAGATACTTTTTCGCAGCGCGCACGTGCGACCGTGGTTTCTGGAGCGGCTCGCCATCACGGTGGACGGCGCTCAACGCCCTTTGCGCGAGGTGTTGCGCTTTGACGAAACGCTCGCGCGCCGGCTGCATCTGCGCGACCGCGTGCATACTTACGCCGGCTTTCATATCGCCGAGGCGGCGGCATGAACGCCATCGAGCTCAAATCGTTGTGGCGCATGGTGCGCGGCATGCCCGATGGCGGGACGCACGCCGCGCGGCTTGATGCGTTCTACAAGCCGCAGGCGGAGTACTACGACCATCTGCGCCGCCGCATGCTACATGGCCGGGAACAACTGCTGGATGTGCTTGCGCCGCCGCCCGGCAGCCGCGTGGTGGAGCTCGGCGCGGGCACCGGCGCCATGCTGGATTTGTGGGGCGCGCGCGCATCGCGTTTTGCGTCGCTGGAACTGGTGGATATTTGCCCGTCGCTGCTGTATCAGGCGCGCCGCCGCGCGCGGCATATGCCCAACGTGCGCGTGATCGAGGCCGACGCCACGGACTACGCGCCCGCGCAGCCGGTGGATTGCGTCTACTTTTCGTACGCGCTGACGATGATTCCCGACTGGCTGCGGGCGTTGACCAACGCCCTGACCATGCTCAAGCCGGGCGGCACACTGGGCGTGGTGGATTTTTACGTCGCGGGCGCCGAAGACGGCGCCGCGCAGGCGGTGCAGTGCGCGCTGGAACGCTGGTTCTGGACACACTGGTTCGGGCATGACCAGGTGCATCTGTCGCCGCTGCACCTGTCGGCCCTGCGCGCGACGACGGATCGGCCGCATCAGCAGGAATCACGCGGTTCGCTGCCGTATTTGCCGTGGCTGCGGGCGCCCTACTATATATTCGCCGGCGCCAAGCCCGCGCGTCTGCGCAGCGGCGTCATCGCGCAGCTTTGGAAGCAGGAAAGGGGCCGGCAATGAAGCGCGTGCGCGCCATTTTTCTGTCGGATATTCATTTGGGTTCGCGAGCCTGTCAGCCCGATCGCCTGCTGGCGTTTCTCAAGGAATACGAAAGCGAGTATCTCTATCTGATCGGCGACATCATCGATCTGTGGGCGATGAGCCGCAGTGTGTATTGGCCGCCCGCGCATAACACCATCGTGCAAAAAGTATTGCGCAAGGCGCGGCACCATACCCAGGTGATTTTTGTGCCGGGCAACCACGACGAAGCGCTGCGCGAATACCTCGGCATGTCGTTTGGCGCGGTGGATATCGTGGCGGAGCATGTGCATGTAACCGCCGCCGGCAAGCGCCTGCTGCTGGTGCATGGCGATGAATACGATCAGGTGACCACTTGCCACCGCTGGCTGTCGATGCTGGGCGATGTATCGTACACCGCGCTGGTGCATCTGAACCGCGCGTTGTCATGGCTGCGGCGCAAACTGGGGGTCAGCGGGCACTGGTCGCTGGCGGACTATGCCAAGCGCAATGTGCTCAAGGCGGTGGCCTATGTCGGTGACTTTGAAAGCGCGGCTGCGCATACCGCGGTACAGCGTGGCATGGATGGCATTGTGTGCGGCCATATCCATACGCCTGTGATGAAGCACATCAATGGCGTCATCTATTACAACTGCGGCGACTGGGTGGACAACTGCACCGCCATCGTCGAGCACATGGATGGGCGCATGGAGCTGGTGCGCAGCACGCCCGAGCTGCGGCTGGTGGACGCCGCCGCGCCGGACGAAACCGCAGTCGCGCATCCGCGCGTTGCCGAAGGAGGACGTCGCTAAATGCCCGCATCTTAATCGATGAACACGCGTAGCGAACGCCGGCGACTGCGCATCGCCATGGTGACCGAAACCTATCTGCCGGAGATCAATGGCGTCGCCATGACCATGGGGCGTCTGGTGGACGGTTTGCGAGAACGCGAACACACGATTCAATTGATCCGTCCGCGGCAGTTTTCCAACGAGGTGCCGGCGCGCGCGCCGTTCTTCGAGGAAGTGCTGCATCGCGGCCTGGCGATACCGGGCTATGACGTGCTTAAGCTGGGATTCCCGGCGAAAGGCAAGCTGCTGCGGCTGTGGAAAATCAAACGGCCCGATGTGGTGCATATCGTGACCGAAGGGCCGCTGGGCTGGTCCGCGTTGTCTGCCGCACGCGCGCTGGGCATCCCGGTATCCAGTGATTTTCACACCAATTTTCACGCCTATAGCAAACATTATGGCGTGGGGTGGCTAAAGCCGTTGATCGTCGCCTATCTGCGCTTATTGCATAACCGCGCGCACTGCACGATGGTGCCGACTGCAGGCATGGGCAAAGAGCTCCAGCAGCTTGGATTTGACAATCTCATGGTGGTGGCGCGCGGCGTCGATACGCGCCTGTTTAATCCCGCGCGGCGCAGCAGCGAATTGCGCCGCAACTGGGGTGTCGGGCCGGACGATCCAGTGGCGCTGTATGTGGGGCGGCTGGCGGCGGAGAAAAATCTGCCCTTGTTGTTAAAGTCCTTTGACACCATGCTGGCCGCCAACCCGCGCGCGCAGCTGGTGCTCGTCGGCGATGGGCCGGAACGCGCGGAATTGGAAACGCACTACCCGCAGTATGTTTTTGCCGGCATACGCACCGGGGAGGACCTGGCGACACACTACGCTTCGGCGGACGTGTTTATTTTCCCCAGTGTGACCGAGACCTACGGCAATGTCACGATGGAGGCCATGGCCAGCGGGCTGGCGGTGGTCGCCTACCATTACGCCGCAGCCGAGGAGCACATGCGCCACGATCATAACGGTCTCGTGGCGCGCGTGGACGACAGTCACACTTTTTTGCGGCTGGTCGCGGAGCTGACCAATGATCGGGCGCGCATCCGCCGCCTGGCCGTCAACGCACGCGTGACGACGGAACGAATTGATTGGGCTGCCATCGTCAGCGAACTGGAGCGCGTGCTGTTGAACATGGCGGGCACTCACGCCCCGACCACGGCGTCAGGTGACGCCAGTGGTTCGTCCACGCCGGTGGTCGATGTCGGGACCTGATGGCGTGGCGCGCCATCAGGTGTGCTAACGCGAAACTACTTTTTCAGGGAATCGCGTATTTCACGCAGCAGCACCACGTCTTCAGCAGGCGGGGCCGGCGGCGCAGGGGGTTCGGATTTCTTCGCCTTGTTGACTGCCTTGACCAGCATGAAAATGGCGATAGCCACGATCAGGAAGGCGATGATGGTATTGATGAACACACCGTAGTTCCAAGTCACCGCGCCGGCCTTCTGCGCGATTTCCACCGTGGCGTACGGTCCCGCAGTCGCGCCTTGCTTGAGTACGGCGAACATATTGGAGAAATCGACGCCGCCCATTAACAAGCCGATGGGGGGCATGATGACATCTTTGACCAGCGACTCAATGATCTTTCCGAATGCGGCCCCGATGATGATACCCACGGCCATATCGATCATATTGCCTTTTATTGCAAAATCCTTGAACTCTTTAAGCATGGCAAGACCTCCATTTAATAAAAATGCAACGGTTTTTTGACTGCCGAATCGGACCCAGCGCAGAACCGCGCCGCTGATCCAAAGCACATTATGCGCGTATCGTATGGGGCTGAAAACCATTGTTAACGACCCCCGGCATGCGCGCTTTCCCGTCAGCGTCGTCAACCGGGAGGGCATTGCTATAATGCGTTGTTTTCAAAACAGGAATAACGATGGCCACGCTGATTTGCGGTTCGATTGCCTACGACACCATTATGGTGTTTCACGACCAGTTCAAGAATCATATTCTTCCCGACAAGCTGCACATCCTGAACGTCGCGTTCCTGGTGCCGGATCTGCGCCGCGAGTTCGGCGGTTGTGCCGGTAATATCGCCTATAACCTCAAGCTGCTCGGCGGCGAGCCGTTGATCATGGCCACGGTGGGCGACGATCATGCGCAGTACACCGCGCGCCTCGACAATCTCGGTCTGGCGCGCACGCATGTGCGCGCGGTCGAGCAAACTTACACCGCACAGGCGTTCATCACCACCGATCTTGACGACAATCAGATCACCGCGTTTCATCCGGGCGCGATGAATCATTCGCATCTGAATCACGTCGCCGATGCGAAGCAAGCGACGCTCGGCATCGTCGCGCCGGACGGCCGCGACGGCATGCTGCAGCACGCGCGCGAGTTTCGCGAAGCGGGCATCCCGTTTATTTTTGATCCGGGCCAGGGCTTGCCGATGTTCAACGGCGAAGAATTAATGAGCTTTGTTAATTTGGCGGATTACGTGACCGTCAATGATTACGAAGCCGAATTGTTACAAGAGCGCACCGGCAAAAGCCTCGAAGTGCTCGCGAAACAGGTGAAAGCGCTGATCGTGACATTGGGCGCCAAAGGTTCGGTCATCCATGCGGGCGGTAAAACGTTTGAAATACCGAGCGTGAAACCCGCCGCGATACTCGATCCCACCGGCTGCGGCGATGCGTTCCGCGCTGGTCTGCTGTATGGCATCACCAACGGCATGGATTGGGCGACGACGGGCCGCTTGGCGTCGCTGCTGGGGTCGATCAAAATTGCGCAGCGCGGCGGGCAGAATCACCGCTTCACGCGCGACGACATCGCGGCGCAGTACCAAACGCATTTTGGCGCCGTAATTTGGTAGTGAGTTTGGTAGTGAGTTTGGCGCCACTTCAATCAGGAGCATGCAAATGAACTCTGCGAGATACGGAAAAAAAGCATTCGCAACGCTGGTGCTGCTGGTCGCGTCATTGGCCGGTTGCGCCACGAGCGGCGACACCGTGCGCGCGGGCGAGCAGGTGAATCGCGAACAGATCGTGCGCACCGGCGTGGTGGAAAACGTGCGCGAAGTGCAAATTGAAAACACCCGCAACACCGGCGTGGGCAGCACCGTGGGCGCGGTGGTCGGTGGCGTGGCGGGCAGTTATGCGGGGCAGGGCCGCGGTTCCATCGTCGGCTCGGTACTGGGCGCGGTGTTCGGCGGTATCGCGGGCGGCGCGGCAGAACAAGCCGGCGGACGCCAGGCCGGACTCGAAATCGCCATCAAGCTGGATGACGGCCGGGCGATTTCCATCGTGCAGGCAGCCGACGAAACCTTCCGTCCGGGTGATCGGGTGCGCATTATTTCCGACGGCATTACGGCGCGCGTGACCCGTTAGCTGTTGCTATATAAGATTTTGTTTATAAACACAATTTTAAATATACTTCCAGGTCGGTTCAAGGCCGTTGAGCGCCGAGCCACGGTCGTGCGTGCATGAGCCTGCGCCCGCCGCCGCCTGCCGCTAATCGTATGCGCGCCCCGCGCACCTCGTACCTCACGCGCGTCTGGCGGCTGGCTCGCGTCGCGGCGCATTTTACGAATGCCGCAGGGGTCGCGGGCTTGGGGTATCCCTTCATGAGCGTCGCGCGGCGGCGGCTGGCCTTGCAGCGCTGGTCGGCCCAGTTCGTGCGCCATCTGGCGGCGCAGCTCACCATACACGGCGCACCGCCGCTACGCGATGCGGCGCCGTTTCTACTGGTGGCGAACCACGTGTCGTGGCTGGATATTTTTGCCATCAACGCGGCGGTGCCCACGCGCTTTGTCGCCAAATCCGAAGTGCGGCGTTGGCCGTTGGTCGGCTGGCTGTGTGTGAAGGCCGATACATTGTTTATCGAGCGCGCGCGGCCGCGTGATCTGGCGCGCATCGACGCCTTGATCGCGGATGCTTTGTGTGGCGATGGCAGTGACAACAGTGTGTCTGCTGCCCAGTCTGCAACGAGCATCGGCGTGTTTCTTGAAGGCAGCACCAGCGACGGCACGCAAGTCATGCCGTTTCATAGCTCGCTGCTGCGTCCGGCGCAACGCGCAGGCGCCGCGGTGATTCCGGTGGCGATCCAGTACCAGCGCCGCGATGGCTCGATATGCACCGAAGCCGCCTACGACGGCGACAAATCAGCCCTGGATACGCTGAAACTGATGTTGACGCAGCACGAAATTCACGTGCATGTGCATTTTTTGCCGCCGCTGGTGACGCAGGGCGTGCATCGCAAAGTGCTGGCGCGTGACGCGCACGCGGCTATTCTGCGCGCGCTGAATTTCCCGGCGTAGAACTGGATTTCAGCGCGCCGCAGCCGCACTGAAACGTGCGGCGATCCTCCAGGCGGAGCGCGCTTAATTTGCGCCCCCACACGCAACCGGAATCGAGGCCGATCACGTCCGCGCGCAGCAGCACGCCGAGGGATGCCCAGTGGCCGAACAGTATTGGCGTATCGGCGCTCGCACGGCCCGGCACGTCGTACCACGGCATGAACCCGGGCGGCATGTTGACGGGCGCGACCTTATGGGTGAATTCCATCTCGCCCTCCGCCGAACACAACCGCATGCGCGTCATGGCGTTGATGATCACGCGCAAGCGGTCGTCGCCGGCAAGGTCGTCGCGCCACGCAGTGGGTTTGTTGCCATACAGCGGGCGCAGCAAATCGTCGTGATGTTCGCCGCGCAGCACCGCCTCGGCTTCGGCGGCAAGTGCCAACGCCTTGCCGATGCTCCATTGCGGCAGCAAGCCCGCATGCACCATCGCGTAACCCGTGGCCGGGTCGGCGTGCAGTAATTTTTGCTGGCGCACCCAATGCAACAGTTCATCGCGATCGGGCGCGTCGAGTATGTCGTTCAGGGTGTCGCCGGGATATTGCTTGGTGTAGCCGCTGGCCGCGACCAGCAGATGCAAGTCGTGATTGCCGAGTACCGAGATCGCGGCGTCGCCCAGACCGATAATAAAGCGCAGTGTTTCCCGCGACTGCGGCCCGCGATTCACCAGATCGCCGACAAACCACAGCGTATCGCGCGGCGGATCGAACTTTACGATGTCGAGCAGGCGGCGCAGCGCGTCGTAACAGCCCTGCACATCGCCGATGGCGTAGGTGGCCATGGGTTTGCGTTATGACGCCGTGCCGGCAATAAAAAAGGCGCGGATGACCGCGCCTTTTTGCGAGTACGCAAACATGCTTACTTCGCTTGCGCAACCATGTAATCGACGGCGGCCTTCACGGCATCGTCGGATAGTGTGAGGTTGCCGCCTTTGGCCGGCATCGCGCCCTTGCCTTTTAGCGCACTAGCGTGCAGCGCCGCCATACCTGTGCCGATGCGCGGCGCCCACGCGGCTTTGTCACCGAGTTTGGGCACGCCCGGTAAGCCGGTGCCGTGGCAGGCCTGGCAATTGGCGTCAAACACGGCTTTGCCGTTTGCGGCGGGCGCTGTGGTCGCTTCCCCGCCTGCTGTTGCGACGGTGACCGGTGCAGGCACCAGCGGCGACGGGCCCTTTTCGATGGCGGAGGCAGGCACGCTGCCCACCGGGTTGATGCGGTCGAGCACGGCTTTGCTATACACCGTGTCCGCAGGGCGGGGTTTATCACCCATGACAAAATGGATGATGGCGAAAATCCCGGCGATCGGCACGATGAAGGCCAATACAATGGCCACGATTAGCTGTGTCGGCGTCTTGATCGGGCCGGAATCGTCGGAAGAATGCGAATCGCTCATGAGCTGGCTCTTTTATATGTTCTAAAACAAAGAATTATACCGTGAGCCTCGTTCGAGGTAAAAGCCTTAGTACCCCGGCGCGTGTTAAACTCGCGCCGCCACGCGCCCGTAGCTCAGCTGGATAGAGTACTGCCCTCCGAAGGCAGGGGTCACAAGTTCGAATCTTGTCGGGCGCGCCAAATCCCCATACAAATCAACAGCTTAAAACTAACCCCAAATAAATTGTAGTATAGAAATAACTATACTACTTTTACCGCGCTTATTTGCGGCTTGCAGCAAGGTTTCCTTTGCTTATGCAACACTGAAACTGCTGTAGCTGAGTTTTAGCTATGTAAATGCTGGTCGTATCTGTCTCACACAGATAGTATGCTGTGAGTATGGCAAACAAGCGCGAAAAAAAGACCGCTGCTAGTATTCACCGTACTGTGCCCATCACCAGTACGCTTACCAGCGTTCCAAACTACCCCAAAAAGCTCACCATCTATCAGTTGGCAGCGTCATCGTTTTGGTGGGTGCGTTACTACGCTGATAGCAAAATTGTCAGACGCAGCACTAAGACAGATAACAAAGCTGAGGCACTGAAGTTTGCAAAGGGATTTTACGAAGAACTGATTATCAAACGCAGACAAGGTTTGGCACTGAGCAGCAAGAGCAGCTTTGAGGGTTGTGCACAAGCGTTTGTGACTGACTTGCAGAGCAGAGTAGCAAGGGGTGAGGTGACGGTAACAACGGCAAGCAATGCTGGCTACAGATTAAATAAATCAGTGCTGCCCTACTTTGGCTTGCAAGACATCGCACATATTGACTACGGCATGTTGCAAACTTACTTGCAGCACTTGAGTAAGCAAAAGCCCCCACTCAGTCTCAGCACCATACGTTCATACGTAAAACTTGTGCGTAGTGTGATGCAATCAGCGGTACGTAAAAAACTCATCACCCAAATACCCGAATTTCCGCGTATCAGCAGCGATGACAACCCGCGCGGCTACTTTACTGTGAGTGAATACAGAAAACTGTGGAGCAGAGCAAGGGCGATGCGTGGACAAGTGATTGAACTACGCAAGGTTATGAACAAGGCTGGTACGGAAGCGACGCAGTATGCACAGCAAGGAAAACTTAAAGTAGGCCGATTGATTCGGCGTGTGCATATGACTGACGACTTGTATCAGCTCATCGTGTTTATGACCAACAGCTTTATCAGGCCCACAGACATCAAGCACTTGCAGCATAAACATGTGGAAATTGTACATGGGGAAAACACGTACTTGCGTTTACGCTTACCCGAAAGTAAAAAGCATAAAGACCCAATCGTAACGATGGAAAAAGCAGTGGATGTTTACAAACGCATGTTGCTGCAATTAAATAAAACCAAAAAAACAATTGACCCTAATGCGTATGTGTT
>CANIID010000048.1 GCA_947467315.1 Betaproteobacteria bacterium | reverse complement strand
GCGCGGTCAAAGGTGCGGAATACCATCACCAGGCCGTAACGCTCATCGGGAAGATTCGCCAAGTCGGCGTCGTTGACGGGCGTCGTGGTCGGATAGATCGGCCCATCGCGCGGCGTGAGGCGTTCTTCATAGTATGTGCGGCGCGCATCGTTACCGGTGGGGCCTTCGCGGCCGAACAGGGGGCTGGTGCGCAGGTTGTAGCGCGCGGCGTTCTGGCTGCGGTAGAGCGCGAGCACATGGCCAACCTCGACACCATCCTTGGCGCCTTTCGACAACGACACCACGAAGTATTTACCGGTTTCCCACAGGTTATCGTTCATGGCGATGACGCGGCCCTGTACTTTTGCGTTCGGCGCGCGTGGCACATAGGCGAACTGCGGCGCTTCTTTGCCCGCCGGAAGCAGGCGGTCGTCGGTGTAAATTTCCTGCGTGGAGTTAACGATCTCGATGCGGCTGATGTCACCGAACTGGCGTACACGCGCTTCACCCAGATACAACGCCATATAGCCCAGCGTTTCGCCGGAATCTGGATCAACCAGCTTGTCGCCGCGGCGGTAGATTTGCCAAGCCGCGCCCATTTCCTTGGTCAGGCCTTTGACGAAGGCAACGTTGCCTGTACCCACCACCACGCGGTTTTCCTGGGTGGCCATGATACGCGGCGAATTTTCGAGCTCCGTTTCGCTGACGACCATCGGGCGGGAAATAAACGCGCTGATCGCGCCTGCCGGTATTGTGGGCACGGCCTGCGAGATATCTTCGCGGCGTACGCTGGGCGAGAGTTTTACCGTGTCCACGCGCAACTGGCCGGTGGCGCGGTCGAGCACCAACACGTCACCCGGATAGATGCGATGCGGATTGCGCACCTGGTCGCGGTTCATGTCCCACAATTGCGGCCAGCTCCAAGGCTTATCGAGATAACGCCCGGAGATACCCCACAGCGTATCGCCACGCTGCACGGTATAGCGATCCGGCGCGTCGGCTTTAATGGCAGCAGCAGGCGTGGCTTGGCTTTGGGCGCCAGCCGATCCAACAGCCGCCCATAGCGTAACGGCGGTAGCGGAAGCAAGAACCAGCAGCGATATCATCTTGTTTTTCATAAAAGCACCCCGATGAAAGTCGCGTCCCGTCGTTATTCGCGGACTAAAGACAGACAATCCGTGACACGCAGTCGCTATAATGACCAATCGTGTTGTACGCACGCAACATGATAATTTGGATTAAATTTTGCATCTAGTTAATTATATTGGCAAGACTTTTTGTGGCTAAGCTCCCTATTTTGTTGTATCCCGACCCGCGCCTGCACACGAAAGCAATACCGGTGAAGCAGGTCGATGACAAAATTCGTCAATTAATCAAAGACATGGGAGAAACCATGTACGCGGCACCGGGTGTTGGTCTTGCCGCAACACAGGTCGACGTACATCAGCGAATTATCGTTATCGATCAGTCGCCTACGCGCGATCAACTGCATGTTTTCATCAATCCGGAAATCGTGGAATCTGCCGGCGTCGCCGATTGCGAAGAAGGCTGTCTCTCCGTGCCCGGCATCTACGACAAAGTGACACGCGCACAAAACATTCGCGTGCGGGCGCTGGACGAGCGTGGCGCGTCGTTTGAACTGGCCGCCGATGGATTGCTCGCCGTGTGCATACAGCACGAGATGGATCACCTCGAAGGCAAAGTGTTCGTCGACAAGCTGTCGCGCCTCAAGCGCCAGCGCATTCTCAGCAAAATCAAAAAGCGCCAGCGCGAGCCGGCGTGAGCCCGCTTAACGCCACCGGCCGCACGCGGCGGACTTAAACCATGAGACTTATTTTCGCCGGTACACCGGAGTTTGCTGCTATTGCCCTCGATGCCTTGGTAGCCGCTGGCCACGACATCGTACTGGTGCTGACACAGCCGGATCGACCGGCCGGACGCGGCTTGCGCCTGGAGCCTTCTGCAGTAAAAAAACATGCGCAAAAACATATACTTACTGTAGAGCAACCGCTTACACTGAAAACCGATACAGCCGCAGCCCTAATTGCGGCGGCACAGGCGGATGCGATGATCGTTGCCGCCTACGGACTGATCTTGCCGCAGTCTGTGTTGCAAGTGCCCCGCCTCGGCTGCCTCAATATCCACGCGTCGTTGCTGCCGCGCTGGCGCGGTGCCGCGCCGATCCAGCGTGCGATCCTCGCGGGTGACAGGCACACCGGTATCACGATTATGCAAATGGACGAAGGGCTGGACACGGGCGGCATACTGGCGCAAAAACCCCTGCCGATTGGCGCCGATGAAACCGCCGGCGAGCTGCACGACCGGCTGGCAGCGCTCGGCGCGCAGATGATCAGTGAGGCATTGAACACGAACGCTGCACCGATACAGCAGGACGGCGCACACGCCACCTACGCCGCAAAAATCACCAAGGAAGAAGCCATCATCAACTGGACCGAAGACGCTGCCACTGTTCACCGCAAGATTCGCGCATTCAATCCGTTTCCCGGCGCATTGTCCGTGCTCGGTGGTGAGCGCATCAAAATTTGGCGCGCGCAACTGGCGTCAGGGTCCGGCGAACCCGGCGCGGTGTGTGACGCGCCGCCCGGACAACTACAGGTGGCCTGCGGCAGTGGCGCAGTGTCGATCCTCGAACTGCAGCGCGCCGGCGGCAAGCGCCTCGCCACCGCCGCGTTTCTCGGCGGCTACCCGATCACCACCGGCGCGCGTTTCAGCGCCCGAAGTCTTTAATGCGCGACGAACAAATACTGGCTGCCGACCTCGTCGCCCGCGTGCTGGCGGGCCGCACCCTGGATCAGGAGCTGGCCGATCTTTGGCGCGCCAACGCGCGGCTCACCGGCGCGCCGCGCGCGCTGGTGCAGGACTTGTGTTACGGCGCATTGCGGCATCTCGGCGCCATCGACGCCATGCTGGCGCCGCTGCTCAACAAACCCTTGCGTGACGAGCGCTTGCGGCATTTGCTGCGCGTCGCGCTGTATCAACTGGAACACACACGCGCCGCACCGCATGCGGTGGTCGACCACGCGGTCGCGGCCTGCGTCGAGATGCGCCTGGCGCCCGCGAAAGGCCTGGTTAACGCCGTGCTACGCGGATTTCTGCGCAGCACGGCCGAACTGCGCGCGGCGAGTCAGCAGAGTGACATCGGCCGCTATTCCTATCCAGAATGGTGGGTGGGAAAAATCCGCACGCAGTATCCCGAACACTTCGCGGACATCCTCGAGGCCGGCAATCGCCATGCGCCGCTGACGCTGCGGGTGAACACGCGGCGCACCACGCGCGAGGCGTATCTGCTGCGCCTGACCGAGGCGGGCATCGCGGCGAGCGCGATAGAAACACACGCCGTGGTACTCGACAAACCCATGCCCGTCGAAAAGCTGCCGGGGTTTAGCGAAGGCCTCGTCAGCGTGCAGGACGCTTCCGCGCAACGCGCGGCGCCCTTGCTGGATATTCATACTGGCCTGCGCGTGCTCGACGCCTGTGCCGCCCCCGGCGGCAAAACCGCGCATCTGCTGGAACTGGCGGATATCGCCTTAACCGCGGTCGATGACAGCGCTGAACGCCTGACGCGGGTGAATTCGAATCTTGAACGGCTGGGTCTGGCTGCGACGACCCTGTGCGGCGACGCGCGCGATCCCGCCGCGTGGTGGGACGGCAAGCCCTTTGACCGCATCCTGGCTGATGTGCCGTGTTCCGGCTCCGGCGTCACGCGGCGCCATCCTGATATCAAATGGCTGCGCCGATCATCCGACATTGCGAAATTCGTGCAGACGCAGGAAGACGTACTGGATGCGTTGTGGCGGCTGCTGGCGGCAGGTGGTAAATTCCTGTACGTGACGTGTTCCGTATTCAGGGAGGAGAACCACCATCAGATCGCGCGGTTTCTCGAGCGCCACCCCGACGCGCAACAGCAGCGCCTCCCGCCATCCGATTTTGTCCCCGAACTCGCGGGTCAAATCCTTCCGGACGCCCGGCATGACGGCTTTTATTACGCGCTGCTGCACAAGACCTAGCCTCGCCCCCTTTCTGGGGGGGGGGGCGCTGATGCTATGGCTGGCGGCGGGTTGCCTTTGCGCATGGTTGAGTTTGGGCGCACTCGAGGCCCACGCCGCCGGCATCGATGTGCGCAAAGCCACGCTGACATCCGTTGACGACAGCTACCTGCTTGAAGCTGAATTCGATATCCAGCTTTCGCCGCTGCTTGACGATGTGCTGCATAAAGGTGTGCCGCTGTATTTCATACTCGAGTTTGAAGTGACGCGGTCGCGCTGGTATTGGGCCAACGAAAAAGTCGTTTCCATTAAACAACAGCAACGCCTGTCGTTCGACACCCTGACGCGGCAATACCGCGTCGGCGCTGGCGCCCTGTATCAAAATTTCCCCACGCTGACCGCCGCGTTGGCGTTTATGAGTCGGACGTACCGCCGCGAAACCATCGAGCCCGGCGCCCTGCGCAAGGACTCCAGCTACGCTGCGGAGCTGCGCCTGCGGCTCGACCCCACGCAGTTACCCAAGCTGTTTCAGTTGAATACCGGCCGCGACTGGAACATCGGCTCCGACTGGTACCGCTGGACGGTGACGCCATGAGCACGCCACCCCCGGCCACGCTCAGCGCCGGCGCGCCATCGACACGGCGGCGTTACGCGATTGTGTCACTGGTGGTGTTGTGCGCGGTCGGCTTGTTTTTGATCGCCATGGCCAGCGCGAATACTGCCCTGTTCGCCAAACACTACCGTACCTTGCTGGTGTTAAACGGCACCATCGCCGCGTTACTGGCGGCGCTGGTGATCTGGCAACTGCTCAACCTGCGGCGGCGACTGAAAGCTGGCGCGTTCGGCGCCAGGCTCACGCTGCGGCTGGTGCTGTTGTTCGCGGTGATGGCGGTAGTGCCCGGCGTCCTGTTGTACGGCATGTCGATACAGTTTCTCGGCAAGAGTATTGAATCGTGGTTCGATGTGAAGGTCGATAAGGCACTGGAGGGCGGTCTCAAGCTGAGTCAGGATGTGCTCGACAACTCGCTGAAAGAACTTAAAGCCAAGGGTACGGCCCTCGCGTTTCAGCTATCCACCCGGCCCACGGCCGAACATCCGGTGATTCTGAATGCCTTGCGTGAGCAGGCGGGCGTGACCGAAGCGACCTTGTTTACCGCGCGCGGCCGCATGATTGCCCACGCCGGCTCGGTGAGCGCCAGTGTCTCGCCGGATGCGCCGCCTGCGGATGCGCTGCGGCTGTTGCGTTCGCGGCAGGTGTACGCGCTGGCAGATGCCACGCCCGATCGCGGCCTGCTGCTGAAAGTGGTGGCGCCGGTGAACGTGTTATCGCTGCTGGAAGAGCCGCGCGCGCTGCAATTGATCCAGGTGGTGCCGCAACGCCTTGCGCAGAACGCCGAAGTGGTGCAGCAAGGCTATCGCGAATATCAGGAGCTGGTGCTGGGCAGAGTCGGCCTCAAACGGCTGTATGGCATTACGCTCACCATGACATTGCTGCTGTCGGTGCTGGCAGCGCTGGCGGCGGCGTTCCTGTTGTCGGAAGAGCTGTCGGCGCCGCTGATTGCCCTGGTGGAAGGCACCCAAGCGGTCGCGCAGGGCGACTACAGCCGCCGCGCCATAGTCTCCAGTCGCGACGAGCTCGGCTTGCTGATGCAGTCGTTTAACAGCATGACCGGCCAACTCGATGACGCGCGCAGTCTTGCCGAGCGCAATCAGGCCGAGGTGGTGCAATCCAAAGCCTATCTCGAAAGTATTCTGGCGCATCTATCCGCGGGCGTGCTGGTGTTCGACGAAAAACTCAGCCTGCGCAGCGCCAACCCCAGTGCATCGGCCATCCTCGGATTGAAAAGCGAAGCCTTGCTGGGATTGAACGCGCGTGATTGGGGCGACGTCGATGGCTCGCTGTCCGTTCTCGGCACGGAAATAACCAACGGTTTTGTCGAAGCCGGCGACACGGAATGGGAGCGCCAGGCCGAACGCAAAACACAGGCGGGCGATCAGCAACTGCTGTTGCGCGGCAAACGCCTGCCCCAGGGTATGCATGGCGCGCAGGGCGTGGAAAGCGGCTTCGTGGTGGTATTCGACGACGTGACGCACGTGTTGCAGGCGCAGCGCGATGCGGCCTGGTCCGAAGTGGCGCGCCGCCTCGCGCATGAAATCAAGAACCCGCTGACCCCGATACAATTATCCGCCGAACGCCTGCAAATGAAGCTGGCGTCGAAACTCGACGCCAGCGATGCCGGCATGCTGGAGCGCTCCACCCAGACCATCGTCAACCAGGTGGCGGCGCTAAAACGCATGGTGGATGCATTCAGCCAGTACGCGCGCGCGCCGGAGCCCGCGATGCGCGAGCTCGATCTCAATGCACTGGTGCACGAAGTGCTCACGTTGTATGAATCGCTCGGCTCCAGCATCAAACTCGATCTTGCCGACGCGCTGCCGCCCATCGTCGGCGATGCCGCACAATTGCGCCAGGTCATACACAACCTGCTGCAGAATGCGCAAGACGCGCTGGGTGATACGCCGCAGCCCAACATAACCGTCGCCAGCGCCGTTACCGATAACACCTTGCGTTTCAGCGTCACCGATAACGGCAGTGGTTTTCCTGAACATCTGATGAAGCGCGCGTTCGAGCCGTACGTGACCACCAAAACCAAGGGCACTGGCCTGGGCCTGGTGATCGTGAAAAAAATCATCGAAGAACACGGCGGCAGTGTGACCATCAGCAACGTTGAACCGCACGGCGCGCGCGTGTTGATCGCTTTGCCCATCAAACGTGAACAACTCGCACCGCGCGACACCCTTGCCAAAACAGCCGCGTGAACACCAGAACCCGCACAGAGAGCCCACCATGCAACAGATACTGGTTGTAGACGACGAAATCGGCATTCGTGAACTCCTGTCGGAGATATTGACCGACGAGGGTTACAAAATCACGCTGGCGCAAAACGCCACCGAAGCTCGCGCCAGCCGCAACGATGCGCGTCCGGACATGGTGCTGCTGGATATCTGGATGCCCGACACCGACGGCATCACGCTGCTCAAGGAATGGGCCAGCAACGGCCAGCTCACCATGCCGGTGGTGATGATGTCCGGCCACGGCACCATCGACACCGCGGTGGAGGCCACGCGCATCGGCGCTTTTGACTTTCTGGAAAAACCCATCGCCCTGCAAAAGCTGCTTGCTACCGTGGGCCGCGCGTTAAAACACGGCGCCGACAAACCCACGCCGGGCGCGTCGCTCGGCGCACTGGGCCGCGCGCCGGTGATTGCCGATCTCAAACAACGGCTTGAACGTATCGCGGGCATGCGTACACCCGTGGTGCTGGTAGGCGAGCCGGGCTGCGGCATCGAAATTTGCGCGCGCGTGCTGCATGCGCGCAATACGCCATGGGTCACGCCCGAAAGTACCGCGCAACTCGCCGGCGAGCCCATCGAATTGCTCAACAAGGCGCGCGACGGCACGTTGTTTGTACACGATGTCGCCAGTCTCACACGCACCGAGCAAAAGGGTATGCTGCTGTTGCTGGCCAAAGTCGCGCGCTACAACACGCGCGTGCTGTGCGGCGCATCGCGCGCGCTGGCGGATGTCGCGGCCGAAGGCGCTTTCGACGCGCAGCTCTACGAATTGCTGTCGGCCATGACCATCACCATTCCCAGTCTCAGGCAACATCGCGACGATATTCCGGAGGTGGCCGGGCAGCTTTTGGCGCGCATGGTGGAGGCGAAAGAAATCGCCTCGCGCCAGTTTTCCACCGCCGCGTTAAACGCGCTGCGCCACTTCGACTGGCCCGGCAATATCACGCAGTTGGAAAGCGTGGTGCGCACATTGGCGCAAACCGCACAGAGTGACGAAATCACCGCCGACGATGTGGCGCGCGCGCTGCCGGATCAGACACCCGTGCAGCAGGCGCCTGCGTTCGACCAGCCGCTACGTGAGGCACGCGATGCATTCGAGCGCGCGTACTTTGAATATCACCTGGGGAAAGAGGGCGGGAATATCAGCCGGGTGGCGGAGATTGTCGGGTTGGAGCGCACGCATTTGTATCGGAAGTTGAAGCAGTTGGGGGTTAAGCTGACGCGGCGGGATGAGTAGACGACAAAAATAGAATCTCTCTCCTACTCGCAAACCCGCCCGCTACAGCAGCCGCAACATCATTTCTTCGTCAGCGTCAGATCGTGCGTTCCGCCAACCAGCCCTGTCATTTTGCTACCGTCCATCGTGGCCCGGAATCCAAAGGCGCAATCGCCGCGCGGCCCGCCGGGTTTGACGGCCCGCAGACCCAGACTTTTGCCTTCGATTTTGCCAACCATGGCGTAATCCCCGCCGCAAGTCCGTGAAAATTCCTTTAAGTTGCCTCTAACAAGGTCACCCTCGACGCTGGTGATTTCCAACTCCATCGCCACATTCATGTTCACGCCTTTGTGGAAATAGCCCCCGCTCCACTGGCCGATCAGCGTTTCCTGTGCGAATGCGGATTGCGAAAAGGCGCAAACAGCGGTGGCGATGACGAAGGCTCGGCGCATGGCTATCCCCTTTCGGAATGATTGGAACAATGAAATTGTAACCATGCTTCCCGCGCTGGCAAGCGCGCGTCTCGAAACGTGCCGAGGGGGTCGCCCCTACCCCTGCGCGGCGCTATAATTGCGCTATCGTATTTCCCTCCGTAGCCTTCCTGTGAACCCGCCACAATGACCTCCAAAGCCGATCTGGCCAACGCGATCCGCGCGCTTGCGATGGACGCTGTTCAACAGGCCAATTCCGGCCATCCCGGCATGCCGATGGGCATGGCGGATATCGCGGAAGCCCTGTGGAACCATCACTTACGGCATAACCCGGCCAATCCGGCGTGGGCCAATCGCGACCGCTTTGTGCTGTCGAACGGCCACGGCTCGATGCTGCTCTACGCCTTGCTGCATCTGACCGGCTACGATTTGCCGATGGCGGAGTTGAAGCGTTTTCGCCAGTTGCATTCCAAGACCGCCGGGCATCCTGAACATGGCATGACGCCCGGCGTGGAAACCACCACTGGGCCGCTGGGGCAGGGCATCGCCAACGCGGTGGGCATGGCGCTGGCGGAGCGCATGCTGGCGGCGGAATTCAACCGTGACGGTCACGCCATCGTCGATCACCGCACCTATGTGTTTCTCGGCGATGGTTGTTTGATGGAAGGCATTTCGCACGAAGTGTGTTCACTCGCCGGCACGCTGGGGCTGAACAAACTGATTGCGCTCTACGACGATAACGGCATCTCGATAGACTCCGAAAAAGCCCAAATAAAACAATGGTTTACTGATAACACACCGCAGCGCTTCGAGGCCTATGGCTGGCGCGTGATACGTGATGTCGATGGCCATAACGCCGATGCGGTAAGTGCGGCGATTGCCGACGCGCAAAAAGAAACCGCGAAGCCGGTGCTGATCTGCTGCAAAACCCTTATCGGCAAAGGCGCGCCGAAAAAACAAAACACAGGCGGCGCGCATGGCGCCCCACTCGGTGCGGAAGAAATCGCAGCGACGCGCGCAGCGATTGGCTGGAGCCATGCGCCGTTTGAAATTCCGGAAGCGGTGTACGCGGGGTGGGACGCACGAGCCCGTGGTGCAAAAGCCGAAGCCGCGTGGAACGACAAATTCGCGGCCTACGCCAAACAGCATCCCGATCTGGCGGCGGAATTAAAACGCCGCATGGCGGGCGATCTGCCGGCGGCGTGGAAAGCCCACGCGACACGCGTGCTGGCGCAAGTCAACGACAAAGCCGAAACCATCGCCACGCGCAAAGCCTCGCAAAACGCTATCGAAGCGCTGGCACTGGGCTTGCCCGAACTCGTCGGCGGCTCGGCCGACCTCGCGGGATCGAACCTCACCTGGTGGTCAGGCTCCAAGGCCGTCGGTAACACCGGCGGCGGCAATTATCTGTTTTTCGGCGTGCGCGAATTCGGCATGTGCGCCATCGCCAACGGATTGACCTTGCACGGCGGCGTGATGCCGTATGTGGCGACGTTCCTCACGTTCTCGGATTACGCACGCAATGCGCTGCGCATGGCGGCATTGATGAAGCGGCGCGTGATTTATGTGTTCACGCATGATTCTATCGGTCTGGGCGAAGACGGCCCCACGCACCAGCCGGTCGAACACGCCACCGCCTTGCGCATCTTGCCCAACATGGATGTATGGCGGCCCTGCGATACCGTCGAATCGACGGTGGCGTGGATAGCCGCGATTGAACGCAGCGATGGCCCGTCGAGCTTGCTGTTCTCGCGGCAGAATCTGAATTTCAACCCACGCAGCGCAATGCAAATCGCTGATGTGGCACGCGGCGGTTATGTGTTGTCGGATGCACAGAATCCGAAAGCCGTGATCATCGCCACCGGCTCCGAAGTCACGCTCGCACTTGAAGCGCAAAAGTTGCTGGCCGCAGAAAACGTCGCCGTGCGTGTGGTGTCGATGCCCGCTACGACGGTGTTCGACCGGCAGGACGCCGCCTATCGCGCAAGCGTGTTGCCGAAAGGCATACCACGCGTCGCGGTGGAAGCCGGCGTGTCGGATTTCTGGCGTAAGTACGTGGGCCTCGAAGGCGCGGTGGTGGGCATTGATCGCTATGGCGAATCGGCGCCGGCGGGCGAGTTGTTTAAATATTTCGGCTTCACGGCGGCGAACATCGCATCGACCGTGAAGGGCGTGTTGTAGATATTCGTAACTATTTGTTTATAAAAGACATTTTGGAGATCGTGACATGGCAATCAAGGTAGGCATCAACGGTTTTGGACGCATCGGGCGCATGGTGTTTCGCGCGGCGGTGCAAAACTTTTCCGATATCGAAATCGTTGGCATCAACGATTTGCTGGAGCCGGATTACCTGGCCTACATGCTGCGTTACGACTCTGTGCATGGCCGCTTCAAGGGCGACATCGCCTTCGAGGGCAACACGCTGATCGTCAATGGCAAAAAAATACGTCTGACGCAATTGCGCGATCCCGCCGAACTCAAGTGGAACGAAGTCGGCGCCGACATCGTGATCGAAGCCACCGGCTTGTTCCTCGACAAAGCCACGGCGGAAAAACATCTCAAGGCGGGTGCTAAAAAAGTCATTATGTCCGCCCCGTCGAAAGACGACACGCCGATGTTTGTGTTTGGCGTGAACGACAAAACCTACAAGGGCGAAGCGATCATCTCCAACGCCTCCTGCACCACCAACTGTCTCGCGCCGGTGGCCAAGGTGCTGAACGACAAATGGGGCATCAAGCGCGGTCTGATGACGACTGTGCATGCGGCCACCGCGACGCAAAAAACCGTCGATGGTCCGTCGAACAAAGATTGGCGCGGCGGACGGGGCATTCTGGAAAACATTATTCCCTCGTCCACCGGTGCCGCCAAAGCGGTGGGCGTGGTGATTCCCGAACTCAACAAAAAATTGACCGGCATGGCGTTCCGCGTGCCGACCTCGGATGTGTCGGTGGTTGATCTGACGGTTGAGTTGAACAAACCCGCCACCTACGCCGAAATCTGCGCTGAAATGAAAGCGCAGTCGCAAGGCGCGCTGAAAGGCATCCTCGGCTACACCGAAGAAAAAGTCGTCTCCACCGATTTCCGCGATGAAACCTGCACCTCGATATTCGACGCCGAAGCCGGCATCGCGCTCGACAGCACCTTCGTCAAGGTCGTGTCGTGGTACGACAACGAGTGGGGCTATTCGAGCAAGGTGCTGGAAATGGTGCGTGTGATAGCGAAGTGATGTTCCCTCCCCTTCAAGGGGAAGGCGCTTCGTTGAGAAAATAGGTAGCCGCTACAGCTTACAGGGTGTCGATAGTGACGTTTCGCAGACTTACCGATCTTGATCTCGCCGGCCAGCGTGTGTTCATTCGCGCGGACCTGAATGTGCCGCAGGATCACGACGGCAACATTACCGAAGACACGCGCATCCGCGCTTCCATTCCGGGCATCAAGCACGCGCTCAGTGGCGGCGCGGCGGTGATGGTGACCTCGCATTTAGGGCGGCCGACGGAGGGCGAGTTGCATCCCGAAGACACCCTGGCGCCGGTGGCAAAACGTCTCGCCGAAGTGCTCGGACAGCCGGTGCGCCTCATCACCCATTGGGTTGATGGCGTTGAAGTCAAACCCGGCGAAGTGGTGATGCTGGAAAACTGCCGCGTCAATCGCGGTGAGAAAAAAAACGACGACGCGCTCGCCAAAAAAATGGCGGCGCTGTGCGATGTGTATGTGAACGATGCGTTCGGCACCGCGCATCGTGCGGAAGCCACCACGCACGGCATCGCCAAGTTTGCCAAAATTGCCTGCGCTGGGCCGCTGATGGCAGCCGAACTCGACGCGTTAGGCAAGGCGCTGAGCAATCCGGCGCGGCCGCTGCTGGCAATCGTGGCCGGGTCGAAAGTCTCGACCAAGCTCACCATACTCAAATCACTGGCAGCCAAAGTCGATCAACTGATCGTGGGCGGCGGTATCGCCAACACGTTTATGCTGGCGTCGGGCCAGCGCATCGGTAAATCGCTGGCCGAACCCAATCTGGTGAACGAAGCACAGGAAATCATCGACCTGATGAAAGCGCGCGGCGCGCAAGTGCCGCTGCCGGTGGATGTGGTCGTCGCCAATGAACTGGCCGCCATGGCGCGTGCCAACCGGGTGGACGCCAATGCCGTAAGCGCTGACGATTTGATCCTCGATATCGGCCCCAAAACCGCGGCGCAATTTGCCGCCCTCATTGCCCAGGCCGGCACCATCGTGTGGAACGGCCCGGTCGGGGTGTTTGAGTATGACCAATTCGCCGGTGGCACCAAAGTCATCGCCGAAGCCATCGCCACGTCGAAGGCGTTTTCCATTGCTGGCGGCGGCGATACGCTCGCGGCCATCGCGAAATACGGCATTGCGGAAAAAATTTCCTATATTTCCACGGGTGGCGGCGCGTTCCTGGAGTTTCTCGAAGGCCGCAAGCTGCCTGCGGTTGAAATACTCGAATCGCGGGCTGGCTGAAATTAACGTGGTGTCACAATCGGCAGTCAAAATTCTACCTTTTTCAGAGAAATCGACATGACACGCCGCACAAAAATAGTTGCCACGCTGGGCCCCGCCTCCAGCGACGCCAAGACCCTCGCGCGCATGATCGATGCCGGCCTCGATGTAGTGCGGATGAATTTCTCGCACGGCACTGCCGCCGAACACAAGGCGCGAGTGGAGCTGGTGCGCAAGCTTGCGCGTAAGGCTGGGCGCGCCGTCGGCGTGCTGGTGGATCTGCAAGGCCCGAAAATCCGCATCGGCAAATTCAAGGACAACAAAATCACCTTGGTGGCCGGCGCGAAATTCGTCCTCGACGCCGAATGCAAACTGGGCGATCAGCACACCGTGGGTCTCGATTACACGAATCTGCCCAAGGACGTGCGCACCGGCGACACACTGTTGCTCGACGACGGGCGTATCGTTTTGGGCGTGTCTTCGGTCAAAGGGCCGCGCATCCATTGCGTGGTTGAGCTTGGCGGCGTGCTCTCCAACAACAAAGGCATCAACCGCAAAGGCGGCGGCCTGACCGCGCCTGCGTTGACCGAAAAAGACAAACAGGACATCAAAACCGCAGCCGAACTGAAAGCCGATTTTCTCGGCGTGTCGTTTCCGCGTTCGGGTGAAGACATGCGCTGGGCGCGTGATCTCATGCACAAGGCGGGTGGCAAGGCGTTGATGGTGGCGAAAATAGAGCGTGCCGAAGCGATTGCCGCACTGGAAGAAATCATCGACGCTTCCGACGTCATCATGGTGGCGCGCGGCGACCTCGCGGTCGAAGTCGGTGATGCGGTGGTGCCGGCGCTGCAAAAACGCATGATTCGCCTTGCGCGCGAAAAAAACAAACTGGTGATCACTGCGACGCAAATGATGGAATCGATGATCGAGAATCCGATTCCCACGCGCGCAGAGGTTTCCGACGTCGCCAACGCCGTACTCGACGGCACCGATGCGGTGATGCTGTCCGGCGAAACCGCCGCGGGCAAGTATCCGGTCGAAACCGTGGCGGCGATGGCGCGCGTGTGTGTCGAGGCTGAGAAGGAAGACCCCACCGCCAACGAACGCGTGCGCCGTTCGCCGCCGAGCGAGGTCGAAGAAGCCATCGCGCGCGCCACCGTGTTTACGGCCAACAATCTCAACATCAAAGCCATCGCAGCGCTGACGCAAAGCGGCAAGACGCCGATGCTGATGTCGCGGCTGTCCACTGCGGTGCCGATTTACGCACTGAGTTCCGTCGCTGAAACCCGCCGCCGCGTGACCTTGTTCAAGGGTGTGTATCCGGTCAAGTTCACGGGCGCGCGCAATCCGGGAAAGGCGCTGCAACTGGCGGAAGACGAGCTGGTAAAACGCGGCGCGGTGCAAAACGGTGACACCATCGTGATCACCATCGGCGAGCCCTTCGGCAAAGTCGGCGGCACCAACACCATGAAAATCATCAAAGTCGGCGAACATCGCCACGCCTAGACGCGGCAATAAATATCGTTTAAATACAGGAGGTTACATGTCATTATCCCTAGTTGAAATCGCCCGCGCCATGGTCGCCCCCGGTCGCGGCATCCTTGCCGCCGACGAAAGCACCGGCACCATCGGCAAACGTTTCGACAGCATCAACGTTGAAAACACCGAAGAAAACCGCCGCGCCTATCGCGATATGCTGTTCACCACCAAGGGTATCGGTGACACCATCAGCGGCGTGATTTTGTACGACGAAACGCTGCGGCAAAAGTCTGCTGACAGCACATCGTTCGTTGAGCTCTTGAACAAAAACGGCGTGTTGCCCGGCATCAAGGTGGATGCGGGCGCCAAACCGCTACCCTTTTGTCCTGGCGAAACCGTGACCGAGGGGCTGGATAACTTGCCCAAGCGCTGCGCGGATTACGTGAAGCTCGGCGCTAAGTTCGCCAAATGGCGCGCGGTGATCGACATCGGCGCTGACTTGCCGAGTTCAACCTCGATTGTCGCCAACGCACACGCACTGGCCCGTTACGCCGCGATTTGCCAGGAAGCCGGTCTGGTGCCCATCGTCGAACCCGAAGTGCTGATGGACGGCGATCACACCATCGAGCGCTGCGAGCAAGTCACCGAGTGGACGTTAAATGCCGTGTTCGAGGCCTTGTACATGAACCGCGTGTCACTCGAAGGCTCGGTGCTGAAACCCTCCATGGTGATTTCCGGCAAGAAATGCGCGCGCCAGGCCGGCGTGGACGAAGTTGCCGAGCGCACTGTGCGCATCCTGAAACGCACGGTCCCGGCGGCGGTCGCGGGCATTGCGTTTCTGTCGGGCGGCCAAAGCGACGAACTGGCTACCGCGCATTTGGATGCGATGAACAAACTCGGCAACAATCCGTGGCCGCTGACATTCTCGTATGGACGCGCCTTGCAGCAAGCGTGTTTGAAAGCCTGGCGTGGTTCGGCAGCCAATGTGCCTGCCGCGCAAGCTGCACTCGCGCATCGCGGACGCATGAATGGCCTGGCTGCGTTGGGCAAGTATTCGGCGAGTATGGAGAAGTAGGCTAAGCCACGTTACGCAGAGCAATAAACCAAAGGGCGCGAATGCATCAGCTTCGCGCCCTTGTCATTTGAGCGGCTGGTTACGAACATGGCATCACGCACCCCCGTTTCGATCATTACCGGCTTTCTGGGTAGCGGCAAAACCACGCTGCTCAACCACGTGCTGCAAGATCCCGCGATGGCGGGCGCGGCGGTCATCATCAACGAGTTCGGCGAAATCGGCCTCGATCACTTGCTGATTGCGACGCCCAACGAAAACACGGTTTTGCTTTCCAGCGGCTGCATTTGCTGCACCGTGCGCGGCGATCTGGTGGATACGTTGCGCGATCTGGATGCCAAACGACTCGCCGGTGGCGTGCCGCCGTTTAATCGTGTGCTGATCGAAACCACCGGGCTCGCTGATCCCGTGCCGATTATTCAGACCGTGATCGCCGATGAAAAAATTGCGCCGCGTTTTGAAATGGATGGCGTGATCACGCTGGTCGATGCCGTCAATGGCATGACGCAGCTTGATCGTCAGCCCGAAGCCGTCAAACAAGCCGCCGTCGCCGACCGGCTGTTGTTCACCAAAACAGATGTCGCCGCCGAGGCCCAAACCGCTGCGCTGCTTCAGCGTCTGGCCCAACTAAATCCCGGCGCACCGGTGCAAACCGTACATCAGGGCAACATCGATCCGGCGGCATTGTTTGGCGTGGCACTTAACGCTGGCGCGCGCGGCAGCGAAGTCGCGCGCTGGTTGCGTGACGAAGCGGTGACTAATGTTACCTATACCCCAGTACACAAGCACCACGATCACATCCGGTCGTACTGCCTTTATCTGGATGAGCCGGTAAGCCGCATGGGCATGACCGCATGGCTAACCGCGATAGCGTCGCTACGCGGCGCGAACCTGTTGCGCGTGAAAGCGTTGCTCAATGTCGAAGGCGAGCCGGTGGTGGTGCATGCGGTGCAGACGCTGATACACGAGCCGGTAATGCTGGCACAGTGGCCGGACGCGGACCGCCGCTCGCGGCTGGTGTTCATCACGCGCGATATGCGGCGCGCCGAGCTCGAAGCCACGCTCGATATGCTGCGGCTGAAACCCGCGAATCCCGCACGGCTGGATCCGCGCGCGTATGCGAGTTTCGTCGCGGCGATGACCAAGGTTCACGAGTAAGGAATTTCATCGAAACAACCGCTGGCCTTCACGACCGTCTGATTGACTTTGTCCGGTTGATTCATTACTTTCGGTCCATCGAACGCTGGGTACGAACAAGGAAACACCATGTTTGATTACAAAATAGCCGAGCCCAAAGGCGACGTCAAAGTCATCACCGGCGCAACCCTCATCGACGGCAACGGCGGCACGCCGCTGAAAAACCCGGTGATCGTGCTCGAAGGCCGGCGCATCAAAGCCGTCGGCGCCAAGGGTGCGGTGAAAATTCCCGCCAAGGCCGAGCATATCGACTGCAAGGGCTTGACGCTGATGCCGGGCCTGATGGATGTGCATCTGCACACCATGATGTTCAACTGCCTGACGTTTCACAATTACCGCGTCGCGCAGTGGGAAATCACGCCCGAGTTGCAGCAGATGTACGGTTTGTTTCACGCGCAACTGTGTTTTGACATGGGCTTTACCACGTTGCGTGATCTGGGGCTGAATAGCTATCGCGGCCTGCTCACGGCGCATCTGTGCGCGGTGCGTGATTCCATCAACGCCGGCATTGTCGAAGGTCCGCGCATGTTCATCGGCGGCTTCACCACCATTACCGGCTCGCATCTGGATTTGATCCAGCCGCGCGCGGCGCAACGCCTGGGTTTTCAGACCGCCGATGGCCCGTGGGAACTGCGCAAACTCGCGCGCACCAACCTGCTGGCGGGCTGCGACATCGTCAAAACCTGCGCCACCGGCGGCGGCGGCACCGACAAGGAAGAGCCCGATATCCGCAACATGACACAGGAAGAAATCAACGCCATCGTCGATGAAGCGCACGCGTTTCACAAACCGGCAGCGGTGCATTGCTTCACGCCGAACGGGCATCGCATGGCGCTGGAGGCCGGCGCCGACACCATTGAGCATATGGTGTTTCACGATGACGAAGTGATCGACCTCATCGCGGATTCGAAAGTGTGGATGACGCCCACGCTGCTGCATCGCACCGACGGCGCGATCCAGAACCGGAAGGATCAAGGCACCTCGATGTTCGTGATTAACAAAATGAAGGCGCTGCAACCGTATTGCTTCGACACCTTCCAGAAAATGCACAAGGCGGGCGTCAAAATCGCCATGGGCACTGACATGGGCTTTGATCCGGAAATGGGTACCAATGCCAAGGAGCTGGAGATCTACGTCAAGCTCGGCATGAAGCCGATGGAAGCGATCATGACCGCCACGCGCAATGCCGCGCATGCGCTGAAAATGGAAAAAGAACTCGGTACGGTTGAAGTCGGAAAACTTGCCGACATCGTGGCGGTCAAGGGCGATCCGCTGAAAAATATCGCTTGCCTGCAGGAAAAGAAAAACATCCAGCTCGTGATGAAAGAAGGCCGCGTCTATGCCGACCGGCGCGCGGGCCACAGCAAGCATGTGGTCAATGTGAATCCGGGGGAGTGGAAGATTATTGATTACTTGTAATGCCCGTGAGGCGTAAGGTGTTGGGTGTGAGGGCGTAAAACCAGGAGGGCGGCATGGCAGCGAAAAAGAAAACAGTGCGCCGCGCCGCGGGGTAACGTCTATTCGCGGGATATACTGATTGCCCCGGCACGCCACGCGCGTGTACCGGGGCAAGTTTTTGGAGGAGCGCATGCAGAAGAAAAACGCGTCGCAAGGTACGGTGCTCGCGATATTGATCGGCTGCATGCCGGCGGTGAGCATTGCGCAAACCTACCCCGCCAAACCCGTGCGTCTCATCGTCGGCTTCGCCCCCGGCGGCCCCAACGACATTGTCGCGCGCGGGCTGGCGCAAAAACTGTCCGAGCAGACTGGCCAGCAGTTTATCGTTGAAAATCGTCCCGGCGCCAACACTGCGGTGGCAACGGAACAGGTGTCGCGCGCCGCCCCCGATGGCTACAACGTGATGTTTGTCTCTCCGGGCCATGCCACCAACCCGTCGCTGATGAAATTGAATTTCGACTCGATCCGCGATTTCACCTTCGTCACCCAAGTGGCGGATGCGCAAAACATCCTGGTGGTGCATCCTTCGCTGCCGGTGAAAAGCGTGAAGGAACTCATTGCCTTCGCCAAGGCGCGGCCGGGCGAGATCAACTATGGCTCGTCAGGTACCGGCAGCACCGGCCACTTGTCCACCGAACTTTTTCAGATGATGACCGGCACGAAGATGGTTCACGTGCCGTACAAGGGCGCGGGGCCGGCGCTGATCGAACTGCTGGCGGGGCAGCATGTGCTGTACTTCGGCAACATCGCGGGCATCATCGGTTACGTGCGCACCCACCGCATGCGCGCGCTCGCGGTTACCGGCGAGAAACGTTCGCCCTCGGTGCCTGAGGTGCCCACCGTCATCGAAGCCGGCTTGCCGGGCTTTGTGGTGACCGCGTTCTATGGCATCGCCTTTCCGGCAAAAGCGCCGCGCGCGATCGTCGATAAACTCAACAGCGAAGTGGTGCGCGCATTGAAGTCACCGGATTTCAGCACGCGCCTGCGTGACGGCGGCACTGAGCCCGTGGGCGGCACCCCGGAGCAATTCACAACATTCATGCAAAACGAGATCGCCAAGTGGGCTAAAGTCATCAAGGCGGCGGGGATCAAAGGTGAGTGATTACAGGGTTTGCCGCAGCACAACCACCCAGGAGGGGATTTGAAAAACCATCTTAAATACATGATGTTATCGTGCGTTTTGTTACTAACGCCAGCACTTACTTACGCGCAGCAGTATCCCAACAAGCCGGTGCGGTTTGTGGTCGGATTTCCACCGGGCGGCACCAATGACATCGTGGCGCGCGCGCTGGGGCAGAAGCTCACCGAGCAGATGGGCCAGCAGTTCATCATCGAAAATCGCGGCGGCGCCAACACTGCCATTGCCAGCGAGTTGTTCGCCAAAACCGCCGCGCCCGATGGCTACACCATCATTCTCAACGCGCCGGGCCACGCCACCAACCCGACGCTGATGAAGCTCAACTTCGACTCGATCCGCGATTTCGCGTTCATCACCACGGCGGCTGAATCGGTGAACCTTCTGGTTGCGCACCCGTCACTGCCCGCGCGCAACATCAAAGAGTTGATCGCGGTGTCCAAGGCAAGGCCGGGCGATATTTTCTACGGCTCATCGGGCGTGGGCACCACGGTGCATTTATCCGGCGCGCTGTTCGAATACTTGACCGGCGTGAAATGGGTGCATGTGCCCTACAAAGGCGCGGGACCGGCGTTGATCGACATGCTGGGTGGACAGTTCTCGCTCTACTTCGGCAACATGCCGTCGGTGATCGGCTACGCGCGCACGGGACGGCTGCGCGGACTGGCGGTGACCGGCGCCAAACGCTCGTTGGCTGCGCCCGACATGCCCACCATCGCCGAAAGCGGCGTGCCCGGCTACGAAGTCACCACCTGGTACGGCGTCGCCGCGCCCGCCAAGACGCCGCGTCCCATCGTTGACCGGCTGCACAGCGAAATCCTGCGCGCGCTGAAGTCGGCCGACTTGCAGGCGCGGTTCAAGGACCTGGGTGCGGATCCGATAGGCAATTCGCCGGAACAGGCAACGACCTACGTGCAGAACGAAATCAACAAATGGGCGAAAGTGCTCAAGGCCGCGGGGATCAAGGGTGAGTAAGCCCTAACCATAATAAAATGTTGCTTAAATACAAATACTTACGTGCCACTCTGGTCGTCTTGGCGGGCGTCGCGGCAGCGGCCAACGCGCCCGCGCAAGGCTACCCCGCCAAGCCCATCCGCTTCATCGTCGGCTTTCCGCCCAGCGGTACCAATGATTTCCTAGCGCGCGCGGTCGCGCCGAAGATGGCTGAGTTTCTTGGCCAGCAAGTGATCGTCGATAACCGCGGCGGCGCCAGCACCATGATCGCCACCGAATTGGTGTCGCGCGCGGCGCCCGACGGCTACACCATTTTGCTCAACGCACCCGCGCACGGCACCAACCCCACGCTCGCCAAACCCAACTACGATTCGATCCGCGATTTTGCGTTTATCTCGCTGGTGGCCGAATCGCAGAATCTGCTGGTGCTGCACACCTCGATTCCCGCCAAGACGTTAAAAGAGTTTCTTGCCTTCGCCAATGCGCGTCCCGGCGACATCAACTACGGCTCGTCCGGCGCGGGCAGCACGCCGCATTTATCGGCGGAGCTGTTTCAATACATGACCGGCGTGAAGCTCGTGCATGTGCCGTACAAAGGCAGCGGCGCGGGCATGGTGGCGCTGCTCTCTGGCGAGATATCGATGTACTTCGCGAATATCCCGGTGGCGATACAGCACGTGCGTAGCGGCCGGCTGCGGCCTGTGGCGTTGTCGGGCACGCGACGCAATCAGGCAGTGCCGGGCATACCCACGCTGCATGAGTCCGGTCTGCCGGGCTTTGATGTGACCTCGTGGTTCGGCATCGCCGCGCCCGCAAAAACCCCGCGCGCAATCATCGACACACTTAACAGCGCCATCGTGCGCGCCGTCAACGCGCCCGACCTGCGCGCGCGCCTCTTGGATCAGGGCGCTGATCCTGTAGGCAATACGCCAGAGCAATACACCGCGTTCATCGAGCGCGAAATCGCCAAGTGGGCGAAGGTGATCAAGGCGGCGGGAATCAAAGGCGGGTAAATTCAAGCTCAAACCCGATTGAACAGGGATGAACAGGATAGATCGTCATCAACAACACCGTCGTTCCCGCGAAAATTGATTGGATAACCAAGGAGCAGTTTTGATGAAAGCGTTGTTCAGCACGGCATTTGTTTCACTTGTTTTTATGGCGGCCACGACATCCGCACCGGCGCAACAGTACCCCACCAAAGCCGTACGCCTGATCGTCGGCTTCCCCGCTGGCGGCACCTCCGACATCATGGCGCGGCTCACCGGGCAAAAACTCTCCGAGGCGTGGGGACAAACCTTCATCATCGACAACCGCCCCGGCGCGGGCGGCAACATCGGCACCGAGCTGGTGGCCAAAGCCGCGCCCGACGGTTACACCTTGCTGGTGTCGCCCGGCAGCACGCTCACCAGCAACCCGGCGGTGTATAGCAAAGTGCCGTTCGACACCGTGCGCGATTTCGCGCCGGTGACCATGATCGCCGGCGTGCCCAATGCACTGGTGGTGCATCCGTCGGTGCCGGCGAGCAATGTGAAGGAACTGATTGCGCTGGCGAAATCACGTCCGGGCCAACTCGCGTACGCCTCCACCGGCGCGGGGCAATCCACGCATCTGTCGGCGGAGTTGCTCAAAACCTCCGCGGGCATCAACATGATTCACGTGCCGTACAAAGGCAGTGCGCCCGCGTTGACCGACATCGTCGCGGGCCAAGTGTCGGTGATGTTCGACAACCTGCCGTCGGTGCTGCCGTTTATAAAATCAGGCAGACTGAAACCGCTGGCGGTGTCGAGCGCCGCACGCTCGCGCGCCTTGCCCGAGGTGCCGACGGTGGCTGAATCCGCACTGCCGGGTTTTGATGTCACCGTGTGGTTCGCCGTGCTCGCGCCAGCCGCCACGCCGCGCGAAATCGTCAATCGTTTGAACGCCGAAGTCGTCAAAGCGATCAAGACGCAAGACATGCGCGACCGCCTCGCACAGCAAGGTGCGGAAGCCATCGGCAACACGCCGGAAGACTTCGCGGCCATCATCAAACGCGACCTCGCCAAGTGGGCGAAAGTGGTCAAGGATGCCAACATCAAACTCGATTGATCTGCCTTTCTGTAGGATGGGTGAAACCCATCAACAATATTCAATCCCTCAAGAGGTCACATGAAAATACCTTTTAATTACAAATACTTATCGGCAATTCTGCTATTGCCTGCATGGACGCAAGCGCAAAATTTCCCCACCAAACCCATCCGCATCATCGTCGCCTACACCCCCGCCGGCGCCACCGATATTCTCGCGCGCGTGGTTGGACAAAAGATGAGTGAGGCGTTTGGCCAGCCGGTGATCATCGATAACCGCCCCGGCGCTAACGGCAACATCGGCACCGACGTCGCCGCCAAAGCCACGCCGGACGGCCACACCTTGATCATGGTGACCGCAGGCACGCATGGCATCAACCCGGGCCTGTATCGCAAGCTGCCGTGGGACGCCGTAAAAGATTTCGCGCCGGTGAGCCTGGTGGCGACCGTGCCGAACATACTCGTGGTCAATAACAGCGTGCCGGCGAAAAGCGTCAAGGACTTCATCGCGCATCTGAAAGCCAATCCGAACAAATTCAACTACGGTACGCCCGGCAACGGCAGCACCGCACACCTGTCGATGGAAATGTTCAAAACCGCCACCGGCACCAGCATCCAGCACATTCCGTACAAAGGCAGCGCCGGCGTGATGGCCGACGTGATCGGCGGGCAAATCATCGCCACCCTCGACAACCTGCCGCCCTATATGCAGCAAGTCAAAGCCGGCAAATTGCGCGCGCTTGCCGTGAGCGCAGCCAAACGCTCACCCGCCGTGCCGGACATTCCCACCATC